>CASFXY010000001.1 GCA_949298805.1 uncultured bacterium
AGATTAAAAACTATGGAAGAATTCTTTGAAGTTAAAGAATTTGTCCAAAGAGAAGGATTGGAGTAATAATATGGCAAGAACAAGAATAGTTTTAGCAGGCGAAGGCGGACAAGGTGTTCAAAGTATAGCAAAAATCCTTGTCGAAGCGGGTTATGAAGCAGGTAAAGAGATTCTTTACATTCCTAACTTTGGTGTAGAACAAAGAGGTGGTGTTTCAATTGCTTTTTGTCAAATTGCAGATGAAAAAATCGGCGAGCCGAGATTTTCAAAGGGTGACATTGTAATTATGTTGTCTGATCGTGCAATTGACAGATGCTGTACATACGTTAACGAAAATTCAACCGTTATTTATGATTCTTCGGTATGTACAAAAAAACCTGTTTGTAATGCAAAAAATATCATTTCGGTAGAGGCAAATAAAATCGCTAATGAACAGCTGAGTGCAAGGGTATTTAATATTATTGTTCTCGGTGTTCTGCTGAGCGCAACAAATGTGCTTGAATTAAGTGACATTAAAAATGCTATGGAAATGGCATTGGGTAAAAAATTCGATGCAAAACCCGAGTTAAGAGAACTTAACTACAAAGCTCTTGAAATGGGTATGGGTTTAATACAGAAAGCAGGTGTTTAATATGACAACAAAACATAAAGCAATAACGGTAAATGATGTTGCAAAAGGTAAGGCTGATTGGCATTTATATACTGATTATTGTAAGGGCTGCGGTCTTTGCATAGTAAAATGTCCAAAAAAATGCTTGAACTGGTCAAAAGAAGTGGGTATATACCAAACTCCTGCGGTTGAGCCTAATCGTGATGAATGTATTGGTTGCGGCACATGCGAACTTGTTTGTCCGGATAATGCTATACGAGTAGAAAAAAAATAAGCCTTTTAAAGTAAAACACCCTCTAAAAGAGGGTGTTTTTTTATTTATATTCAGATTATGCATCAAAAGCCGATACTATCGGAGTATTTGTTGAATTTATTGCTATTTGATTAATATAAATAAAGGTCCAGCTAAACATTGCTGTTGTCAATATTAATATTGAACAAAGCAGATAATTAGTAAATCTATTTTCGTTCATTTTTACCACCTTATTTTAAGAGAGATTTTTTATTTGAATTTAAGCCAGACAGCTAAAATTTGCTATGTTGTTTGCTTTAGCCATTGTTCCGGCTGATTCTGCACCGCTGTTGTTGTATGCCATTGTACCCAGTGTTTCTGTAGATGTAGATTTTACGGGCTTTGTCAGTGCTGCCATTTGTGAATTTAATTCTTCTTGCGAAATGTTAAACGGATTAACTTTTTGCGGTTCTTCCTTTTTCTTTTTTAAGTCATGATCAATATTGTTATCATGATGTTTTTCATTTGTTTTAGTCAGTTGCGGCATAAAGTTATTTTTATGGCTAGCTAAAACAAGACCTGAACTTGCGCTGAGACTCATAATAATTCTCCTCTTGTAATTCTTTCCATTTGTCCTACAACTATATAAAAACAATATAAAATGTATAAATTCAGTATATACTAATTTTGTTACAATACTTAACAAAATTAATTTGCAATATAAGTCGGCGCATTTTTTGGGCTTTTGCCCTTAATTACATTATGATAGTATGCGTATGTCATGGGGATGTCATTTTTTATTGTTTCACACTGTGTTACTTGTGCAATAAAAATTGTATGCGTAGCGGTTTCAACCGTGTTTATTAAATCGCAAAGCAAATATGCGCAACTGTCTTGACATATCGGTAAATCATTAATTACTTTATATTCCGTATTATCGAATTTGTTAACGTCACGTGCACTTCTAAAACCAAAAGTACCTATGATTATAGGGTTTGTCTTTTCTCCAAGTACACATATTGAAAACTTTTTTGTATTTTTTATGCATTCATTTGTATAGTTATTGTGATTTATGCTCAGCGCGACCGTAGCGGGCTCTGCAGTTATTTGAATAAGCGAATTTGCAATGCATCCGCAAAAGCGTTCATTGTCTTTTGTGCCTACTACGTACATACCGTAAGATAGTTTTGTGAGTGCGTTAAAATCCATCATAACTCCCTTTATAAAATTATATAATATATCTGATAAAAAGTAAAAGCCTGCTTTTTTTGGAGGCAGGCATCGTGTTAATATGTATTTAGGGTTGTTAGATTTTACTTGTATAGGTTTCCTGAAATAGTGTATTTGCTACAATTTATATAAAACTTTACATTTCTTTACGGTTTATATGCTTTCAATATCTCATCTTTTGATATTATTCCACTGTCAAAGAGCATTTGTACTTGTGCTATGTTATAACGTATAATTGAATTTACAAGCTCGATTCTTGTTCTGGTTTTAAACGTTTGCGCTTGAATTACGTCAATTAATATCCCTTCCCCTGCATCAAGTCTTAGTTCTGCCAATTTTACACTTTGATTTGCAAAATCTGTTTGTTCGTTTGAAATTTTTATCCTGTCCTTAGATATTTTTGATTCGTAATAATCTTTTAATATACTTTCTTTTATATCTCTTAGCGATTGTTCTAAATCTACAATTGTTTTATCAATTTCAGCTTGTTTAGCTTTTGCTTGTGTGATGGTACCAAAGCCCATGTTTTGTCCTAAATTCCAATCGACGTAAGCGCCAAGTACAATTGCCGGTCCCAATCCCGCTTTTGCCGTTCCTTGCCATTGTTCTTGTACTATTATTCTCGGCTTTGGCACAAACTGTGTATAAATCATTTTCTTTTGTTCTTTTAGAGCTTTTATTTGCGAACGTATTTTTTTAATATCTTCTCTGCACGAGCAAGCAATATTGTACATATCCTCAATTGTTTTGTTTTCTTCTATTAAAGTGTATATTTGTGCTTCCATTTCAATTGGCATAAGGCAAGTTGTTATTTCAACCCCCATAACATTTGCTAATTTTGCTTGTGCAAGCCTAAACTCTTGCAATGCATCCAATAAGTTCTGCTTTGCCTGTGCCAATTCTGTTTTTGAACGAATTACATCAAATTTTGTGCCTAAACCCGCATTCATAAGATTTTCTGTTTGTACAAGCTGTGCACAGCGTTCTTTATAGTTTTTCTGATAAATTTCTATTCCCAGTTTTGTTCTCAAAAGCTCGTAGTAGTATTGTGCGCAATATAATAATACTTCGCTTCTTGTAAATTCCAAATTATGCTTTTGAGCAAATTTAATATTTTTTCTTGAAAGTGCTTCAAATATTTGCTCTCCGCCTTTGGTTAAATAATGTGTTCCTCTAACGTATGTTGATAATGCAAGTTCATTAAAATTTTCCAATAAAGCTGCCCCTACAAGTACTTGACCGCTGTAAAATATTGAATAATTGCTTGCACTTACATCGGGCAAAAAATTTGTTAATGAATTTTTATATTCCCATTTTGCTCTTGTGTAATCATAGTTAGCACTTTTAAGAAAGAAATTATATAAAAGAGCTATATCAAGACATTCTTTTAAATCTACATAAACAGGTTCATCTCCAAGGTATATTTTTACTTCTTCCTCAACATTCACGTCTTTTAAACAGTCGTTAAATGTAGAATTTAGCCCTATTTCTTTATCAACCTGTTCTTCTTTTGAAAATGTCGTCAGGTTATTAAAAAAACATAGCATTATAAAGAAAAGTGTTGTTGCAACTTTTTTCATATTAAAAAGATTAATAAAATTTTGCATAAAAAATAATAAGCTTTATGGGCTAATACTTTTGTGATAAATTATTTTTGTAGTTTAAATTCGAGGATAAAATGGATAATTCGCAAGCTCAAAATATGGCAACAACATATAATGCAAGAGAGATAGAAAATGATATTTATAAATTTTGGGAAGATAATCAATGTTTTAAAGCAGATAACAAATCCAAAAAAGAACCTTATTCTATTGTCATTCCTCCTCCTAATGTAACGGGCGTACTCCACATGGGACATGCGCTTGATGGTACTTTGCAAGATATTTTAACCAGATACCACAGAATGTCGGGGTATGAAGCTCTTTGGCTTCCTGGGTGTGATCATGCGGGAATTGCTACTCAAAACGTTGTTGAAAAGCAACTTGCTAAAGATGGCAAAACAAGACATGATTTGGGGCGTGATGAGTTTGTAAAACTTACTTGGGAATGGGCTAATGACCACAAGGGTAAAATCTTAAACCAATTTAAAAAATTAGGTGCATCTTTTGACTTGTCCCGTGCACGTTTTACGCTTGATGAGGGTTGTTCGCGTGCGGTCAAAAAAGTTTTTGTTGATTTATATAATAAAGGGTTGATTTATAAAGGTTCGTATATTGTAAATTGGTGCCCTCGTTGCCAAAGTGCAATTTCAGATATTGAAACGCAATATGAAAATGAGGACGGCAAATTGTGGGAAATTTCCTTTCCTCTAAAAGATGAAATGGGCGCTATTGTTATAGCAACCACTCGCCCCGAAACAATGTTTGGCGATGTTGCAGTTGCGGTAAATCCAAATGATTATAAATATAAAGATTTGGTCGGTAAAAAGTGTGTCTTGCCTTTAACGGGTCGTGAAATACCAATCATAGCAGATGAATATGTTGATAAAAGTTTTGGAACAGGCGCACTAAAAATTACTCCTGCGCACGACCCTAACGATTTTGAAGTTGGCAGACGCCATAATTTAAAATCTATAAAAGTAATTGATGAACAAGGAAAAATGATTGCATGCAGCGAGGTTCATCCCGAGTTACATGGCAGGGACAGATATGATGCGCGCGAAAGAACAATAAGAATGCTTCGCGATCATCAGGTTTTAGTTCGTATCACAGAACACCCTCATGCTGTAGGTAAATGCCAGCGCTGTAATACAACAATCGAACCGCTTTTATCAGAGCAGTGGTTTGTAAAGATGGAACCTTTGGCTAAAGCCGCCATAGAAAAAGTTAAGGATGGTTCAATTAAATTTGTTCCTTCGCGATGGGAAAAGAATTATTTAATGTGGATGGAAAATATACGCGACTGGTGTATTTCCCGCCAGTTATGGTGGGGTCATCAAATTCCTGCGTATTATCACAAAAAAACAGGGGAAATGGTTGTTGCCTTGGAAAATCCGGACCCGAAAAATTATAATCAGGACACTGATGTTTTAGATACTTGGTTTTCATCGGGGTTATGGCCTTTTGAAACTATGGGCTGGCCTGATACCGAATGTGATGATTTTAAAAAGTTTTATCCTACAACAACTCTTGTAACCGGTTTTGATATTATTTTCTTTTGGGTTGCAAGAATGATTACCATGGGCTTGGAATTTACAAAAAAACCTCCATTTTCTACTGTATATATCCATGGGCTCATAAGAGATGAAAATGGACAAAAAATGTCCAAATCTAAAGGTAATACTATAGACCCTGTTGAAATTATCGAAAAGTACGGTTGTGATGCAATGCGTTTTACTTTAACGTCTTTGTGTACGTATGGCGGGCAAGATATAAAACTCTCAAATGAAAGATTTGAGTATGGCAGAAATTTTGCAAATAAAATTTGGAATGCTTCGCGCTTTGTTCTTATGAATTTAACAAAGACAGCTAAAGATTTAAAGCTTGATTTAACAAAACTTTCTATTGCCGATAAGTGGATTTTAAATTCTCTTAATAATGTTGTGAAAGAAGTAAATGACAATATTAAAAATTACAGAATTGGTGAGGTAGCATCAGTTTTGTATGATTTTTTCTGGAATTATTATTGTGATTGGTACGTCGAGCTTTCTAAAATAGAAAAAAATGAGGCGGTCTTAACTTATGTTTTGGAACAGTCATTAAAACTTTTACATCCTATAATGCCTCATATTACCGAAAAAATATGGCAAATGATGCCTGTTGAAAAATCGCAAATTGCATTAATGAAATCTGAATTTCCACAGTATCGTAATGATTTTGATTTTACTAAGCAGGCGCAACAAATGGAAATTGTGTTTGAAGCCATTAAGTCATTGAGAAATTTGCGTGCTGGCTTTAATATTCCTGCGGGTGCAAAAATTAATATTAAAATTGATGGAAATAAAGAATTGTTCGAGCAAATCATTCCATACATAAAAAGGCTTGCCCATGTTGAGAATGTTAATTTTGTGTCAGGCGTTGTTGACGACAAACATTGTGCTTACTGTGTTGTTGCAGAAACAAAAATCATTGTACCTTTGGAAGGATTGATTGATATTAAAAAAGAAATTGAAAGGCAAAACAAAAAAATTCAAAAATTTGAAGCAGAGCTCAATTCTTTACTGGCAAGATTAAAAAACGATAAATTTGTTTCCTCTGCACCAAAAGAAGTTGTTGAACAAACAAAGGCAAGAGTCGAGGAAATAAATTCGGAAATTGCAACAATTAAAATTCTTGTCGATAATTTATCATAAAAAAATCGCCCTTTATGGGCGATTTTTAGTCACAACCGCACGCGCTATACATTTTGCATTCACAATCACAAGGGAAATGAGGTTGCATACAATATTTTGTTAACTGTTTCATTTTCTTTTTTTCCATACGATGGAATTTGTTGAAACATCTGATTTGGTCTTTGCATAATTGCGCTTTTATTTCTTTTGAAAAACATTTATATTGTTCTTTTGCTTCGTTCCTTATTTCCTTAAGTTCATCTTTTTGCTCTCTTATTTCTGATTTTGATGCACAACTGTTAATCATGCTGCATAATTTTTCTTGTCTGCATTTTGCTTGGTCGTGCAAAATTTGCATTTGATTTTTGTATTTGTCATAAATGCAATCTATGGCAGAATCTTGTTGTGGACTTAAGCATAAGACTTTTTTCATTTTTGCGAATTCATTGTCAAAAAAGCATTCGTTATCATTTTTTGCAACTTTTTCGCTTGTTGATTCGTCGCAAGTTGTATTGCATTTTTCTTGTTCGCATCCTTTTGGTGCGTTATACTGTTTACATTGCTGTTTGCAAGGTGTTTTTGTTTCACATGGCACATTTATGCTGCATGGTGCAGCAAGTGTACAATTGCATATTAAAACCGTTGCAGCAAGAGCTAATAAAGTTTTTTTCATTTTTATCCCTTTCTTGTGTATAGTTACAATATTATACGAATTTTAATTTTTTAAAAAACCCGATTGGCTATGTATACAAGGCTAATAATTTTTTTAAAAAAGTATTTGACGAGGAATTTTGTTCTTGCTATATTTATTAAGCAGTGAGGAATTTTTCTCATATTTGAAAATTTAATTTGCATCTGTAGCTCAATAAACGAGCGTAGCGAGGTTAGCGGCAACGTCCGCACAAACTACCTGCTGAGCTATAGGTATGATAATTGAATAAGTTAATTTGCGTCTGTAGCTCAGCAGGTAGAGCACTCCCCTTTTAAGGGATAGGTCATGCGTTCGAATCGCATCAGACGCATTTTTTATTTTTTGGAGTTTAATATTGCAGAAAAAAGTTATTCTAAAACTCGATGATTTTTTCGGTGTTTTAAAGAATGTAAAAAAACTTGATAAAATCGTTAAAAAAGAAAATATCAAGGTTAATTGGGGTATTGTAGGCAGATTTTTTGTAAATATCAGTGATAAAGATTTGTTGTGGTGTAAAAATGCCTATGAATCCGGACTTTATAATTTTTGGAATCATGGTTTTACCCATGAACTTGGTGAGTTTAAAAATTTAACACTCTCAGAGCAATTAAAGCACATTTGTGATACACAAGATGTAGTAAATAACAGATTGGGTATAATTTTAAAAACTTTTGGTGCGCCTTGCAATGCTTATAATGACTTAACATCAAAGGCTTTGGAATCCGTTTCGGATATTCGCTACTGGTATTATGGAGATAAAAATTTTTCCGGAATTAACTTTGAATATGACATTATGATGGAAATACCTCTTTTTAAGCCAAATTATAGCAAATTTAAATCCAATTTTAATAATCATAAGAAAGAAATATTTGTTTTACAGGCTCATCCCAATGCATGGAATTTTTGGGATTTTTATAATTTCAAAAAGATTGTAAGATTTTTAAAAAAACAGAATTGTATATTTGTTTTTCCTGAAGATATATATGAAATTAATAACGAATGTTAATATGTCGATATTGGTTTGCAAAATTATATTCTGTTTGTTATAATTACCTCGTGTTTGTCTTATTTATGGTTTTTGTATGATACACCCTTTGTCTGATGTTCAAAGTAAAGATATAGGCGAAGATACAAATATATGGCAATTCTGCGTAATTTTGCCAAAAGCGAAGATAGGTAAATTTTGCAATATTTGTTCTAATTGCTTTATTGAAAATGATGTTGTAATTGGCGATAATGTTACAATTAAAAATGGTGTTTTTTTGTATGACGGACTTACAATTGAGGATAATGTATTTATAGGTCCCGGTGTGGTTTTTTGTAATGACAGATATCCTAAATCAAAAAATAAAAATTTCAAGTTATATCCGATTATAATTAAAAAGGGGGCGAGCATTGGCGCGAATGTAACAATATTGCCCGGGGTGACGATTGGAAAAAATGCCATGATTGCAGCGGGTTCGGTTGTCACAAAAGATGTCCCTGATGATACGAAGTATATAGACGGCAAATGTTTTTAAGTTTATCGTTTTTGTGTACTTGTTTTTGTAATTGTTAAGCTGATTATTATTGATGTAAAATATTAGTATGATTAATAAAAGGTTTCAATTGATTTGGCAACATAAACCTGCCGGAGATCAGCCTTATGCAATTAAATCTCTTGTGCAGGGTATTAATGATGGTTTTGAAAATCAAACTTTGCTTGGTGTCACAGGAAGCGGTAAAACTTTTACAATTGCTAACGTGATTGAACAGGTGCAAAAGCCAACACTTGTTATAGCTCACAACAAAACACTTGCAGCGCAATTGTATAATGAATTTAAGGAACTGTTTCCAAATAATGCGGTTGAATATTTTATAAGCTATTATGATTATTATCAGCCGGAAGCTTATATTCCAAGGACGGATACTTATATTGAAAAATCGGCAACAATTAATGATGAGATAGACAGATTAAGACATAACACTACTCGCAGTTTATATGAAAGAAACGACGTTATAGTTGTTGCATCGGTTAGTTGTATCTATGGTTTGGGATTGCCCGAAAATTATTTTAAGGGTTCTATTACTTTAAAAGTCGGACAGGAAATTTCTCGCCAAGAACTTTTGACTCATCTTGTTTCAACCAGATATGAAAGAAATGATGTTGAACTAAAACGTGCTACATTCCGTGCTCGTGGCGATATTGTCGAAATTATGCCAAGCTATGAAAAAATCATAACGAGAATTTATTTTTTTGGCGATGAAATAGAAAAGCTTTCAAGAATTGATTCTGTTACGGGTGAAGTTTTGGATAACATACCCGAAACTGTTATATATCCTGCTGTTCATTATCTTGCTTATGATGATGATATGGAAGAAACAATCAGGCTTATTAATCTTGAATTAAGACAAAGATTGAGTGAGCTTAGAGCTCAAAACAAATTGGTTGAAGCGCAAAGGCTTGAGCAGCGCGTGCATTATGATATGGAAATGATAAAAGAAATGGGCTATTGTTCCGGTATTGAAAACTATTCAAGAATAATCGAACGTCGCCCTTCCGGCAGCCCTCCGGCAACTTTATTAGACTATTTTCCAAAAGATTTTCTTGTTGTAATAGATGAATCACATGTGACATTACCCCAACTAAAAGGTATGTATTTCGGAGATAAATCAAGGAAAGAGGTGCTTATTGATTATGGTTTCAGACTTCCTTGTGCAAAAGATAACCGCCCCCTGACTTTCGACGAATTTTGGGATAAAATCGGTCAGAAAATATTTATTTCGGCAACCCCTTCGGATTTTGAAAGAAATAATTCTTCTCAAATTGTTGAACAAATAATTCGTCCTACTGGGTTATTAGACCCCGAAATTGACGTAAGACCAACAGAGGGACAAGTTCAAAATTTAATGATGGAGATAAAAAAGACTGCAGATAAAAAAGAGCGCGTACTTGTTACTACTCTTACAAAAAAAATGGCTGAAGATTTAACGCAATACCTTTTGCAGCAAGGCATAAGTGTAAGGTATTTGCACAGTGGCGTTCAGTCACTTGAACGTGTTGAAATTTTGCGCGATTTAAGGCTTGGAGAATTCGATGTACTTGTCGGAGTTAATCTTTTACGAGAAGGTTTGGATATACCGGAAGTTTCGCTTGTGGCAATAATGGATGCTGATAAAGAGGGTTTTTTGCGATGCGAAACATCTTTAATACAAACAATAGGCAGGAGTGCAAGAAATGCCGCAGGACATGTAATAATGTATGCAGATAAGATTACTGATTCTATGAGGATTGCAATAGACGAAACAAACAGGCGTAGAAAAATGCAAATCGCTTTTAATAAAGAGCATAACATTGTTCCAAAAACCATTAAAAAATCAATTGAAAATAACCTTTTGAGCCTTGTTGCGAGCTATCGGAGTTTTGAAGATATTGTTGCAGAGCAAATGAGCGAATTTAATATCAATAGAAAAGATTTACCAAAATTATTAAATAAACTTGAAAAAGATATGCATAAAGCTGCAAAAATTCTTGATTTTGAACGTGCGGCACAAATCCGCGATCAAATTAAAAAGTTGAGGGATTTAGTGTAAAACAGCCTCCCCTTTAAGGAGGCTGTTCGTTAATTATTTTTGAGTGCTTCAAGAACTTCGTTTAAACAATCAAAAAGCTCAGAGCGTTCTATTTCGTTTAATTCAAAAAGAGGGCGCCTTACGTAGTTTTCAATCATTTTTAATCTCGATAAAACCGCTTTGACAGGCACCGGATTAGGCGCCATAAACAGTTTTTTGAATAAAGGAAATAACATTTGATGCATATTTCTTGCTGCTTTTACTTGCCCTGATTTGTAATTATGAATTAGAGATTTAATTTCTTCACCAACAACATGGGAAGCCACCGAAATAACACCATGTGCGCCCAATGAAAGCATTGGAAGTGTTAAGCTGTCATCACCGCAATATATTGCAAAATCCTTTGGGCATTGTGCTTTGAGTTCCGATATTAAATCTAAATCTGAATTAGATTGCTTTAGCGCAACAATATTTGAGTATTCTTTTGCAAGAAAAGCAACGGTTTGCGGCAACATATTTACTCCTGTGCGCGAAGGTATATTATATAATATTATTGGCAGATTTGTACTTTTTGCTATTGCGCCAAAGTGTTCAATCATGCCTTGTTGATTTGGTTTGTTGTAATATGGAACTACAGATAAAATCGCATCAGCACCAAGGCTTTCAACTTTTTTTGTTACATCTACGGCGGTTCTTGTTGAGTTTGAACCTGCACCCATTATGACTTTTGCACTTCCGCTAACCGTGCCTTTTACGGCATATAAAAGTTCATATTCTTCTTCATGGGTTAGTGTCGGACTTTCACCTGTTGTACCGGCAACCAAAATTGCATCCGACCCTGTTTTTACAAGGTGTTTTGCAAGTTTTTCAACAGCAGGATAGTCTATCTCCCGTTTTTCGTTAAACGGAGTGACCATAGCTGTAATAACTTCGCCCGCATCATATCTGATTGTCATACTTTTTCTCCTTAATAAAGACCCATTTCAATAACTTTTTGTGCAAGCCTTACCGTATTCAAGGCGGCACCTATTCTTAAATTATCTGCCACACAGAAGAAATCAATACCATTATCAAATGCTATTGACTTTCTTATTCTGCCTACAAATACAGGGTCTTTTCCTGCTGCATCCTTTGGTGTCGGGTATGCATAATGCTCGGGGTCATCTATAACATTTACACCGTATGCATTTTTTAAGATTTCTCTTGTTTTGTTTGCATCAATCGGCTTTTCAAATTCAATGCTTACTGCTTCAGAGTGACCGATATATACGGGAACTCTAACCGCTGTACATGAAATCGGTACTGACTTATCTAAATGAAGAATTTTTCTGGTTTCGTTTGTGACCTTCATTTCTTCTTTTGTGTAGCCATTTTCACAAAATACGTCAATTTGCGGTATTACATTAAAACCTATTTCATGTTTGAATGCTTTGCTATCATAAGGCATGCCTATTAAATTGGTTTTTGTATTATCGGTTAATTCTTCAATGGCGGCAAGCCCTGCACCTGATACCGCCTGATATGTTGACACAATAAGTCTTTTTATTTTTGCATAATCGTCCAAAGGTTTAAGAGCTAGCATTAATTGAGATGTTGAGCAATTGGGATTTGCAACAATGCCTTTGTGTTTTTTTAAATCTTCATCATTAACCCCTGCGATAACTAACGGAACATCTTCTTGCATGCGAAATGCGCTTGAATTATCAATGTATACGGCACCTCTTTTAACCGCCTCAGGCGCCAAAGCTAAACTTGTAGAGCCTCCGGCAGATGCCAAAACAACATTTACTCCTTCAAAAACATCAGGTGTTGCTTCTATAATTGTATATTCCTTGCCCTTGAATTCGATTTTATTACCTGCAGAACGCTTTGAGGCAAGAAATTTTATATCATTAAATTCAATGTTGCTTTCGGCAAGTATCCCTAAGATTTCCCTGCCCACTACTCCGGATGCGCCTAAAACGGCAATGTTGGGTTTTTTGTTTGTCATAAAATGTTCTCCAATCCATACGTGAAATTATTATTTTCAGCTAAATATTTAACAGCCATTAAAACTCCGCCCATATAACATTCGCGGTTAATTGAATCATGTCTAATTTTGAGTGTCTGCCCCATAGAACCAAAAATTACCTCTTGAGATGCTACAAAACCGGGCATTCTGACAGAATGTATATTAATTTCAGCTTTTTCAAAATTCCCCCCTCTTGAACCTTTTATTAGTTCCTTTTCTTCGCAATTTCCTTCTTTAAAGTTTGAATTTACTTTTGCCATAAGCTCGGCTGTTTTAATTGCCGTGCCAGATGGGGCATCCTTTTTTTGATTGTGGTGAAATTCAATAATCTCAGCATTATTAAAATATTTTGCCGCAAGTTGTGCAAATTTCATCATAAGTATTGCACCTGTGGAAAAATTTGGCGCAATAAAGCAGCCTGTATTTTTTTCTTTTGTGAGTTTTTCAATTTGTGTTAATTGTTCTGTCGTTAGACCTGTTGTACCGATAACGGACTTTACACCCAGTTCTATATATGTTTTTATATTTTCAAAAATTGTATCAGGTTGTGTAAAATCTATTACAATATCCGGTTTTTTTAGCTCGAATGCTTTTTTTATATCACCTTCTATGGCAACATCACCATATACATTAAATCCTAAGTTAAATTTATCGATTGCACAAACAAGCTCGCAATCTTTGTCGGCAATAACCGCTTTTACAACCTCTTGTCCCATTTTTCCGAGTGCGCCCGTTACCGCAATTTTTAATGACATGTTATTCTCCGTTAAATATAGTATTTTGTTTAAAAATTATCACATAAAATACGCTCAATTTCAATAATTTTAATAATTAAACCATTTTAAAAACTTTACATAACGTCTTGATTTTCTTGACTTTTTGCCATTTTTGGCTCATAATAACTGCGTTGTATGTATTTTAAAAATACGGGTTGATTAAAAGAATAGGAGAACCGATGGAAAAGATTAAAAAACTTTTTGCAGCTTCCGTTTTGGTAATTGCACTAAGTGCAACCGCTGTATTTGCAGGTCCTTGCAAAGAAGGTCAAATTGAAGGTTATGCACACCCTACATTATTTAATGCAGAAGCGCAAACTTATGTGGACGGTAACAAAGTTTATCAAACAGGCGGTAAAATTTATAAAACAAAAAACAGAATCGGAATTAAAAATAAAGATTCTGCCTATGTTGATTCTTGGGCAAGAGATGTTCTTTCTTTAATTAAAGAAAGAAGCGGCGGCGAATTGTTTAATCCGAAAATGCCGATTTTGCGTTCCGAAATGGCAGTTGTCTTGTCTGAAGGTTTTGATGTTAAACCTGCAGGAAAAACAAAAAAATATTCCGATGTTGCTGCCAATTATTGGGCAAATGAATGGATTGCACGTGCAACAAATGCAGGTGTTATGATTGGTTATCCGGATAAAACATTTAAGCCCGACCAACCTATTACAAAAGCTGAAGTATTTGCTGTAGTTGCTCAATTAATTGATGTTCCTACAGATAAAAGTCTTTTGGTTCCCGAATTTAACGGTAAGACAATCGAATACATCCCTTCTTGGGCTGTAGGTGCAACAAAAGAAGTTGTTAATTCCGAACTTTTAGAACAAGTTCCCGATCCAAAAAGGGTTAACGATGATATGTATCTTTCAAAAGAACAAGTTGCATATTTGATTGGTACACTAAGAACTAATTTTGCTACTGCAAATGGAAAAATTGCTAAAGATAAATTTGCGCCGGATTGTGTTAAATCTTACAAACCGGTTTATTTGAATATTAAACTTTCAGATAGAATTAGTGCAAAAACTTCAAATATCGGACAAAAATTTGCCGCTGTTACAACTAAAGAAGTTGAAATTAATAACAATGTATTCCCCGCAGGTTCTAAAGTTAAGGGTGAAGTTGTTGCGCTGAAACGTCCGGGATTAAAAAATCCGGGATTTATAAAAGTTAAGTTTTTAGAAATTAAAAACGGCGATTGCGTTGTTGAGTTTCCAAAAAATATTACTGAAGCACAAGCGCAACAAATTAAAAATCCAAACTTCTTAGCAAGATTGTTTGGTGCACCTTTCTCTGCTGCAGCAAGAATTATAGGTGTGTCCGGCAGAACTGTGGGCACAGGTGTTAATATTGCCGCAAACGGAGTTGAAGAAATTGGCGATGAATTATCAGATACTTTTGTTGATACGCTAAGCTTACAACCGGTTGCAGGCGTTAAGAGATTTGGTAGCTCATTTATCACGCTTGGAAAAGGTATATTTGATACTTGTAAAAATATAATCGGCGGTGTATTTGGTGTTATTTATGAAATTGGTGACGAGATTGTTTACTTAATTGTCCCCAGTTTATCTAATGCATCAAGCTTAAATCCGGGTGAAGAATTATTGATTATCTTCTAATCTCGGATTAAGGATAAAACTAACGGCGGATGGTTAAATCCGCCGTTTTTATTTATTAATTTTAAAAATATGCCTATTTTAAATTGTAACCTTTTTCAAACGAATCAATGTTTCTTTTTAAAAATGACGGGTTTTTCTTTTTGGAAACAAATTCAATTGCTTCAAGCGCACTTTCTTTTTTCAGTATATTTGTTTTTTTAAGAAAATAACCTAATGTTACAATATTTAGCAATCCCCCTTCAATTTCCGATGCGGCATCTGACAGTTTTGTCATATAATAATTTACATCTGCTCTTGAAGGATGTTTTTCAATAATTGAGGAATTACCTATTACAAGTGCATTTGGCGCCATTGATTTTTCGAATTTTTCCATTGCTTTATCGTTTAGGAAAATTCCATAATCTGCATAATCTATTATGGGCGAAGCTATTTCATTGTCAGAAATTTTAACCGAACAGTTTGCATGTCCTCCGCGCATTTCTGCGCCGTAGGAAGGTATCCAAGTTGTGTACTTATTTTCAGTCATTGCTGCTTGAGCAAGAATGGTGCCAAAAAATAAAACTCCTTGTCCGCCGTATCCGGCAATTATAATACTTTTTTCCATATTAAGCCATACTTTCCGCTAAATCCTTAAAGACACCGAGTTTATGAACTTTGGTTACTTCGTCTTTAATGTATTTAAGTGCTTCAACAGGTTTTAGTTTCCATCCCGTAGGGCAAGCCGCAATTACTTCGACAAAACTAAAGCCCAAACCTTTTATTTGATATTCAAAAGCTTTTTTAATTGCAGCCTTTGCTTTAATTATGCTTTGTGGTGAAAATATTGCAACGCGCGCAACATAAATCGCACCTTCACAATTTGCTATCATTTCGGAAATTCTGGCAGGGTAGCCCGATACTTTTGGGTTGCGACCATATTTTGTAGTTGCGGTGACTTGTCCTAAAATTGTTGTGGCACTTGCCTGTCCGCCTGTCATGCCGAAGTTTGTATTGTTTACACAAATGGTTGTTATGTTTTCGCCGCGTAAAGCTGTATGAATTAGCTCGTTAAAGCCAATTGTTGCCGCATCTCCGTCACCTTGATATGTAAAAACTATTTTATCAGGTTTTGCACGCTTTACGCCTGTTGCAACACAAGGTGCTCTACCGTGGTCAGCACCCACAATATCTAAATTATAAAATTTATCTAAATTTATGGAACAACCGACAGATGCTGTAGCAATGGTGTTTTCATATACTCCAAGTTCTTCAAGTACCTCTGCTATAAGTCTTAACACAACTCCATGCCCACAACCCGCGCAAAATGGGTAGTTGTAATTTTCTTTATATGCTTTTGGTCTTTTAAAAACTTTTTGTATGATTTGTTTCATATTGCTTCTCTTTTGACAGTTCTATTATTTTATTTAAGATTTCGATTGAATTAATTATTGCACCGCCTGTTTTACCGAAAAATTTAACAGGTACGGAACCGTTAAGCGCAATTTTTACATCTTGCAGCATTTGCCCCATATTAAGTTCAATATCAAGAACGCACTTTTTGTTGAATGCTGTTTTATAAAGTTCTTTTTCGGGAAATGGCCAGAGTGTTATAGGTCTAAATAATCCGACTTTTATTCCGTTTTGCCTTGCGGTATTTACAGCTGACTTGGCAACACGCGCAACTGTTCCAAATGCTGTTATTATAATTTCAGCATCATCACACATATAATTTTCATACATTATCTCGTTGCGTTCAATTTCGGCATATTTTTTAAATATTCTATGATTTAACATTTCAAGTATATTGTCGCCCATGTGTAGCGACATAAGGCTTCTTGCTTTTCTTTGTTTTTCTCCATGCCCTATGCCATCAAGCGCCCAGTCGTCTGTATCAACTTTGTCAAAAGCATTTCCTGAAGGCATTTCCACAGGTTCCATCATTTGTCCTAAAATACCATCTGCCAACAACATTGCAGGGTTTCTGTATTTCATTGAAAGATAAAAAGCTTTTTGTGTTAATATAACCGCTTCGTTTATGGTGGATGGCGCAAGGACTATTGTTCTGTAGTCGCCATTGCCACCGCCTTTTACTGATTGAAAATAATCACCTTGTGAGGGTGTTATATCTCCAAGTCCGGGACCTGCACGCATAACGCTTATAATTACTCCGGGAATTTCTGCGGTTGCCATTGATGAAATTGCCTCTTGCATAAGGGCAATTGCACAACTCGATGAAGATGTCATTGCAAGCGTGCCTGTAGAGCCTGCGCCTATAAGCATATTAATTGCTGCAAGTTCGCTTTCTGCGCTAATATAAGTTCTTCCGATTTCTATCATTTTAGAACTCATAAATTCGCCTATTTCATTTTGCGGAGTAATTGGGTAGCCAAAATAGCACATACAACCTGCATTTATTGCAGCTTGCGCTATGGCTTCATTCCCCTTCATTAAAATTTTTGACATAATCTTTCCGCTTTTATTTTAATACTTCATATATTGCCATATCAGGACAACTTATTGCACAAAGTGCGCAACCCAGACATTCGTTTTTTTCATCACAAAATTCTACGTAATTGTTGCCTGCATGATTTGTGTGCTCGGTGTTTAATTTTATTAATTTTTTTGGGCAAACACTTGCACATATCATGCAGCTTTTACATTTTTCTTTGTCTATTTTTATCTCAGGCATGTCTATATCTTAACACTTCATAAAAAAATAACATTAAAAAAAATATATTTTAACATTTGCTTAATATTAAAGCTCTTGTCTGCCTTCAAGTGCTTTTACAAGTGTCATTTCATCTGCATATTCAAGTTCAGAACCTAAAGGCAGTCCGAATGCTATGCGAGAAACTTTTATTTCAAAGGGCTTTAAAAGTTTGCATAAGTAAAGGCTTGTTGCTTCGCCTTCTACGGAAGGATTGAGAGCTAAAATAACTTCTTTGATATTATTTTCATGAACTCTGTTTAAAAGCTCTCGAACTCTTATATCATCCGGCCCTATACCCTCTATTGGCGAAATTAACCCTTGCAGTACATGATATACTCCCTTGTATTCATTTGTTTTTTCAATAGCAATAAGGTCTTTTGTTTCTGATACAACGCAAATTGTATTTTTGTCACGAAGTGCATTTGAGCAAATTTCGCAAGGGCTTTGACTTGTCATATTAAAACAAATTTCGCAATATGAAATTGTATTTTTTGCTTCAAGCATTGTTTGTGCAAATTTTTCAACTTCGTATTCCGGCATTTTAATTAAATGTAAGGCAAGCCTTTGTGCAGTTTTGGGACCAATGGAAGGTAGCTTTTGAAAGCATTCTATTAATTTTGCTAAAGGTTTTGTGTATTCCATTAAAATAGTCCCGGGATGTTTATTCCACCTGTGATAGCTTTCATTTTAGCTTCCATTTGAGAGTTTGCTTTTTCAGTTGCGCTCGTCATTGCTTCAATTATTAAATCTTCAAGCATTTCAAGTGTTTCGCCATCAACTGAACTTGGATTGTCAGGATTAATTGCCTCCGGTTTTAATTTTATTGATTTGAATTTTCCTTGTCCGTTGAATACAACTTCGACAGCACCACCGGCACTTTGTCCGCTAACTTCTATATTTGCAAGCTCGTCTTGAGTTTCTTTGAATTTTTTTTGCATTTTTTGTGCTTGTTGCATCATTTGTATCATATTCATTTTATTGTCTCCTCTTAAAATTAATATGTTATTATTATTGTATGAAAAGAATAACATATCTGCAACATTCTTTACATGGGGGCAAAATTTCACGTTGGCCCGACGGTGTTATGCCTTTAAATGTTCATATTGCGCAGTATCGTTGGTATCGTTCCAAGGGTGCTGAAGAAGCATATAAATATAAACAAATGGTTAAAAATGCATTGGATGCATGGACTCGCGCTACCGGTGGGGTTGTTTCATTTAATATTGTACAAAGTCTTTACGATTCAAATATAAATATTGAATGGAAACGAGTAGATAGAAAATCCCTTGGCATGTGCCACTTTAATTATGATAAAAAAGGTAATTATTACAGCGCGGAAGTTCAAATTGGTCTTTCTGACGGTATAATACATCATAAATATATGGATGAGGCCGAAGTTTATCACACTATTGTACATGAAATAGGTCACTCTTTGGGTTTGGGGCATTCTCCTAACAAAGGTGATATTATGTATATTCCTCATCAATATGGTGTTACAAATATTACAAGAAGCGATGCACTTACCCTTTTGTGGCTTTATCGTTTTGATGTAGGCTTAAGAGAAGCGGATATTTTAAATAAGTATCCTAACATAAAAGCTGGTGATATTGATTTATTGGTTGCAGCTTTAATGAATGAGAAAAGCGGTTTTCAAACTCAGCTTGAGAGCATTAAACCTTTGCCGGATAAGGATTTGATACGTGAAAATGAAAATATTGCCGAGCTTAAAAAGTACTTGCTTGAGTTGAATAATATAAAAATTCAGTATAAGAGCCCGCATGATAAAAATAAACCCCCTGAAAATTAGGGGGCATAAAGCAATCAGAAGAGTTGAGGATTTATAATTAAAATATAAACGTTTTTTGGTTTGTTTAAATTGGCGGAAACTCCAATATTTTGCTTTTAAATTAATATTTTTTATTACCCTTTTGTGCTATAATTTTTAAAAATGGGGTGTAATATGAGAATAGACGGCAGAAAAAATGATGAAATAAGGTGTGTTAAATTTACGAGAAATTATATAAAACATGCCAAAGGCTCTGTGCTTGTGGAATTTGGTGATACAAAAGTACTTGTATGCGCAAGTGTCGAAGAAGGTAAACCAAAATGGATGCCAAAAGAGGAAAAAAGCGGGTGGGTCACGGCTGAATATTCTCTTTTACCTGCTTCGACAAATGTGAGATGCCAAAGAGAGCGAACAAAGTTATCAGGTAGGACACAAGAAATTCAGAGGTTAATCGGCAGAAGTTTGAGAGCTTGTATTGATTTGGAGAAACTGGGCGAAAGAACAATAACAATAGATGCTGATGTTTTACAGGCTGATGGCGGTACTCGTGTAGCCTCTATCTGTGGTGGTTTTGTTGCTTTAAACGATTTAATAAATAAGTTGATTGCAGAGGGTGTTTTAGTGCAAAATCCTATAATTGAACCGATAGGTGCAATTTCTGCCGGAATATGTGATGACAATGTGATTGTGGATTTGTGTTATCAAGAGGATTCTTCTGCTCAAGTTGATTCTAATATTGTTTTAACAAAAAGTGGTAAAATTATCGAATTTCAGACTACAGCAGAGGGGGAACCTTTTAACAAAGAGCAGATGGATGAGATTTTTGTACTTGCAAAGAAATCTATCTTGAAAATTATAGATTTGTATTGATTACAGGGATTGTAAAACTGAATTTTACATAGTTATCTTTTAAATTTTCAACTTTTAAAGTACCGAAATGTGCTTCTATTATTTGTTTTGAGATGTATAAACCAAGACCGTTGCTGCATTTTGTGCTGTCTTTGCAGTTTGTCAGGTATGGTTTAAAAACATCATTTGGGTCTTTACATGATATTTGCCCTTTGTTGATTACACTAACAACAAGATTGCCGTTTTGATTATATGTTTCAAGTATTATTTCACTTCCTTTATTTGAATATTTTATTGCATTTGAAAGCAGGTTTATAAGCACTCTTTTTATTTCAATTTCGTCATATTCTGCATAAGGACTTTTGCATGAGTTTTTTATTTTAAGTATTTGATTGTTATCTTTAAAAATGTGATTAAGGCTTTTGGCGGCAAAATTTATGGTGTTTTCTATCTCACACACTTCGGGTTTTATTTTTGAATTTTTCATTTTGAAATTGGATAACATGTTTAAAACCAAATCCCTCATATATATGTTTGAACTTAATATCCCGTTAAGTAGTTCCCGCTGTGTTTCATTAAAATAAAAACTTTTATCTTTAAGCAATATATTTAATGCGCTAATTTGTGAAAATATTGGTGATTTTAAATCATGTGCAAGATTTTCCACAATATTGCCATTTTGTGCTTGAGTGTATACCATCTGCCAATCCCTTTTATATATACAATTATGTTAACTCTTTATTGGCCCATGTATAGTGGACATTCGGGTAGTTTTTATTTTTGTGTAATAAAAGTTCAAAAAGTGTAAATTTTTGTGTGTTAAAATACTTTATTACTACATAGGTTAGATTTACAGGTTAGTAAATATGGGTTTAAAAAGTTTTTTAAAAAAAATTTCTTGTGTTGTTTTTTCAACCGAGTACTCTATTGATTCTAAGTTTAGGTTTTCTCAGAGCGAAATTAATGAAATAATTTCAAATGCGCAAAAATGTAACTTAAAATATTTTGAACGTCTTGCAAAAATTAAGGTATTAAGTGCTTTTGATATTAGTTTTTTAATGTCTGATGTTAAGCTTGATAATTATAAACTGCAAATAATAGAGCAGGCATGTAAAATGTATAATGAAAAAGAATTTTGTGCATTAGGGCAGACATTCAGTGATTTTATATTTAGGGTAAGTGCAAATATAACTTACTTGAATGATTCTAATTTAGATTTGTTTAAAGAATTGGTCCAATGTAAAAATGAACTTTATGATTTTTCTTATGCTCTTAAAAATCCGCTAAGAGTGCTGCATAAAAAGAATTGTGCAAAATTGTCTTATGCGTTTGAAAATGTCTTTACGGATTAAATATTGCCAATAAAATTTTTTTTGCTAATATATTTATGGATTGATGCAATTATTGAATTATATCTGTCGAGTATATTGACAAATTAATATTTACTTTCGGGACGTAGCGCAGCTTGGTAGCGCACCTCGCTTGGGACGAGGGGGTCGCAGGTTCAAATCCTGTCGTCCCGATTTTTTGAAAAATGTGCACGGCTTCGGTGACAAGGGTATAATCCTTATCATGTTTGAAAATTAAATATAATGTCGGGATGTAGCGCAGCTTGGTAGCGCACCGTGTTCGGGTCGCGGGGGTCGCAAGTTCGAATCTTGTCATCCCGATTTTGTATATAAAGAAAGGGCCTGCGGGGTTCTGATGCAGGCTCTTTTTCCATGCGCAACCCGAAAGGGTTGCGTTTGCGGACTTTGGATTTGAAAAGGAATTGAAATTTTAAATTTGTGCGCCGCAAGCTTTGTATAGACCTATATAGTCTACTAGATATTCAGCTTTTTGTTGCGCAACAAGTTGGTTTATGTTTAATAAATTCTCCTTGAATTGTATCAGGTCGAGCTTTGATATTACTCCTTCGTTAAATTTCATTTCATTGTAATTGTAGTCTTTTTCTTCAAGTTCTTGTTGTTTAATTGTTTGAGTTAATTTATTCCAATCAAGCCTTGCACTGACCATGGCATCGTTTACTTCTTGAATTGCTTCAAGGTTTGTTTTTAGGTAGGTTTGTAAAACCCTTTCATACTGCGCCTTTTTTAATCGCAGGTTTGCCATTCTCTGTCCTCCGGTAAATATAGGTAGTATGGCAGCGCCGCCAAGCGACCAGAGCATATTTTTTGTTGTAAAAATGCTGCCAAAGTTTGTACTGTTGAACAATGCAAGTCCGCTTAGATTTATCGTCGGTAAAAATTCTTTCTTTGCTATTCTAATGTCAATCCCTGCTTTTTCAACCATTTTTGCCGCTTTTAAGTAGTCGGGTCTGTTTTCTATAATTTCGGATGGAATTTGTTCGGGAATTTTGTTTGTAACAATTAATTCATCCAAATTTATTCTTTTTAGGGAAGCTATATTTTCAGGGCTTTCACCAATTAATACCGCAAGTTGATTTAATGCTTTTTCTCTTTGTTTATTTAGTTCTATTAAATCACATTCTCCTTTTATGAGTGCTTGATTTGCTTTTATTGTGTCTGATGTACTTATAAGTCCTTCCCTATTGCTCAAAAGCATTAAGTCGTATATTTCTTGCCTTTGTTTATTGATTTCTTCTTGAAGTTTAATCGCTTCATCTAATCTGACAATATTAAAATATGTTGTTCCGACAGCAGAGGCAATTGAAATGTAAATTGCCCTTTCCTCATCGAATGATGCTTGATATTGCTTTTGTACGGATTTGGTTTTATCTCTGTTCTTTAAAAATATGTCTGCTTCATAACTTACAATACCCGGCAGTGCAAAGGCGCCCGCGGTTTCTGTTGTACCGGGCAATTTTATAAGTGCGGGTGCAAAAGCGCCGCCAATCTGCGGCAGTTGTGCGCCGAATTGTATTTTGTAGTTTTGGTAATATTCTTCCGTACTTATGGTTGCTATTTTCAAATCATGGTTTTTTTGTAGCGCACGAGCAATATATTCATTTAAATATGGGTCTTGAAAGCTATTCCACCAGTCTGTATTAATATATTCCGCTTTAGCTTTAAATTCTGTCTTTTTTTCTTTTTTACCAAAGAAACCCCATTCTTTTTTGGATTTTTCGGCACTTATTATGGTGTTTGAACTTGTGTTTGTTTTTTCGCTTATTGCAAAGACGGGAGAATATATCCCGAGATACAACATGGCTATAAGTGTTAATGCTGTAATCTTTTTCACTTTATTTTCCTTTAGATATTGCAATTTCTATAACAGTATGCTAGCATAACATTGTTGCATTTGCAACATGTATTTTTTACAACAAAAAGTAATAAGTATGCCTACTGAAACATCAAAACCTACATTTATGCACTATATTGATACTCCTTCTTATGATATGGAGTTAACTTCAAAATACTGTAAAACACTTTTGGTCCAACTCTTTAATAAGATTTGTTCCGAAGTTTCACCTGAGGAGTTTATTGTATTGGATACTATTTCTTGTCATCAGGACTTATGTCAGAGAGATTTGGCAAAACTTATTTTGAAGGATAGAGCAAATACCGGCAGAATATTGGACTCACTTGAAAAGAAGGGTCTTGTTGAGCGTTCAAATGACACAAAAAATAACAGGCTGGTAAGAAAAGTTAATATCACAGATTGTGGCATAGAATTGCTGGAAAGTTTAATATTAAGATTTAAACCTTATCATGAAAAAATGTGTAAAATATTTAATGATGAAGATTTACTTATTTTGCGTGCTTCTTTAAAAAAAATGCGTGATTCAATAGCACAACTTGTTGAAATACAAATATAGAGGTTATTATGGCTGAAGAAAACAATATTAACAATGCAAAGAATACTGATACAAAAAAAATTAACAAAAAGCTATTAATTATAATTTGTGCGATAGCTCTTGTTTTAACTGCTTTTTTTGTACATAACTCAATGAAGTATCAATCAACCGATGATGCTTATGTGGAAACAACTACTGTTCAGGTTGCCCCAAGGGTTTCAGGACAAATTATAGAGGTTCACATTGATGATAACCAAAGGGTTAAAAAAGGTGATTTGGTTGCAGTTATTGATCCGGTTGATTACGAAATTAAGTTAGAACAAGCACAGGCAAAATACGAAAAATCTCTGCTCGAGCAAAAAAATGCAATTGTAGCAAGAAATGCTGCAAATTCAGAAATATCTGCTGCAAAAGCTGATTTGGACAGATATACAAATTTGTATAAAGGCGGTGCGGTTTCAAAACAAATGCTTGATGCTGCACAAACAAGATATGATAATGCTCTTGCAAGACAAATGTCCGCTGAACAGGCAGTTATGTCTAAAGGAAAAAATTCAAAGGTTGCCGATGCCGAAATAAAAGAACTAAAGGCTCAGCGTGACCAAGCAAAATTAAATCTTTCTTATACAAAGATTTATGCGCCTCAAGATGGTACTGTTTCCGCAAGAAAAGTTGAGGAAGGAATGTATGTAAATGTAGGCTCACCCTTGTTTACCATTGTGCCCGATGATGTTTGGGTTGTGGCTAACTTTAAGGAAAATCAACTGCGTTATATGAAGGCGGGTCAGCCTGTTGAAATTAAGGTTGATACTTATCCCAATAAAAAATTTAAGGGTAAAATCGACTCTATTCAAAGAAGCTCGGGTGCAAAATCAAGCATGTTCCCTCCCGAAAATGCTGTCGGTTCCTTTGTTAAAATTGTCCAAAGAATTCCTGTAAAAATTGTATTTGATGAACCTATAGATAAAGAAAATTACAATATTGTACCGGGCATGTCAGTTGTGCCAAAGGTAAAAGTTAAGTAATGTTCAATGTTTTGCCTGAGGCATAATTACGCTAAATTCTGCGCCTTTATTTTCTTCGCTCGCGACTTGAATTGAACCGCCAAGCGTGTTGATTATTTTGTTCGACAGATACAAGCCTAATCCCATGCCTGCTTTTGAATAAAGTTCTGCCGCGGAATAATATTTATTAAAGATTTTATCCATGTTTTCTTTAGAGATTCCAAGACCATAATCCCTTACTCTTATTATGTAGTGTGTATCATTATTCTCAATTGTAATGTCAATGTAATCGGAATTCATCCCGTAAGAAATTGCGTTTAATATGAGATTTTGAATTACGCGTCTTAAGAGAAAGATATCGGTATTTATTTTATAATCCGGTTCCAGATGGTCATACAATCTTATTATTTTATTATGTAGAGAAGCAATTGAGTTTGCCTGAGAAATTATATCATCAATAAATTCTCTTAAATCTGCATTTTCTTGAATTTTTGGTACAAATCCTTTTTTTTCAAATTTATGAGAGTCAAGCAAAGACTCTACCAGATGTCTTAAATCAGAATTTGAAATTTTTATGTTTCTTATTGCGTTTTTTTGCTCATCACTTAATTGTCCAAATTTATTATTTAAAAGCAAATCCAAAGTGTTGTCCTGAGCTATTATCGGTACTTTTAAATCGTGTGTGAGCATTGCAATGAAATCTTCTTTGATATTGTTATTCTCTTTTTCTTTTTCGATGTATTCCTGTATCATTTTATCTCTGTCTAAAATACTTTCTAACAGGCTATTAAGACCTTTTGAAATTTCTTCGGTTAAAATTGAAGGTCCTTTGCGCGCCTTAATTTGCAAATTTCCCCATCTGGCTGAAGATACAGTATTTAAAAGCGATTTTAGGTATTTTAATAATTCATTGTGCTTTGATATTAATTTTGCATATCTTAAAAGCAGCAAAGTAAAAAGAATGGCTAATATCGAAATTAGTGCCGTTGTAAATAAAAGAATTGTTATTTTGTACATGTTTATGCCTGTTTATGCTCTCGATAATTAAAACATTATTTTTTTAAAATAGCAATAAATAATTTTTTAGTGTTTTATATAATTACGAAGTTAGGTGGTGTGCATGAAAATAAATTATATAAACTCAATTAATTCTTATTGTTCTGCTGTTAAAAATGTAAATTCGAACCCTATAAAACAGGATGTATCTTTTAAGGGAGAAGTATTAAAGCCTGCTTATGTTTCTGACTGGGAAATGCAGCAAAAATACATGAAAGAAATAATTGATAAATACACTACATTTAAAAAGGATTCAGAAGGTCATCTTGTTTTAGATAAGAGAAATAACCCGATAAGAGTTGTTATTCCTCAAATAAAAGATGCTTTAGATAATTCTGTGTTTGAATTTGAAGGTCCTAATGGTGAGCAAGTTGTTTGTTCAATTAAAGATATTATAAATATGCATGCTGTTGATGATGAGAGTGCCGCACAATCTGGTTGTCTTAATTTATTTCATGGGACTTCAAGAGAAGCAATGCAAAATATTTTGGAAAAAGGACCGGACATGACCGCAGGTTCAAGAACTGCATTTGGTCCCGGTATGTATTTTGCTTTCAGTGAAGGCGATGCGCATGATTATTCTTCTGCGAAGCTCTTGGCGGATGTACATCGTTCAGAAAGAAAAGACGGTACAAAAGGCAGATTTGTAAGATTTAAGACGGATTATTATGACAAAATTAACGGTAAGTGTGCAACAAAGTTAAGAGATTTATTAGGTTTGAATATTACCGACAAAGATTATTCTCGTGAAGTTCCTTATTATATTCCAATGGTTAAAACAGAGGCACCTTACAAGATTTTTAATGACTATTGCAGAGATTTAATAGTAAATGATTTAGGAATTGATGCGGCTTGCGGATTTTCCAGAGGGTATCACAGCTGCGTTGTTGTTTTTAATCCGGACTCTGTTTGTAACTTGAGAGAATATTCACCGAGTGCAATGAGTTATGGTTATTAAAATTTATAATATAATTGTTTTATGAATTATATTGAAATCATGCTGCTTGGTTGCGCGTTATCTATAGATGCGGCAATAGTTTCTTTTGGTTATGGGCTTGCATTTAGCTCTGAAAGGTGTAAAAACTCTTTCCTGCTTGCTTTTTTTACTGGTTTTTTTCAGTTTCTTATGCCTTATTTTGGTTATTTTATTGCTGATGTTATTTATGATTATATATACAATGCTGCCAATTTGATTGCCGGTTTAATTTTTCTTGGCTTAGGGTTAAAATTTATTTATGATGCTGCAAAAAACAGCTCGTCAAAAAAACCTTCTTGTCTATCTTTAAATTGCCTTTTTTTAGTTGCTGTTGCCACAAGTATAGATGCAATGTGCGCGGGCGCAAACATCTGTCTTTTAGGCGGCAATATTATCAAAAGTTCCTTCTTAATAGGCTTTATAACCTTTGTTAATTCTCTTGTTGCATTCTATTCAAGTAATTTTTTTAAAAGATTAAATTCAAAAATTCTTGAAATTCTTTCAGGTGCAATTCTTATCGTGCTTGCAATAAAAATTTATCTGAATTAAAAACAAATTATTAATTTTTTGTTTATTTTTTAAAGTGCATGTAAATATAGTGATAAATTTATAGTAAATAAATCGATAGATAGGAGATTATATATCATGGCAAAAACAATTGGTATTGATTTGGGTACGACAAACTCCGTCGTTGCTGTTATGGAAGGTGGTAAACCTACGGTTATTGCAAATGCTGAAGGTTCCAGAACAACGCCTTCAATAGTCGGTTTTTCAAAAACCGGAGAAAGACTTGTAGGGCAATTAGCTAAACGTCAGGCTATCTTAAATCCTGATAAAACAATTATTTCAATCAAGCGACACATGGGTGAAGATTATAAGAAAAATATAGACGGCAAAGATTACACTCCGCAAGAAATATCGGCAATGATTTTAAGAAAATTGGCTGATGATGCTTCAAATTATTTGGGTGAAAAAGTAACTTCGGCTGTTATTACCGTTCCTGCATACTTTAACGATGCTCAACGTCAAGCAACAAAAGATGCTGGTAAAATTGCAGGTTTGGATGTTCTTCGTATTGTAAATGAACCGACGGCGGCAGCATTGGCTTATGGTCTTGAAAAAGATAAGACAGAAAAAGTTTTGGTATTTGACCTTGGCGGCGGTACATTTGATGTTTCAATCCTTGAAATTGGTGATGGTGTTCATGAAGTTTTATCTACATCAGGTGATACTCATTTGGGCGGCGATGATTTTGACCAAAAAATCATTGACTGGTTATGCGATGAATTTAAGAAACAAGAAGGTATCGACTTGAAAACTGATAAACAGGCAATGCAAAGACTTAAAGAAGCGGCTGAAAAGGCAAAATGCGAATTGTCATCTGTTGTTGAAACAAATATTAATTTGCCCTTTATTACAGCTGATGCAAACGGTCCAAAACACTTAGACTTGCAATTAACAAGAGCAAAATTCGAAGATTTAAGTCATGATTTGCTGGAAAGATGTAAAAAACCCGTTGAACAAGCAATTAAAGATGCGGGTATTTCAAAAAGCGAAATAAATGAAGTTGTTCTTGTAGGAGGCTCAACGCGTATTCCTGCTGTTCAAGCATTAGTTAAAGAATATACGGGTAAAGAACCAAACCAATCAGTTAACCCTGACGAAGTTGTTGCTGTTGGTGCCGCGGTTCAAGCAGGTGTATTAGCGGGCGAAGTTAAAGATATAGTACTTCTTGATGTTACACCTCTGACACTTGGTATTGAAACACTTGGCGGAGTTATGACACCACTTGTTCCTCGTAATACAACAATTCCTGTTTCAAAATCTCAAGTATTTTCAACTGCGGATGATAATCAAACAGCGGTTGATATCCATGTGCTTCAAGGTGAAAGACCAATGGCAGGTGATAATAAGTCGCTTGGCATGTTCCGTCTGGATGGTATTCCGCCGGCTATGAAAGGTATGCCGCAAATTGAAGTTACATTTGATATTGATGCCAATGGTATTGTTAACGTTACGGCAAAAGATAAGGCAACTAACAAAGAGCAAAAAATTACAATTACAAATTCTTCAAATTTATCCGAACAAGATATTGACAGAATGGTAAAAGAAGCAGAGTCCAATGCAGAAAATGATAAAAAGAAAAAAGAGGAGGCAGAAACAAAAAATAATGCTCAATCCTTAATAGGTGCTGCAGATAGGATTGTTAAAGACTTTGAAGGTAAAATTTCAGAATCTGACAAAACAAAACTTGAAGAACAAAAAGAAGCTCTTAAAAAAGCTCTTGATGAAAATAAATCTCATGATGAAATTAAAAAGCTTTCAGAGGATTTACAACAGACAATGTATGCTATTTCACAAGCTGCGTATGCTCAAGTCCAAAAAGAGGGTGAACAAGCCCAGAGCGAGCAAACACAAGGTGCACAAAGTGATAATGCACAAAATAACTCTGATGATGTTATTGATGCAGAATACACTAAAGAGTAGCAAATATTTAAAAGACATCTTAACGGCGGAAATTTCCGCCGTTTTTTATTACCCAAGTAATTTGGGTGTTTTTAATATTTTGAATATATCTTATAATATATTTATCGCTTATTTTGACCTTTCTTCCAATATAGAAAGGTTAATTGTATGTCAAAATCTAACAAAACTATTTATTATAACCCCTCATCAAGCATAAAGCTCAACGGAGAAGATAAAGCAGGTATAAAAGTTTCTCCCTGGGGTACTTCAGGTTATTATAATATGGATGACGACGAGCAAAAAACATTTGATTATGCAGGTGAACAATTTGCTTTAAATCTGCCGGAGTTAAATGTTTTTGATGCCGATACTCAGAAAAAATTTGATAATCAGGTGCAAAATTATATAAACAAAGGTGTTGAAGACATCAATGATGTTTATACACCTATTCTTAATGATTTGCAAAATGATATTGCATCACGCTTTGGAAATTTGGATAATTCTATATTTATGGACAATTTGGCTGATATTGAGGATAGTCGCGCAGATGCAATTTCTGCTCTTTCTCAGGATGTGCAAACATACAGGCAAGATTTAATTAATAATGAACTTGCAAACAGGTATGAATATCTTGATTATTTAAATAATTACCGTCAACAATTATTATCAAATGTATTAAATGCAATGGGTGCAAGCCAAAATCTTTCAAATTTGTCTAATTCTTATTATTCAACCTTAAATGGAATTGTAAGCAAAAATAATCAAAACAGCGGTATTGATTATACGCGGCTTTTAGATACTGCACTAAGCGGTGCACTTTCAAAATTTCCGTTGTAATTAACATGTAAATTTTTTGGCGGAAATATGTAAATGTTTCCGCTTTTTTTATTTATGTTGTATTATTATAATGTTGAGTGTATGTTAATGGAGGTTAAAGTGGGATATAAAATTTTATATAAAAAAGAACTCTGTCAAAACCAGTATGAGATAAGAATTAAAGCGCCTTTTATTACTAAAAACGCGCAAGCAGGACAGTTTATTATTTTAAGAACAGATAAAAATTCTGAAAGAATTCCACTTACAATTGCGGATTATAATAGAGAAACTGAAGAACTTACAATTGTTTATATGGCTGTAGGCTATACTACAAAAAAACTTTCCAAGCTTGAAGTCGGTGATGAAATTGAAGATATTGTAGGACCTTTGGGAGTTCCGACCCATATAGAAAAATATGGTACAGTTGTTTGCCTTGCAGGAGGCTATGGTGCGGCGCCATGCTACCTTATTGCAAAAGCATTTAAGGATGCAGGCAACAAAGTTTATATGATAATGGGCGCAAGAAACAAGGATTTAATTTTCTGGCAAGATAAAATGAAAAATGCTTGCAGCGAATTATATATCACAACCGATGACGGCTCATTGGGTATAAAAGGTTTTGTCACAAATGTTATGAGTGATATAATGGCTCGTGAAAAAATTAATTATGCCATAGCGGTAGGACCTATGCCGATGATGAAAGCTGTTGCAGATTTAACTCGTGATAAAGGAATTAAGACTGAAGCTTCAATGAATCCTATCATGGTTGACGGTACAGGCATGTGTGGTGCTTGTCGAGTTACCGTAGGTGGAGAGGTTAAGTTTGCTTGCGTTGATGGACCTGATTTTGATGCTCACAAAATTGATTTCGATGAGGTAATTAACAGAACAAGAATATATAAAGAACAGGAAAAACATTGCGACCAAACAAATTGCAACATGATAAAACAATCAATTGAATTAGAAAAATGCATGAAATAGAATCGAGGCTACAAGATGGGATCTACAATACCTATATGTCCGTTAATGTCTGCAGGAAACGAACAACCAATAGTGTGCACACAGGAAAGATGCGCTTGGTATATGACAGGTTCAAAGACATGTGCATTATATATCATGGCGCACAAGGCAATATTGGATATTAAAGCTAAGCAATCTGAGAAAAAGTAGGTGTCATAACTATGAAAATTCCAATGACAATAACAGAAAAAATTTTTGCTGCGCATAGCGGCAGAGATTTTGTTAATGCCGGTGAATTAATTAGCGCAAAAGTTGATATTACACTTGCAAATGATATTACTGGTCCGATAGCTATTTCCGAGTTTAAAAAAACAGGTGCAAAGCGTGTTTTTGATGCTTCAAGAGTTGTACTTGTTCCGGATCATTTTGTTCCCAATAAGGATATTAAGTCTGCCGAGCAAGCAAAAATCGTACGTGATTTTTCAAAAGAACAAAATCTCACAAACTATTTTGAAGTAGGCAGAATGGGTATTGAGCATGCGCTTTTGCCTGATAAAGGAATAGTTACGGCAGGAGATTTAATTATAGGTGCCGATTCTCATACTTGCACTTACGGTGCTTTGGGTGCTTTTTCAACGGGAGTTGGCTCTACGGATTTAGGTTGCACCATGGCCTCGGGTGAAACTTGGTTCAAGGTTCCATCTGCAATTAAAGTTGAATTTTATGGAAAACTTAATAAATGGGTTTGTGCAAAGGATTTGATTTTACATTTAATTGGCGATATCGGTGTTGATGGCGCTTTATATAAAACTCTTGAAATTGGCGGTGATGTTATAAAAAATATGCCTATGGACGGTAGATTTACTATCTGTAATATGGCAATTGAGGCAGGGGCTAAGAATGGTATTATTGAGCCGGACAATATCACAAAAGAGTTTTTAAAGGGAAGAACTTTAAGAGAGCCTATATTTTACAAAAGTGATGACGATGCTGTATATGAAAAAGTTTTAAAATATGATGTTTCCGAGATAGAGCCTACAATTGCTAAGCCGCATTTGCCGGAAAATACCTGCCCTATTTCAAAAATAGGCGATATTAAGATTAATCAAGCCGTTATAGGAAGTTGTACAAATGGCAGGTTGAGCGATTTAAAAGCTGCTTCGGAAATTCTTAAAGGAAAAAAAGTTCACCCTGATGTGCGTCTGTTAGTTTTCCCGGGGACTCAGGAAATTTATCTGGAAGCAATCAAATTGGGGTATATTGAGAATATAATAAAAGCAGGGGGTGCTGTTTCAACTCCTACTTGCGGTCCGTGTCTTGGTGGGCATTGTGGAATATTGGCAAAGGGTGAGAAAGCAATTTCTACAACAAACAGGAATTTTGTAGGCAGAATGGGGCATCCTGAAAGCGAGGTTTATCTTGCTTCTCCCGCTGTTGCTGCTGCAAGTGCTGTTACGGGAAAGATTTCTTCTCCTGAGGAGATATAATTGAAAAAAAATATTCTGGCACTTCAAATACCATCCGTAATTGCAAATCAAGAAGCTAATTTTAAAAATCTTGAGCAGTACATCTCGGAAATTTTGAGCAACTGTAACATTAGTCCCGACTTCTTATTTTTGCCCGAAGTCTGGTCTAATGGCTGGTTTCCGCCTTGCTTCTGTGATTTTTGTGATGATAACAAGACACTTGACTTTTTGTCTGGAATTGCCAAAAAGTATAGTGTAAATATATTTGGCGGTTCTTATATTCGAAATGATAATGGTGCTCTCAAGAATTCATTACCTGTGATTTTAAGAAACGGTGATGTATTGGGATTTTATGATAAAATACATCTGTATACTCCTGATGGAGAGGGTGTATTGAGCTGTGGTACATCACCTTGTATTTTTGAAGTAGAAGGTTTAAGAGTTGGTGTATCCATTTGTTATGATATCAGGTTTCCGGAATTATTTAGGAGTTATATCAATGCTGTAGCACCACCGCATTTGCTTATTAATCTATCCGCATGGCCAAAAACAAGAGCAGAACAATATATTCAAATGGCAGCTTCGCGTGCTGTGGAAAATCAATCTTATTTTTTGGCATTATCACAATGCGGTGAAATTAAAGACAAAATTTTTAATTCGGGATGTTCCTCGCTTGTAGATCCTATGGGACATTCTTTGTGTGCCTTAGGCGCAGACAAGGGCTATATTTATGCTGAAATAGACACACAAGTGGTCGATAAAACAAGGGCAGAATTTCCAAATTTAAAAAACAGAAAAGTTTTTGATTTCGGCTTTAGTGTTAACGAGCATGTGTCAGGCGGTGTTAAGTGTTAAATAAGATATTTTTTTTATTTATATTTTTATTTTTTTCTTTTATCCCTGCACATGCTGCAATATTTTCCTATGACTTTTCTAAAGTTATTGCCGAACAAGATTTAGATGGGTCTTCCACTGTTTCTGTTTCAGTAATTGATAATAAAAGTTCAAAAATTTTGTATGCAAAAAATGAAAATAAACTTTTAAATACTGCTTCTGCAATGAAATTATTTACTTTTGCAAGCGCATTAAATACCCTTGGTAAGGATTATAAATTTGAAACCGCATTTTATTTACATGGACAGAATTTGTATTTAAAGTTGGGTGCTGATCCTTTGTTGAGTGAGAATGATTTATATGAGTTGGTTGCCAAATTAACAAAGAGTTTAGATTTTGAATCTATAAAATATATATATATTGACGACAGTATTATAAGTTTTACACCTTATCCGGACGGTTGGTGTGTTGATGATTTTTGGCCCACAATTGCCCCATTGAGTCCTTATATAATTGACGGCAATAAGGTCAAAATAAGAATTATACTTTCTCCATACAAAGAATCTTTAAATATTGTTCAAGATGATAAATACCGTTTTTCCTTTATTAATCAGCTTGTAATATCCGATAAAACCGATATTAGTCTTTTAAAAGATTATTCGGCAATGCAAAATGTCATTACCCTAAGGGGTACTATTGCTGATGACATCGATATGGAAATTCCGACTGATAATCCGAAATTACTTTTTATATCTCGCCTTGAAGCTGCCTTTGGAAAGTATTCCGTTCCTTATAGAGATAAGTTTTATTTTAAGAAAGTCCCCTCTGGTGCTAAAAAAATTGCTGTTGTTTCACATACAATCGGGCAGGTTTCAGAACCTATTTTAAAATATTCCGATAATTTTTGTGCTGAGGTTTTGTTTAGGGTTGCAGGGGGAATTTATGCCGCAAAGCACAATATAAAGCCTGATGCTGCGGAATTAAGTCTTGGTACAACAAAAAACGGCACTTTGATGTTTAACGAGTATTACAAAAATGCCGGACTCGATATGAATTATGTAAAAATAGCTGATGGCAGTGGTGTTTCGCGTTATAATGCTGCCAGTACAAAGTGGCTTGCGCAGGCACTTTTATTTTTAAATAAAAACTGCAATATCAAAGATTATATGGAAGGTGCCGATGAAGGTACATTAAAAAAACGCTTACGATATCTTAAGGGCAACATTTGGGCTAAAACAGGCACACATAATGGTCTTAGTTCTCTTGTCGGTATTGTTAATACAAGAAATAATAAGAATGTTTCCTTTGCTATTATCATCCAATGTTTTTCAAAATCTTCAAAGTTACTGAAAGTTTTTGAGGATGATCTTGTTGATTGCATTTTTAATCTCTAATTTCAATTATCTTTAGTGTTAAAATTTTAATAATTTCATCAGCACTTCTTTTGACAAGTTCCTTGTTTGACATGTTTAATTTTTTTATTATGCCAAAAGAAATTTTTTCTTTAATGTTGCCGTCAAATACTTTTTTAAATTCTAATAGCTTGTTGTATATTTCCACGTCTATGTATTTTTTGTGTTCACACAAGTGCGAGAACAGCTCATATAGAATTACATAAGAATTCTTAATTTTTTCGTTGTGAATTTCATCTTTTAATTTTGACATAAATGTTTGTATTTGTTTGTAATTTTCATATATTTTTTTTCGCTTTAAAGGTAATGTATTTTTAAAATAATCCAGTGTTATATTGTAGCCGGTTTCTATCATTTTAATTTTTTTAGAGTCCGGTAGCATAAAATCCATAACTGATATATTGTCGGTATCGATTTTTATATAGTCAAATTTATCCTTTTGTCCGTAAAGATCAATTATATAATCAGTGGCAAAACCGGATATAGTATTGTAAACAGCATTTAAATAATCAAGTGCGGTTGAAATTTCTCGCCTGTTGCGTGTATCTTCAAGTCTGAATTCCAGTATCCTTTCTTTTTTAGAGCTTATTGTTTTGCTTATACGCCATAAGGGCCAGCTTTTAATAAGATCGCCGTCTACTATCATGTTATTATTTATTTCAAGCGGTTTAAAAAGCCCCGGCATGCTTACCGATGCCCTTACGGCAAGCGCAATTTCGGCATCCGGAGTGTTTTCTTTTGAAAATTCATTATATTTATTGTTTGTTATATCTGTTGAATATATTATTAAGTCTTTTTTCAGGTCCTTAAATCTTACAGGAGGCATTTCACCCTTTCGGTAAGCATTTTTATAGAATTGTTTTTCGATTTTGTCCCTCATCCATTCCAAAAGTAGCTCACCCTTTGAAAGTGCAATTTGATTTCCAAAATTAAAGTTAATGTCTTTAAAAAATTCAATATTTATTGAACAAAAAAATTCTTTTATCTCCTCAATGCTGTATCCTATGGCACACAGTGTTGCAAAAACTGACCCAATTGATGAACCAGCGTATCCGGTAATTTTTACATTCGAGTCTGCAAGTGCCTGATAAGCGCCAACATAACTTATTCCTCTTATACCTCCGCCGCCAAAAATTACAAAATATTCGAGATTCTTATCTTCCATTTGTTACTCCAGAAAGTCAGGCTTTTGCTGCATTTTATTAACATTTGAACCTTCTTCCAAACCTTCAATTCTGCTTGTTTCTTTTTTATAGACTTGTTTAAAATCTATGACGTTTTCAAGCAGTTTTTCATCTTCACCTGTTAATTTTCTTGCCGCTTCGGATACTGTTGCTGATTTTTTTGCACCCAGACTTTTTAATGTGTCTACATTTTTGGAATCAATATTTCTATATTTATTCTTGAGTATTACAATTTCTACGCGCCTGTTTTTTTTCTTTGCACTGTTTGAATTGCCTTGTGCGATAGGAACTGTATCAGCATATCCGGAAGCTATAAAAATTGAGGGATTAAAGTTATAATTATCTATAAGGTGTCTAACTACGCTTGATGCTCTTGCGCTTGACAATTCCCAATTAGAAGGATATTTTGAATTGCTTACAGGATCGGAATCGGTGTGTCCTTCTATTCTTATAATATGTATTGCAAAGCGTTCTTTTATTAGTTTTGCAACGGTATCCAACGGGATTAAAGAGTCGCCCGTTATTTCAGCGGATCCGGATTTAAATGTAAGCGCATTATCTGCCAGCTTTATGACTAAGCCTCGATTATCTATTTCGGCTTTCACTCCGTCAAGCTTCATTTCGTCAATTTCTTCTTTTATATCGTGGTAGGAATCTTCTTCATATTTCGGACTTAAATACTCAAGCATAACAGGGTTTGTTGCGCCATTGTAGCCTTCAAAAATTGAGTCAGAACTTTCCAAAATACTCTCTTGCCCGTCAAATACGTTTGATTGAAAAGCTTTTTTAAGTGCATCTTCTAATTTTGCGAAGTCTGTCATGTCGATTTGTGAAAGCGCATAGAGTACAACAAACGTGGCAAAAAGAAGTGTCATAAAATCTGCGTATGATACAAGCCAACGTTCAAGGTTTTCATGGTCTTCATGTTTTTTTCTTTTAGCCATTATTAAGCATTAGCCTCTTTCTTTTCCGCTTTCTTTTTGTCAAGCAAGTATGTTTCAAGTTTTCTTTCTATCAATGCCGGACTTTCTCCTGCTTGTATGGATAAAACTCCGGATATTATAATTTCTTTTGCAACAAAAATCTTTTGATATTTTTGCTTAATCCTTGTTGAGTATGGTATTGTGACAAGGTTTGCAAGAAAAAGACCATAAATTGTCGCAACAAAGGCTACTGCAATCCCTGCACCGAGCTTTGAAGGGTCGGAAAGATTTTGCATAACCTGTATTAGCCCCATTACTGCACCTATGATACCCAAAGTGGGCGCATAACCTCCTGCGGATTCGTAAACCTTTGCACCTGTTTGCACTTTATCTTCCAATCTTGCAAGTTGATTTTCCATCATCTCTCTTACCAATGAAGGGTCTGCGCCATCCGCTACTGCCTCAAGTCCCAAGGCTAATAGCGGGTCTGATGCTTTTTTTGCTTCTTTTTCGAGTATTATAACACCTTCTTTTCTGGCTTTTTGGCTGTAATCAACAATTTCGGCTATCAGTTTATCCATATTGGGAACTTCGTTGAAATATACTGTTTTTAGAAGTGAAAATGCCGTTTTAAAGTCGGCAATAGGGAAACTCAAAAATACTGCACCGGATGTGCCGCCAATTACGATAAAAGCTGCTGTTATTTGTAAAATTTGCCCTATATTACCGCCCTCAAGTATCATGCCTGCCAAAATAAAGGCAAAACCCATAAACGTGCCGATTACTGCTGCAAAATCCATTATTTATTCTCCGATTTTTTATTTTATTATCTCTAAAAACTTTAATTATGGTATCAACCGTATAGCCGAATTATTTAAGCTCTTTTTGCCTTTCAGAACAAAAGTTTTACAAAATAATTTTTTGAAATATAATTAAATTATAGTTTATGGAGGGGATTTTATGTCCGGTTTGACACTTGCACAAAAAATAATTTCTCAACATTGCGATAAAACGGTAACTCCGGGTGAGCTTGTTATAGCACGTGTTGATGTTGCCGCGGTCCAAGATGGCACGGGTCCTCTCACAATTCAGGAATTTAAAAAACTCGGCAAGAGTAAGCTTGCAAATCCATCGCGTACAATTTTATTTATTGACCATGCAGCACCAAGTCCGAGAAAAGAACTTTCAAATTCTCATTTAGTAATAAGAGATTTTGCTAAGGAATATGGCGCAGTTATCTCTGATATTGGCGAAGGTGTTTGCCATCAAAGATTGGTTGAAAGCTTTGTCAATCCTAATGAAATACTTGTAGGCGCTGATTCACATACATGCACTTCGGGCGCATTAGGCGCATTTGCAACAGGTATGGGTTCTACAGATATTGCTGTTGCCTTTGCATTGGGAAAAACTTGGCTCAAGGTTCCCTCGTCTTTCAAAATCGTTGTTAATGGCAAATTTAAAGAAAATGTTTGTTCTAAAGATTTAATGTTGTATTTAATCGGCAAGATTGGTGCTGATGGTGCTACTTACCGTGCGCTTGAATTTTGCGGTGAAGCAATAAAAAATATGTCTATGACTGAGCGTTTTACACTTGCAAACATGGCTGTTGAAGCGGGTGCAAAAGCCGGGCTTTTTGAAACCGATGATAAAACGCTTGAATTTCTTAGAGAAAACGGTCGTGAAGAAAAGTTTGTTGAACTTAAAATGGATGATGATGCCGAATATGAGCGCGTAATTGAGATTGATGCATCAGAAATAATACCTTGCGTTTCTTGTCCTCATACCGTAGATAACGTTAAATTTGCAAAAGATTTAAAAGACATAAAAGTAAATCAAGTTTTTGTGGGTACTTGCACAAACGGTAGAATTGAAGATTTACGCGTGGTTGCTGCAGTGTTAAAGGGTAAGAAAAAACATCCGGATGTGCGCATGATTATTGTTCCTGCATCTCCGAAAATATATCTGCAAGCTGCTAAAGAAGGATTAATCCAAACTTTTATTGAGGCCGGTGCAACCTTTTTGCCTGCCGGTTGCGGTCCTTGTGTGGGTGTACATGGCGGCATTTTGGGAGATGGAGAAGTTTGTTTGGCAACTCAAAACAGAAATTTTCAGGGCAGGATGGGCAACACAAAAGGCTTTATATATCTTGCTTCTCCTTATGTTGCCGCCAAAACTGCTATTGCAGGTTATATTACGGATTAATCCTGTTAAGCTTGACCGTTTTTTTTGTTAATGCTTTAATAAAATAGATGATAATTGAATAACTAAAGTCGTCACGGGCCTGTGGCACTCTGCCGAGAAAAAGGTGACTAAATGTCACGTTTTTCGAGAGGGAAGGTAGCGCAGCTACCGCAAGCCCGTTTGATAATTAAATAACTCAAGTCGTCACGGGCCTGTGGCGCAGCGGTAGCGCAGGGGACTCATAATCCCTTGGTCGTGGGTTCGAATCCCTCCGGGCCCATTTTTTAGAATTATTACGGTTATGTCTAAATATTTTACTGGTTCTTATATTGTAACGATTGTAGGTTTGATACTTGCCTATTTTTGGGGTGAGCATGTGCATGTATCAAGCGGCTTGTCATGCGTTTTTATTGCTTTAGTGCTGAGTATACTCGAGGTCAGCCTATCTTTTGATAATGCAGTTGTCAATGCATCAAGGTTGGAAAAAATGTCACCAAAATGGCAGCATAGGTTTCTTACTTGGGGAATATTAATTGCTGTATTTGGCATGCGTTTTTTGTTTCCCATCTTAGTTGTTTCGATATTTGCCAATGTTGGACTTGTAGAAGTTGCCAATATGGCTTTAACTGATGCTGACAAATACGCACATTATCTGCACATTTCGCATCCGCCTATTATAACTTTCGGTGGCACTTTTTTAATGATGCTTTTCTTTTCTTATTTCTTTAATCCGGAAAAAAAAGTTCACTGGTTAGGGATTATTGAACATAAACTTGTTTCTCTTGGCGATTTTAAGGGTATACAAATTGTTTTAACATTATTTGCCTTGTTTGTAATGCAAAATTTTCTTACGCAAGATATAAGGCATGAAGTTGTTATTGCAGGTATTTGGGGTATTATAATATACCTTTTGATTGATGGTTTTACACACATGCTTGAAAAGAGAAGTGAAAATACTAATTGTAGTGTTAAGATTACTAACTCAGGTCTTAAAAGCAGTTGTTTTGCAGGTTTTCTATATCTTGAATTAATCGATGCTTCATTTTCGCTTGATGGTGTTCTGGGTGCATTTGCGCTTAGTAAAGATATTTTAATTATTACAATCGGTCTTTCTATTGGTGCTATGTTTGTTCGTTCATTGACAATTATGCTTGTCGAGAAAAAAACTCTCAACGAATATATTTATCTTGAACAGGGCGCACATTGGGCAATAGGCGCTTTAAGCTTTATTATGCTTTATTCGGCAATTCATGAAGTGCCCGAGGTAATAACAGGTTTGCTGGGTTTGGGTTTTATTGTTGCAGCGTTTATTTCTTCTTTAATTCACAATAAAAATCAATCTAGGTTATAAACGGGGTATTCCCTTTTAAGTTTTCTTACTATCGACATATCCAGTGACTCGAACAATGCATTTTCAGTGTTCTGGGCGTTTGCCAAAATTTTACCTGCAGGATTTGTAATCATAGAGTTGCCTATTGAATATAAAAACGGATTGCTTGTGCCGATTAAATTTGAAGTTACAAAATAAACCAGATTTTCCGCAGCCCTTGTTATATTAAATGCTCTCCAGCAGTTTATAAAATCTGCAACTTCTTGCTCATTTGTTTTGCTAAGTGTGCACCAAGCGGAAGGAGAAACAATAATTTCTGCACCCATTTTGATAAGAGTTTTGTATAAAAGCGGGTATCTGATGTCAAAACATATACTGATGCCTACTTTTGCAAAATCAAAGCTAATAACTGCCGGCGTATTTCCTGCAGAAATTTTTTGTCCTTCGTTACCTCCCAGATAGTTATAAAGGTGTATTTTTCTGTATTTGCCAATAATTGAACCTTTTCTGTCAAGCGCGTATGAAGTATTGTATAATCTTCCGTCCTTCCCTTTTTCAATTATTGTGCCGCATATAATATTTGTTCCGAATTGTTTTGCAAGTTGTGAAAAATAAGCAAGAGTGGGCGATGAATTTTCTTCTTCAGGTTGTTCTGTAAAACTTCTGTCATCAATTCCGGTTGAAAAAAATTCTGGCAATATTACAAGATCCAATCCGTCTTTTGAATTATCGCAAATCATTTGCCCTATTCTGTTGCAGTTATACATTTTGTCGCCAAGTTTGGGGCAAAATTGTATGCTTAAAATTTTCACTTTTGTCATAGCGTTTATCTTTCTCTATTTTTTTAAAGGTATATAATAATTTTATCTTAAGGAGGAATTTTATGCATACACTAAATGATGAACTTGTTGCAAAAGATTTAAAATATATATGGCACCCATGCTCTCAAATGAAAGATTATGAAGAACTGAGTCCAATTATTATAAAATATGCCAAAGGTATCAATTTATACTCAATTGAGGGTAAAAAGTATCTCGATGTGGTAAGCTCTTGGTGGTGCAATCTTTTGGGACATTGTAACGAAAGAATTTCAAATGCCGTAAAAGAACAGCTTGATACACTTGAGCATGTTATTTTTGCAAATTTTTCACACCCAAAAGCTATTGAATTGTGCGAGTCCTTATCTAAAGTTTTGCCCAAGGGGTTGGAAAAATTTTGTTTTACCGATAATGGCTCATCAGCTATTGAGGCTGCAATGAAAATGAGTTTTCAATATCATTATCAAACAGGAAATCCTCAAAAAACGCGTTTTATGGCATTGTCTGATGCTTACCATGGCGAAACAATAGGTGCGCTTTCGGTTGGTGGGGTAGATTTATATTCTGAAATTTATAAGCCTGTCTTGCTTGATATTGTTCGGATTAAAGGTCCTGATTGCTACAGATGCCCTTTTGGGCTTAATTGTTCAGAATGTGAAGCGCAGTGTATTGAATACGCAAAGGACAGTTTTGAAAATTGGGGTGATAAAACCTGTGCAATTGTTATTGAGCCGCTTGTCCAGGCTGCAGCAGGTATGAAAATATACTCTCCAAAATACTTGGTTAAGTTGCGACAATTATGTGACAAGTACAATGTTCATTTAATTGCTGATGAAATAGCTACAGGATACGGGAGAACGGGAAAAATGTTTGCTTGCGAGCATGCCGAAATTTCGCCTGATATTATGTGTTTATCAAAGGGGCTGACCGGTGGTTATATGCCCATGGCGCTTGCTGTTACAACAAAAAAAATATTCGATGCCTTTTATGCGCCTTACTCCGAAGGCAAAGCTTTTATGCATTCTCACACTTATAGCGGCAACCCTCTGGCTTGTGCTGCTGCATGTGAAGTTCTAAGGATATTAAAAGATGATAATGTTATTGAAAATGCTCAAAAAAAAGCTGTTTATTTTAATAAATTGATAAAAGATAAATTTGCCAATCATAAAAATGTTGGGGATATAAGATCCATAGGGCTAATTAATGCTATAGAAATAGTAAGTGACAAAAAGAATAAAAAACCTTTTGATTCTAAGCTAAGGATTGGTTATCAAATATATAAAGAGGCGCTTAAAAAAGGTGTTTTACTTCGCCCGTTGGGGGATGTTATTTATTTTAACCCGCCTCTTATAATTTCTGAACCAGATATGCAATATGCTCTCAACGTTGCTTATGAAAGTTTAACAAGCATTCTCAATTAGCGATTCTTTATTTAGCCGTTTTATACAACTTGTTATATAAAAGGCTGAAGTTTGTATATTAAATCATGTTCTTGGAAGCTCATAAACCAGTCTAAACGGTGTATAAAACCAATTTTACATTGACAGTGTAAAATAAAATATTCTACAATATATTAAGAATTATCCTGTATTTGGCATGGATATTATGGGGAGTAGAATATTGTGAAAATAAATTTAACCAGAAAGCAGTGGGCAATAGTAATATTATTGATTATTGTTGTGCCGATTATATATAATAAAACAGCAGGATTTATTGGCGGTATGATACAAAAACGTCTTATGATGATGCCAAAAGAAGTTGAAGTGGACAAGCCGCATGTTGAAGAAATTAACGTTTCGGCAGAGGCTACGGGGCGTGTGGAAGCAAAATACTCGGTTGATTTAATTGCAAGAGTTTCAGGTTTTTTGCTGAAAAAATATTTTGCCGAAGGTGATTTTGTCAAAAAGGGACAGTTGCTTTTTCAGATAGACCCCAGAGAATTTCAAATCGAAGTAAATAATGCTCAGGCTACTGTAAATCAGTACAGTGCATTATTGAAAAATGCCCAGCAGGAATTAAATCGTGCCAATGCATTAATTAAAGAGGATTTAATCAGCCGTTCGGATGTCGACCAAAGTCTTGCTACAAGAAATCAAAATAAGGCATTATACGATGCCGCAAGGCAACAATTGGAACTTGCTCGTGTTAATTTAAGTTATACTTCTATCAAATCCCCTATTGATGGCAGAATAGGCAAAGTAAACATAACCGAGGGAAATTATGTCACACCTACTTCCGGTTCACTTGTGAATATAGCGAGTATTAGCCCTGTATATGTTACTTTTAGTCTTAAAAGCGATGATTTTATAAAGCTGTTGAAAGCCAGTGACAGATTTAAAGATGTTATAGTCAGAGTTCAGTTTGGTGGTGGCAGTTGGTATAACAAAACAGGAAAAATTAATTTTGTTGATAATAAAATTGATAAAGATTCGGGTTCTGTTACAATGCGTGCAGTATTTGATAATGAAAAAAGCTGGCTTATGCCGGGTGATTATATGAAAGTTGAACTTGTTGCGCCACAAAAAGTTAAATTTGTAACAATTCCGCAGTCGTGCACCAAGGGTGATGCAATGAGCGGATATTATGTTTGGACAGTCAAGGATAGTAAAGCCGTTAAAACAAATATTAAAGTTTCCGACGATATAAATAACAATTGGGTAGTTGATAGCGGTCTTGCCCTTGATGATTTGGTTGTCGTATCAGGTGTTCAGAACATCGCGACCGAAGGGCAAAAATTAAAAATTATCGATAAAAATACAGACAAGAAGAAATAAGACGAGAATTTGAGTATGAAAAAAATTTTTGATAAAGAAAAACTGTTCTTTTTTATTCAAAAGCCTCGTTTTGCTCTTGTAATTTCGGTATGTATAGTTATATTAGGGCTCATATCAATTTTTAGCCTAAAACAGGAAAGCTATCCTGATGTTACTCCTCCGCAAGTTAGGGTGAGTGCTTCTTACCAGGGGGCAAGTGCAGAAGTTATTGAATCTTCGGTTGCAACCGTTCTGGAAAATAAATTAAACGGTGTAGAAGATTTAACCTATATGACCTCAACTTCTAATGATGGCAGTTATTCACTTACACTTTATTTTAAAGTCGGTTCGGATAAAAATATTAACCTGATGAATGTTCAAAACAGAATTCAACAGGTTCAATCTCAGTTGCCGGAGGATGTTCAAAGAACTGGTGTTACGGCTATCAGTCGTTCATCCGGTTCGGGTGCGGTTATTTTAACTCTTTATCCTGAATCAGGCGATTGGACTCAACTTGATTTAACAAATTACGGTTCTATTTATATTAAGGATGAATTAAAGCGGGTTGAGGGTGTCGCCGATGTAAGTGTTTTTGGCGGCGGAAATTATTCAATGCGTATTTGGCTTGATCCTCAAAAAATGGCAGGATTAAATGTTTCAACAAGTGAGGTCCAAAGCGCAATTACTTCACAAAACACTCAAGTTACCGCAGGTGCCCTTGGTCAATTGCCGACTGATTCCAAACGTGCATTACAAATTACTTTAAAAACAGAAGGCAGGCTTGACAGCGTAGAAGAATTTGAAAATATTATTATTCGTTCAAATTCGGATGGTTCAAATGTAAAGATTAAAGATATTGCGCGAGTTGAATTGGGCGCGGAATCTTATTCAAATTTAGGTCTTGTTAATGGTAAACCTTCCGCTGTTGTTGTTATCTCTCAGTTGCCTGATGCTAATATTATAAACCTTTCAAAGGCTGTTAAAGAAAAAGTTGACGAGCTTAATTCAAGGCTTACGAACGGCATAAAAATTCTTTACGTCAAAGACGATGCCGATTTTATTCATGAATCAATGAAAGAAGTTGAGTTTACCATATTTTTAACTGCAATAATAGTTGTTATAATCATTTTTCTTTTCCTTGGCGATGCGATGGCCACTCTTGTGCCATGTATTACAATACCTGTTTCCTTAATCGGTACGTTTTTTGCACTCAAAGCTTTTGGCATGTCCATAAACTTACTGTCCCTTTTTGCTCTTGTATTGGCAGTCGGTGTAGTTGTAGACGATGCGATTGTTGTAATTGAAAACGTTAATCGCCATATTAAAGAAGGTAAATCTGCAATTATTGCTACTCAATTAACAATGCAAGAGGTTGGTTCGGCGCTTGTTGCCATGGCTCTTGTTTTGATGGCAGTGTTTGTGCCTATTATATTTATGGGCGGCATGACAGGAGTTATGTATAAACAATTTGCCGTATGTATTGCCGTATCTATTGCCATCTCTGCTATTTGTGCTCTTACGCTTTCACCTGCAATGTGTTCTCATTTTTTAGGCAGACATACCGAGGACCAAAAGGGTTTTGGTATTACCAAACATCCTCAGTTTAAGATATTTGCAAGATTTCTAAGAAAAGAATTAAAGTTGGTGGTTGCAAAGTTTAATGACGGCTTCCAAAAAGTTGAAGATTTCTATATGGAATTTGTTGAAAAATTCGTATATAACAAAAAGTTAGTTGCAATTTTTTATATTTCAATCGTAGCGCTTACACTTTTTTGCTTTAAAACCATTTCAACAGGATTTATTCCGGATGAAGATCAGGGTATGCTATTGGCAAGTATTACCTTGCCTGATGGTGCTTCCCTGCAAAGAACAGAAGATGTTTCAAAAAAGTTTGTTGAGCAAATCAAGACAATAGATGGTATTAATCCAGAGAAGCTTACTGTTTTTGGTGGTGATGGTGCTACAAACCAGTCAACTGTTATCATACAGTTGCTTGAGTATAAAGACAGGCGTATTAATCCTGTTCAATGGGTTATAAGAAAAATTCAAGGGAAAACGACCGACCTTTCTCATGTTTCAATACTTAATCAGGTGCGTGCAGTTGCTTCAAATACCAAAGAGGCTTCGATAGTTGCGTTTTCCCCTCCTGCAATTATGGGCATGAGTATGATGGGTGGTTTTGAATTTCAAATGCTTTCTCAAGGCGAGTACACAGCGCAAGAACTTGAGGGCTGGGCACAGAAATTAATTGCAGCTGCAAACCAAAATCCTGCTTTATCAAGTGTTTATACCTCTTTTCAAGCCAATGTACCACAGTATATTGTTGAAATTGATTACGAAAAGGCAATGGCCCAAAATATTGATTTGCAAGAACTTTATACCACTTTAGGTTCCACTTTGGGCACAAGATATGTAAACGATTTTAATAAATATGGCAGAGTATTTAAAGTTCAAATGCAGGCAGAGAGCAGATTTAGAGATAAAGCAACTGATTTATCCGGCATATATGTGAAAAATAAAAACGGTGTAATGGTCCCTGTGCTATCTGTTGTAAAATTGCGTCAAACAGTGGGCACTGCATCCATCTCAAGATACAATCAATATGAATCGGTTCAAATACAAGGTCAACAGGCTGCAGGAAAGAGTTCCGGTGATGCTATGAATGCTATGGAAGAAGTGGCAAAACAAACCCTTCCTTCTGATATGACATTTGATTGGTCCGGAACTTCTGCCCAAGAGCGTGAAGCCTCGGGACAAACTGCGATGGTTGTTGGTATGGCACTTGTTTTTGTTTATCTTTTCCTTGTAGCTTTATACGAAAGCTATACAATACCTGTTGCCGTTCTACTTATTTCTCCAATCGCAGCTCTTGGCGCACTTATTTTTCAAATGATGATAAATCAATCATTTGATATTTATTCTCAAGTGGGGATGATTACCCTTATTGGTCTTGCAGCAAAACAGTCAATTTTAATTGTCGAGTTTGCAAAAGAGGAACACGAAAAGAACGGATTATCTGTTAAGGCAGCTGCAATAAAAGCCGCAAAGCTTCGTTTCAGAGCAATTATGATGACAGAATTAGCTTTTATTATCGGTGTTCTTCCGATGATATTTGCGCAAGGTGCGGGTGCAAATTCAAGAATATCTGTCGGTTCAACAGTTTTTGGCGGTATGATTGCAGCTTGCACTCTGGGTGCAGTTTTAACGCCTGCTTTTTATGTTATTGTACAAGAGTTTGTTGATACCTTCCCTAAGAGAGAAATTACGCAAAAGGATTTGGAGTATTAACCTGTTATGAAAAAACATATATCTTTTTTAATCATATTTTCACTGTTCGTTTTCAATTTGCAATCCGTACAAGCGTTTTCATTGTTTAAAAAGAAGCAACAGCAACCGTCGCTTGATGTTGAAAATGTTCAGCCTCAAGAAAAGAGAACTTTTTTTAAGTTTAAAAGAGAAAAAAATATTGAGAATGAAGAAATTCATATCGTAAAGCCGGAAAAGAAGACAAAAAAACGATTAAAGAAACAAGCCAAAAGTGATGCCAAGCGAAAAGTTCAAAATGAAAAAACCCGCAAAGAAACTTCGCGTGAGGCTGAAGGAATGTATGAAACTAAATTTCCGGAGATTGCTTCTAAAATTGAATATACCCAAATGAATGGCGAAGTAAGTCTTGTTGATTGCATCAAGCTTGCAATTTCAAATCACCCTGCAATTGTTTCCGCTATAAGTAATTCTCAAATATATGAATCCCGAATTGGTCAAGCTTGGGCAAATTATTTCCCAACGGTTAGTGCGGGTCTTAATTATTCCAGAAACGACATGTTAAATACCTTGGGTAACAATATCTATTCAAGAATGATGACCCAGCGTTACAATATGTTCTATGTCCCGACCATTAGCGCAAATATGCTTTTATTTGATTTTGGCAAAACTAAAGCGCTTGCAGATGTCGCACGAAGAAACTATGAATCTTCCAGATATGATGCGGAAACAAGCATTGAAAGTGTTATATATAATGTAAAAGTTGCTTATTATAATATGATTTTTGCTCAACTTCAAAAGGTTGTATATGAAGATACGGTTAAAGATTATGAATTGCAACTAAAGCAGGCGGATGCTTATTATAAGATAGGCAAAAAAGCCAAAATTGATGTTACAACTGCGCAGTACAACCTCGGGAATGCAAAAGTAAATCTAATAAAAGCTAAAAATACACTTGAATTGGCTGCTGTCGAACTTGCAAATGCTGTCGGTATACCTCAAATGGAAAATGTTGTTTTAAAAGATAAATTGAACACTAAAATGTACGAAGTTAATTTTCCTGATTTAATTAAAACTGCTGAGGAATCTCGACCCTCTTTATTGTCTGCTAAAAAGAAAATGGATGCGGCAGAGCTTAATATTAGAGGTGCAAAAAGAGCTTTTACTCCGGACCTGAGTGCATTTGGTTCTTATGATCATGGGGGCAGACAAATAGATAGCGACTATGGATATCAATTTGGTGTTCAATTCAGCTATACTTCTTTAAATCTTTTGTCTTTAAAGAAACAGCTCGATGAGGCAAATGCTACATATAAAAAATATGCTGCTGATTTTGAACAAGAAAGACAAAATGTTTATCTTGAAGTTAAAAGCGCATATATTAGTCTTTTGAATTCCCATGATAGTTTAGGTGTTGCAAAACTTGCACTACAGCAAGCAAAAGAACAACAGTATCAGGCTTTTAGACGTTATCAAGTCGGTCTTGGTAATGCTATTGAATTTAAAGATGCTGAAAATACATATTTGAACGCTCAATTAAGCTATTATTCAAATTTGCTCGATTATAATGTAAATGCGGCAGAACTGGAAAGAGTTATTGGTGCGCCAATTAAAGAGTCGAATATTGATTTATAGTTTTTAAACAGGTATAAATACGTGATATTCGGCATTCCTGTTTGTCATTTGCGTGGTTATATGGTCGCTCGATTCGCGTCCGTCACCCAGTGCAATTGATATATGACCCCATTGATGTCCGGCACTTCTGTCCCATACTACAATTGTGCCTGCAGGGAGTGATTTTAAATCTTCTCTTGAGACAGAAACTTCTTGGAATTGTGAGGCGAGATTTTCGTATCCTGACACTTTACCTTGCAGTGCTGATATTGCTTCGTATGCACCTGAGAATGATAATCTTTGTCCAAATTCATTAGTATTTTCAAGAGAATCATTTACGCCTGCAAGACACCATCCGGTTGTACCTCTTACATTTAGCGCACTTTTTGCTAGCGCTTCTCCTTTTTCGGCATTATACTGTGCAAATGGTCCCGATTGTGCTTCTCCTGTTTTTTTACCGATTTCTGCCTGATATTTTGTTACCTCATTTCTTTTTACTTCGATTTGTTTGTCTATTTCTGCAATAGATGTTTCTTTTTCCGTGTTAATTTCGGAAATTTTATCTTGTATTGTTTGTATTTGTTGTGACAGTTTTGGGTTTTGTTTTTCAATATTTCCAAGAATTGTTGCCAACTCTTTTTCTTTTGTTGCTTTTAGCTTTTCTTGTTCTTCTTTAGATTTTTCAAGTTCTTCTATTTTCTTGTTAATATTTTCGATTTTAGTGTTTAATTCTTCAATTTGAGTTTCTATTTCACTTTTTCTTTGTTTATTTGCGGTATTTATTTCTTCATCTTTTGTGTTTGTGTCAAGTGCGTTTAATTCTCCCTCAAGATTGCTCAAACTGCTTTCGTATTTAAATTTTTCGGATTTTGCACTGTTTATATTTGTGTTGTGTTCATTTATCTTTTCATCGCATTCATTAGTCTCTTTTTGTTTATTGTTGTAATTATCCCCTAGAATTCCCAGTGTTTCTTCATTTTGCTTTATTAAATCTTTAAGTTGTTTATTTTGTTCTTCGATTTCTTGATTAGAATTGTCTGTAATTTTTTGTTTTTGGCTTTCTAAATCAGGAATTTCTTCGTTTTCTATTTTTTCAATTTTTTCTTCAATGGTTTCCTCTTGAGATTGTACCGGCACACTATTTTCTTTGGATGTGCATGACGGAAGATTTTTTGTTGAGTAATTATTTAGCGCGTTTATAGCCTCTATTTGATTTTTGTAATTTTCAAGTATTTTTTCAAAAGGTATTGAGTTAAATAAGTAATTTAGGTCGTATATGGATAAGTCCTCGTCATTATTATCTTTTGATGCTACTTCATTAATTTCATCTTCTTCAATTACTCCGTCGCCATCTTTGTCGAACATTTCAAACATTTCTTCTACACCGGCAGTATTGATGTAGTCGTAGAAAATGCTTTCATTTGAATCCAGTTTCAGCCCTTGTGCTATTTTCTCTTTAAACGTATTTAAGTCTGCATTTGCAAAAATGCTGGAATCAATGCTGTAATTTCCTGCAAACATTTGCGAATTACTGTTTTCATTTGCAGCAAATGCTTTGTTAAGTTTCGATTTAATTGAATTTCCAAGTGTTGTCAAAAATGACTCAAAGGACATAGGCACTCCAATGTATTTCTATATATTTATATAAAAAATATAGCTTTTATATATGTGCTATTTTTGTTTATACAAATTTACATAACTTAATTTTTATTCGTATCTGAGTGCATCAATGGGGTTTAAGAGAGAGGCTTTATATGCTGGATAATAGCCAAAAGCCATACCGACAATTCCTGAAAAGCCAAAAGATACCAAAATGGGCATAAGCGTTATGGCAACTTTCATCTCAGAAAATATTCCAATCAATTTTGCTATAATTACACCGCTTAATACCCCTATTAGCCCACCAATAAGAGAGAGAACGAGCGCCTCCACAAGAAATTGAATTCTAATGTCCATAGCCTTAGCGCCAATTGCCATTCTTATTCCTATTTCTTTTGTTCTTTCAGTTACTGATACAAGCATAATATTCATAATGCCTATTCCCCCTACCAATAGGGAAACTGAAGCTATTGCGCCAAGTAAAAGTGCCATTGTATTAGAGGCTTGTTTTACGGTTTCAAGCATTTGGGTAAAATTTCTTACCGTAAAATCGTCCTCGTCATTTTTTCCTATCCTGTGGCGCTCTCGCAGTAATTCTTTTACTTCTTCCTCAGCAGAAGTTAATGTTTCGGCATTTGTAGCCTGAATATTTATAAATTTAACTGTTCCGGGAAATGCTGTTCCAAACAGTTTCTTTTGAGCTGTTGTAACAGGAACCAATACTGTGTCGTCTTTGTCTTGTCCCATGCCGTTTTGCCCCTTTTCTTTCAGCAAGCCTACAACTTTAAAGGGCATTCCGCCTATTCTTATAACCTTATTGACAGGATTGACATCTCCAAAAAGGTTTTGCGCTACTGTTGCACCGATAAGTGCCGATTTGGTGTTGTTTTTTACATCATCACTTGTTAAATTTCTGCCGCTTTCTATTTCCCAAAGCTGCACTTCCATATATTCCGGAGTTATTCCATAAACTGAAGTTGACCAATTTTGGTTCGAATAAACAATTTGTTGTACACCATTTACTGTCGGTGCGGCAATTTTAACAGAGGGGCAGTTTTTAACTATTGCTTCTGCATCCTTAAGGGTTAAGGTAGGGGTAGAACCTGAACCCATTCTCACCCCGCCTGAAGTTGTCGAGCCTGACATTATCATTAAAATATTTGAGCCCATGGATTCTATATCTTTTGTAATTCTTTGTTTTGCACCTTCACCTATCGAAAGCATTATAATAACTGCGGCTACACCGATTATTATGCCCAGACTTGTCAATACTGAGCGCATTTTATTTACCTTAAGCGATCTCATTGATATTTTAAGTGTGGATGAAAAATCTATCATACTTTAGCTTTACTCCTCAATTCATCGCTTATTATTTTTCCGTCTTTAAATCTTACTATTCGTTTTGAATATTCGGCAATATCAGGTTCATGTGTTACTAAAATTATTGTCTTTCCTGATTGTTCATTAAGACTGACAAAAAATTCCATAACTTCAATGCTTGTTTTTGTATCCAAATTACCTGTCGGCTCGTCAGCAAGAATTATTGGGGCATCATTCACAATTGCCCGTGCGATTGCCACTCTTTGTTGTTGCCCGCCTGACATTTGGTTTGGTAAATGATGTTCTCTGTGTTCCAATCCTACAATTTTAAGAGCTTGACGAGCCTTTTCGAGGCGTTCATGCTGAGCAATACCCTTGTATATCATTGGCATTTCAACATTTTCGATTGCAGATGTTCTGGGTATCAAATTAAAACCTTGAAAAACAAAACCTAATTTTAAATTGCGAATTTCGGATAACCTGTCGGCATTAAGGCTTAATACATCAATACCATCGAGATAATAGCTTCCTGAAGTCGGTTTATCAAGACACCCTAAGGTATTCATAAATGTTGATTTTCCGGAACCTGATGTACCCATTATTGCAACAAATTCACCTTCTTCAACGCTTAATGATACATTATCCAATGCGTTAAAAGAACTTTCGCCTGTTTGATATGTTTTTACAAGATTTTTAATTTCTATAAGGCTCACTTAAAACATCCTCATTGGTCGCTTTTGGGAATTTAACGGTTTGTCCTTTGAACTTCCTATAATTACTCTGTCGCCTTCTTTTATCTCGCCGTTTGTAATTGCGGTATAGTCGCCATCTGAGGCACCTGTAGTGATTTCAATTCTTTGAGGTTTTTTATTTTTTGCCAAAATCCATACCCCTTGTTTTTCAAATTTTTTACCCCCCGTTATTTCTTTGGGTGTAAAACGAAATGCGGCAACAGGAACTGCTATAACATCTTCACTTTTATTGGTTATTACGGAAACATTTGCTGTCATACCGGGAATTAATATATTATCGTCATTTGTGACATCAACAATTACAGTATATGTTACAACATTAGATACTGTTGTTGGCGAAATTCTTACTTGAGAAACTTTTCCATGAAATTCTTGGTTATTGTACCCGTCAAGAGTATATGTTACATCCTGACCCACTTTTATCCTGCCAATATCTGCTTCTGATACATTGACTTCTATTTGCATTTGCGTTAAATCTTGCGCAACCATAAAAAGTGTTGGAGTTTGGAAACTTGCAGCAACTGTTTGTCCGACATCGACGCTTCTTGAAACAACAACACCGTCAACCGGAGATATAATTTTTGTGTATCTTAAATTTGTTAAATTATTTTCCAGTGTAGCACTTGCCTGATTTATCTGTGCTCTCATAGCATTAACTTCGGCAAGGTTTGACTTGTAATTTGCCTCTGCAAGGTCAACTTCACTTTTTGAAACATAATTTTTTGTATAGAGTCTGGCATATCTTTCGTAGTTTTTCTTTTCATATTCAAGCATGCTTTTAGATTTTTGATAATTGGCTTTTGCAGCATTTAAGTCGCTTCTTGCTTTATCAACTTGTGCTTGAAACAGTGCCGGGTCGATTTGTGCCAATAAATCACCTTTTTTGACTTCAGAGTTGTAATCAACATAAATTTCCTTAATTGTACCTGACACCTGAGTACCTATATCAACAGTTTGAACAGGGTTTATGGTTCCTGAAGCTTCAACGCTTTCAATAATTGTGCGTTTTTTTACAGGTACGCTTTTGTAATTTGTTATATTTTTTGACACTGATTGTTTTATAGCTATTGCAAAAAATATTATTACAAGGACAATAGCGGTTATTATAATTACCTTTTTTTTCATCTTACCCCCATGGATTTTTTAAATTCTTCGCGCGCCACATTGTAGTCAAATACTGATTGAACAAATGCCAGTTGCGCATTGTTATAGTTTGTTTGTGCATCCTGAAGTTCGATAAAATTATTTAGACCTACTGCATATCTGCCATCCGCCAGTTCAAAATTTTCCAAAGTTTGACGAACTTTATCTGCCATCAAAGGAATTGTTTTTTCAAGCCTTCGCATTGCAATGTAATATTTTTGAACTTCAAAATTTATATTTTTTTCAGATAAATCAACATTGTCTTGTGCAATTCTCAAGTAAGATTTTCCCTCATCTATTCGGTATTTTATGTCCATCATGTTAATCATTGGAAAATCTAAATTTGCACTGGCGGTAAAGCCCGTGTTAGATGTTGAATCCATATATCTTAAATTATATCCTGCATTCGCCGAAATTTCAGGTGCCCAACTCCTTTTTATTTGTTTTAATGATTCTTCTTGGGCTCTAACTATCATTTTGAGCGATTTTAAATCCGGACGGTTTTCATAAGCGTTTTCAATTGCCTCTTTTAGTTCAATTATATACGGATCAAACTTATAATCTTTTAATATATCTTGTTTTTGTATTCCTGATGTTAGCAGTACGGCAGAGTGTTCGAAATCTCCATCTTCACTGTTTTTCTTGATTGTTCCTATCTCAACTGTTTGCATTTTATAATTATTTCTCAAAAAGTCAAAATTTTCCGTATTTTCTACCATAAATTCTTTATCTTTAAGGTAATACATTGAATTTTTCAAATTAACCATTGCTGTGTCATATTTATATTGTGCATCAATAAGTTGTGTCCTTGCATCCGTTAAATAAACTTCGGCATTAACAACATCTATTCTCGATTTTAAACCTTCCTCAAACATTGCTTTTGTTCGTTCGTAATTAAGCGTATTTATTCTGACAGAGCGTTCATAAATATCAACATTTGCAAGAGCCGCAAGCACTGCAAAATAAGCAGTCTTTACATTGTATACCGTTTCTAAAATGCTGTAATCAAGGTCATATCCTGCCGATTCGCGGTTAAATTTTTGCATATTAATTCCTGCGGTGGTTCTTCCAAAATTCCATATAAGTTGATTGACACTTGCATTTAATTGATAATAACCGTTTGAATTTCCACTGTTTCCGCCCCTCCACATGCTACTCGATGTATAACCTGAGGAATTACTGTATTGATAATTATATCCGCTGCCTATGCCCAACATTGGAAAATAATCAGATTTGGCTTGACCCACGCGGCTTTTTTGTACCTCATAATTATTTGCGGAAATCCTGATGGCGGGGTCATTATTAATTGCATATTCTACACATTCTTCAATAGAGAAAGTTTTTTTACCCTTTTCTATTTCTTCAGGAGTAATTATTTGTTCATTTTTTATTTGTTCTTTTTGTTTTTGCTTTTTTTTAAATATATTAAAACTTAGCGCATCGGCACTTTGCGAGTAAAAGACTGTTATTATACAAAAAATAATAATTTTTTTTACAATTTTTTGACAATACATCAAAACGGAATCCCCTTTATAACTATTGTAGTTTTACAGAATTACCTGTCAACCATGCTGTTGTATGATTTGATTATCATATTTTGTGATAAATTATTAATTATACACTAGGGGGTTGTTATGAAAAAAATATTGTTGTTAATTTTATTTCTTTTTACATTTTCATTAGTTAGTAGTGCAAAAATTGAAACAGACTTAAATGCTTCAGAGTATACACAAGTTAAAGCTGCACATATTCTTGTCGGCAGTGAATCCAGAGCAAAAGCTTTAAAAAACAGGATTGACAATGGAGAAAGTTTCTCGGAAGTTGCAAAAAAGTATTCTTCCTGCCCTTCGGGTGAATTTGGAGGTAATTTAGGTTATTTTGAACGCGGAAAAATGGTAAAAGAATTCGAAGATGCTGCTTTCGCTTTGCCTGTCGGGGTTGTGTCAAATCCTGTTCAAACGCAGTTCGGATGGCACTTGATTAAAGTTTACGATAAACGATAATTCTTAATCTTTAATATTAAAATTGTCGAAGATATCATGCACGCACTAAAAAGCGCAAGTGCAAGTCCAATCCAAAAGCCTAAAAGAACAATGTTAAACTTGAAGGCTAATATGCAGCCCGTTGGGATGCCTATTAAAAGGTATGCTATGCCCATTGTTGCCATAATGGGTTTTGTATCTTTAAGACCCTTTAAAGACCCTACACAGGCGCATTGTATCCCGTCAAAAAATAAATAATAAATTACAATATTCATAACAGGCAGTGCGGTTGTAATTACGGAGTAGTCCTTCGTAAAAAGCGAAAGTAGAAACTCTGGGCAAAATATATATAAGAGTGCATTTAGCGCCATAAAGATTACAGATAAATATACACCTACAAGCGAATATCTTTTTATATTTAAAATATTCTTCTCTCCGTTTGCAAATCCTACTTTTATACCAATTGCATTCGATACTGACATTGGGAACATATATGTAATGCTTGTAATGGTTATTATTATGTTGTGTGCTGCAGCGAGAACCGATGAGAATTTTCCGACCAGTATTGCAGTTATATTAAAGCCCAGAAATTCGAAAAACAATGCAAAAGAAATTGGCCAACCTGTTTTTAAAAGTTCTTTTATGTATGATTTTACTCTTTTTGACCTTCCTTTAAGAAATGGTAAACAGTATATAAATAGCGCTATTCCTCCTGCTGTTCTAACAATCAAACTTGCTATTGCAAGTCCTTTGACACCAAGCTGAGGAAAGCCCCACAAGCCAAAAACAAGAGCTACATTTAGAAGTAAATTTAAAAATATTTGCGCAACAGTTACCATATTTGGGAAATTTACAATTTCATAAGCTTGTAAAAATTCTTTCAGAGCTATAAATAAGAGTCCGCCAAACATGCCCCAGCTGCTTATTTCAAGATATTCAACAACAAGCGGATACAAATCCGGTGCAAGCCCTATTTTGTCGATGTGCCCCGTGGCAAGCCTTATCAGGAGATAAAATAGCAAGCCTATTATAAGAGAATACTTTACGGTTGCACTAAATAGAGTTTTTGTGGTTTTTCTTTCTCCGCGAAGATTGGAAACTATTGGAGAAATACTTGCCATAAGACCGACTGCCGCAATCATAAAAGTCATAAAGATGGCTGATGCAACACTTATTGCGCCAAGTGTAACCGTTGAGTGTCTGCCTGCAACAATTACATCCCCAACGTTAATTAACATATTGGCAAGATTGCCTGCCATAATTGGTGCGGATAGCTTTATTATATCTTTGGAATAGTTCTTGTAAATTTCTATTTTGGTTGCTAATGTTTCCATAAAAAATAAGATAACACAAAAAATATTAAAACATTTTATCCGGATTTATAATATTTTCGGAATCAAAAAGGTTTTTGATTTTTTCCATATATTCTATTGCGCCTTTGTCTAAGGCTTTATTTAGGTATTTTTTCTTTTCACAGCCTATACCGTGTTCTCCTGACAATGAGCCGTTAAGATTTAATGCGAGTTCAAAAATTTTATCTTTAACTGTTTCAAAATTTTCTTTTTCATTTTTATTTGATAAGTCCAAGGCGAAATTGGGATGAATGTTGCCATCTCCGGCATGCCCCATGATGCAAACAATTATATTGTGCTCTTTACAAATTTTTTGTATTCCTTTTACAAGTTCTACAATTTTGGAACGCGGCACAACGACATCTTCGGTTATTACATTTGGCTTTAATTTTGTAACTGCTGCAAAGGCGCTTCTTCTTGCACGCCATATTTTTTCGTTTTCTTCTTCATTTTGGGCTTGAACAATCTCTGCTGCATTTGATTTTTTTAATATTTCAAGTATTTTTCTGCATTCGTATCCAAGACTTTCCAAAAAACCATCAAGTTCTATTAATAGCGCCGCTTCTTTATTGTATAGCAACCCGCAAGGATTGAATTTTTCAATTGTTGCCAGTGTATTTTTGTCAAGTAAGTCCAGAGTTGCGGGAGTGAATCCCGAATTAATAATATTATTAACAGCGGCAGTAGCTTCTACTAAGTCATCAAAATATGCTAATGTCAGCTTTCTTGATTGAGGTTTTGGTATAAGTTTTAAGGTAACTTCGGTTATTATGCCTAATGTACCTTCAGAACCCACAAAAAGCGAAGTCAGGTTGTATCCTGTTACATTTTTTGCAATATTTGTTCCTGTTTTAATTATTTTGCCGTCTGATAATACCACTTCTAGATTTATAATATAATCTTTTGTTGAACCATATTTAAAAGTGCGCGGTCCGCCAGAGCTAAGTGCTACAGCCCCGCCAATTGTCGAGACGGCAAGATTGGACGGGTCGGGCGGGAAAAATAATCCTAATTTTTCAGCTTCGTCATTAATGTTTTTTATTACCGCGTTTGGTTGAACGCGTGCTATTAAGTCTTCCTTGTTTATTTCAAGAATTTTATCCATTTTTGAAAAATGCAGGATTACACTTTGTCTTTTTACCCTGCAACCTCCGCAGTGACAAGTGCCTGCACCTCGTGCAATAATGGCAGTATTGTATTTTTTGCAGATTAAAATCGTTTCCGACACCTGTTGTGAATTTTTTGGAAAAACCACAAACTCGGGTAGAGCTATATTTTCAGGGTTTGGAGAAGTATCATAGGCGTATGCGTACAGTTCCTCTTTTTCTGAAATTATATCTTTTGAGTATATTTTTTTTAGCTCGGCAAAAAGTTTTTTGTTCATAGGGTAATTATACAACGGGAACTTAAAAATAAAAACAAAGTCTATTTTAGTAATGCCGTATTTGCTACTAGGCTCAAAGGAAGGTTATAGGTAAGTTTATAAATACTTTGAGCCTTTTTTTATTTTATTAAATTTAAGATATAGTTATAGTATTCACTGTTTTTGTATTTCAGTGCCAACTCTTTTATATTTTTTTTATCAAGAAACCTCATTGAGTATGCAATTTCTTCAAGGCAGGCAATTTTTACACCTTGGTTTTCTTCAATTGTCTGAACATATTGACCTGCTTGTAATAAGGAGTGATGAGTTCCTGTGTCAAGCCAAGAAAAACCTCTGCCGAAAAGCTTTACATCAAGTTTATTGTTTTTAAGATAAATATTATTTAAATCGGTAATTTCCAACTCTCCTCGTTTTGACGGTTTGAGTGATTTTGCATATTGAACAACATTGTTATCGTAAAAATACAATCCTGTTACCGCATAATCAGATTTTGGTTTTTTTGGTTTTTCTTCAATAGATTTTGCAAGTCCGTTTTTGTCAAATTCTACAACACCATACCTTTCGGGGTCTTTTACTTTGTATCCGAAAACTGTTGCACCGCCATTGTTTTTAATTTTTTGTGATACTTCTCTAAGCATTGATGAAAAAGACTGTCCGTAGAATATATTGTCACCCAATATAAGGGCAACGCAGTCATCCGCAATAAAATCCTCACCAAGAATAAAAGCTTGCGCAAGACCGTCGGGAGATGGTTGTACAACATAAGAAAATTTTACTCCAAATTGCGAGCCGTCACCCAAAAGTTTTTTAAAGTTTTCAATGTCATAAGGTGTTGAAATGATAAGTATATCCTTAATTCCTGCAAGCATAAGTACGGATATGGGGTAATAAACCATAGGTTTATCGTATACCGGCAAAAGCTGTTTTGATACGGCAATTGTACTTGGGTAAAGCCTAGTGCCTGAGCCTCCTGCCAGAATTATACCTTTTTTAACACCTTGTTGTTTCATACTAACCTCTTAATTTTATATATTCTCTAAGTGAGTCCTGCCAATTCGGACATATAGAATTATTGTCCATAACACTATATTGCGGGCGTTTTGCATCTCGCGGAAAGTCATTTGTTTTGCAGGGTTTTAGGTTTACTTTTAAATTCATTTGATTAAAAATTTCTTTTGCAAAACCATACCAGCTTGTACTGCCGCTTCCGCATATATGATATATTCCGTAAGGTTTTTGCGAGCTTATGAGTTTAATTATTCCGCGACAAAGTTCGACTGTCCAAGTAGGGCAGCCTATTTGGTCGTCAACTACCTTAAGTTCCGGTCTATCGGCGTAAGATATCATTGTTTCGACGAAATTTTTTCCATGGTGTCCGTATAGCCAACTTGTTCTTGTTATGTAATATTTTTGGCAATGTTTTCTGACCGATTCCTCGCCGGCTAATTTTGATGCGCCGTAGATATTTTGAGGATTTGTTTTATCATTGGGCAGATAAGGCGTATTTTTTGTACCATCAAAAACGTAATCCGTTGATATGTATATCAAAAGCGCATTGTTCTCTGCTGCTGCACTTGCAATATTATCCGTACCATTAAAGTTGACTTCGAAAGCTGCATCTTTTTTGCTTTCTGCTTTATCTACATTTGTATAAGCGGCGCAATGAATTATTATGTCGGGACGAGTTTGTTTTATAAAGTTATTAACCGCATTTTTGTCTTTAATATCCAGATTATCTGTTTGAGTAGGGATAACAAAAGCGCCGATATTTTCAAGAATTGGGCACAAATCTTGTCCCAGCATGCCACTTGCGCCGGTTACCATGATTTTCATCTTAATACTGCCTTTTTATTTTCGATTGATTTAATCCAGTCTTGATTGTTCAAATACCAATCAATAGTTAACTTTATGCCTTCTTCAAAAGTTAGTGAAGGTTTCCAGCCCAGCTGTGTTGTGATTTTGTTGTTGTCTATTGCGTAACGCCTGTCATGTCCGAGTCTGTCTTGTACATATTCAATCGAGTTTTCATCCTTACCCATTTCTTTTAAAATTATTTTTGTTATTTCAATATTTGTTTTCTCGTTGTGCCCGCCTATATTGTAGACTTCCCCGACATTGCCTTTGTGTAGTACGGTATTTATTGCTTCGCAGTGGTCGTAAACATACAGCCAATCTCTAACATTGAGTCCATCACCGTATACGGGGACTTTCTCTCCTTTTAAAAGTTTTGAAATAAAGAACGGAATAAGTTTTTCGGGGTATTGATACGGTCCGTAGTTATTTGAGCATCTTGTTGTTAAAACAGGTGTTTTATATGTTTCAAAATAGGCCCTTACAAGCATATCCGCACTTGCTTTTGAAGCACTGTATGGCGAGTTTGGTGCAAGCGGAGTTGTTTCATAAAAATAACCTGTTTTTCCTAATGAGCCATATACTTCGTCGGTTGAAACCTGTAAATACCTTTGTATGTTGTATTTTTTTGCATTTTCAAGAAGATTTAAAGTTCCTTGTACGTTTGTTTCAATAAAAATTTCTGGATTTAAAATTGACCTGTCAACATGACTTTCTGCGGCAAAATTTACAATACAATCTGCTTCTTGTACGACTTGAGATACAAGTTTTTTGTCGCAAATATTACCTTGTACAAATGTATAGTTAGGATTGTTTTTTATGTCATTCAAATTTTCTATATTACCTGCATAAGTTAGGCAATCAAGGTTTATGATTTTATAATCAGGGTGTATTTTTAGCATGTGTCTTACAAAACAACTACCTATAAAACCTGCACCACCTGTTACGAGTATTTTCATAATAAATCTTCCTTTTTGATATCCTTTAGCATTGGTTGTTTTTTGTCTTTATCACTTAATATTGGTTCAAATTCAAGTCCGTATTTTTTCCAATCAATATTTATATCCGAGTCGTTCCAACATATCCCCATTTCGCTTTGCGGACAGTATTCGCCCGAAGCTTTGTATAAAAGTTCTGCAGTATCAGACAGGGTTAAAAACCCATGGGCAAAACCTTCGGGAATATAGAATATATTTTTGTTTTCTTCACTTAATATCACACCTGTCCATTTGCCAAATGTTTTAGAATTTTGTCTTATATCTACTGCTACATCAAAAATCTTGCCTTTTATGCAACGTATTAATTTTGCTTGTGCGTGCGGTGTTTTTTGATAATGCAACCCCCTTAAAACACCAAAGGTTGATTTTGAATGATTATCCTGATTAAATTCGTCTTTTATTCCGTTAAGGTAAAAATCTGTTTTTTTATAACTTTCAAGGAAAAATCCCCTATTGTCATTAAAGACTTTCGGTTTCACGATAATGACATCTTCTATGTTTGTTTTTTCAAACTCGAAAGGCATTCCCCCTCCATTCTATAATGAATTATATATTAAGTTATCCTATAAAATCAACAATATGTTAAAAAGTCTGCATTAAATATGCAGACTTTTTATTAAACTTCCCTATCCTTATTTTTTCTTCTTTTTATTTATTATGTTAATTTAATTGCACTGCTTTTGATGCTGTCTTCCATTGCTTGATCCAGATTTTCTAATTCTGCTTGTGCTGCTTGCAGTTGTGTTTGTACCTGTTCTTGTTCTGCTTCAAGTTGCTGATCGCGCCTGTTTACATCTGCCATCAGCGAGTCTTCGTATCCTTGGAATATTGAATCTACAGCCATTTGTTGTCTTGACTGTACTAATGAGAGTTGGTCAAGAGCATTTTGATATATACTCCATTCTCCGGATGTAGGGTCAGTGCCTGCATTTTCATTTTGCAGCTCTTGGACGGATGAAATATAACTATCGGTTATGCCATTATAATGCTGGTTTTTCATAGCATTTACAAAACGTTGGGTATATTGAGATTGATTTGCTATCGTCTGCCTTTCCTGACTGATTTGCAACAGTCTGTATTGCAGGTTTGATACCCTTTGTTTTAATGCCATTTTTCTGAGTGATATTGTAACCCAGCCCATGACTGTCTCTCCTTAAAGTTAGTTCCTCGTGTAATTTGATATTCTCTCGTTACTCTTTAATAAAAAAAAATTGCTTTAAAAAATTGCTTTTTAATTTCCTTTTTATTAAGTTTTGTAACAAAGTATATATTTATTGAAATTTCAACTATTCTTAATTTTTATTTTATATACAAGGTATATAAAATTGAATTAAAGCTAATATTTTATAAAGCTAATTAGAGGATGAGTGCAGTTCCGCAAATATATTTGCGGAATTTTTGCATGTAATGATATAATTTTTTTATGAAAAAAATGATTGTAATTTCAGGTAAACAGTATAGTGGCAAGGATACGCTGGCCAAATTGCTTCTTGAAGATTTAAAAGAGTTTAAAAGGGTGGGAATTGGTGATGCTATTAAAATTAACTATGCTAAAATTAATAATTTGTCATTTGATGAAATTGAAAAAAATAAACACTTATATAGGGGTGATTTAATTAAGCTTGGCAATTGGGGCAGAGAACAGCACCCTGATTATTGGCTAAACAGTATTATTCAAATGGATGAAAATGTAATTGTTCCTGATGTCAGGGTAGAGCATGAAATTGAGGTTTTTAAGGCACATAATGCATTTACGGTTAGAGTTGAGGCTGATTTGGAAAACCGTTCAAAGCGCGCAACTATTACAAATGCTGATGACCCCACAGAAACAGCTCTTGATAATTACTGTCAATGGGATGCAGTTATTGACAATAACTCTGATTATGAGCATTTAAAAAATCAAGCGCATAAGCTTATAATTAAACTTCGCAAAAATTATTTGTGATGAGATTAATATATTCAAGAATTTGTGTAAAATATTCCAAATCACATTCGCCGTTTGCAATAATGTCGCAATTTTCTTTTGCGGGCATGACATACTTTTTACCCGCTGCACAGACGTACTCCCAATGTTTAAGAGCGTTTTCGTGGTCCTGATTTCTTAACTGCGCACGATTCATGAAACGTTTTTTTCTTATGTTATTGTTTAAATCTATATAAATTTTTATATCAAAAATATCATGTACTTCTTTATATGTTGCCGCCATGCCTTCAACAATAATAATTTTATTGCTTTTAACTTTTATTGCTTCAGCCACACTTATGCCGGTCCCATTAACAAGATATTGAGGAATTTTTACGTCCTGTCCGCTTGCAAGTTTTTCAATGTCTTCTCTTAGCAAATCCAATTGAAAATTATGCGGAGAATCTACATCGTATCCCGCATCCCTTAGGGCATCAAATGTTCCATATTGTTTTATCAGGTCTGATATGTCATTAAAATAATTATCGGTATTTACAATGGAAATGGGTAAATTATTTTTTTCTATGCATTTTTGAATTTGATTGCAAATAGTTGATTTTCCGCTTGCCGATTCGCCGGTTATCGAAATTAATATTTTTCTTTTCGGATTATTTATGAGTCTGTCCAAAAAATTTTCTAAAAAATCATGTTTTACTTTTAACAATAAACTTTTTTGTGCTTTTTTATCATAGTTTATAATTTGTTTAAATTTTGTTTTTAAATAAAATGCAAGAAATTCCCTGCCTATTCTTGTGTCAAAATTAGGCTTTTGAATTTTTTCTGTTTCTTTGTTATCAACCAAATCTCTTATTAAAGCGTTCATGTGAATATTATAATAACTCTAAAAATATTTTATTGCTAAAAGTTGAAGTAAATTCTTAACACTTAAACATATTTCTTTATAATTTTTTTCTAGAGCGCCTTCTTTTGCTACAAAAATAAGGCTTTGAAGATTTTTACTTTGTTTTATTTCATCTTGTTCAAGTAGGTTTCGGTATGCTTCTCTTGCGAGTCTTTTTATACGATTTCTTTTTACTGCACGCTTATGTATTTTTTTGCTTACAACAAAACCTACCCTTGTGGGGTAGTTTTGTTCTTCCTTATTTTTCCCGCCATACAAAACAAAATTTTCATCCGAAACAATTCTTTTTTGATTGTATGTAGCTACAAAAGCTCTATGGCTTGTTAGTCTTTGATTTTTTTTAAGCACGATTTTTAGCTGTAATTGCTAACTTATGACGACCTTTAGCGCGGCGTCTGTTAATAACACCTCTGCCGCCGGGTGTTGCCATTCTTGCGCGAAAGCCGCTGACATTTTGTCTTTTTCTTTTTGTGCCTTCTAGTGTTCTGCGCATTATATTTTCTCCTTGACTTTATTTTATTATCAGTATTAACTATACTAAGTAAAACATAGCGGGGTGTCAACTTATGTGTGTTAATATTTGTAATTCCAATAAAAAAATCGGTTTTATAGGTGCCGGAAAAATGGCTTCCGCAATTATGGGCGGAATTATCAAAAGCTCTTTTATCTTGCCTGAAAATATATTTATTTTTGACATTAACAATGATGCTATAAAATGTGCCAAAGAAAGATTTAACGTCAATGCTTTAAATTCAATTGCCGAACTTGCAAATAAAACAGACATTATTTTGATTGCAACCAAGCCTTTTGTAATAGATGATGTTTTAAGAGAGCTTGAAGGAAATGCCTCAAATAAGCTTTTAATTTCAATCCTTGCTGGTGTCACATGTCAAAAAATTGAAAATATTCTGAAAAATAATCCGGTAGTTCGCGTTATGCCAAATACTCCGGCTTTTGTAAATGAAGGTATGTGTGCAATTTGCAAAGGTAATTATGCAACAGTTTCGGATGTTGATTTTGTTGAATCCATGCTTAAAAATATTGGAAAAACCGTTAGAGTTGATGAAAAATTTATTGATATTGTAACTGCTATATCAGGTTCGGGACCTGCATTTTATTATTACATAATTGATTTAATTGCTCGTGCCGGCGAAAAACTGGGATTGGATTATTCAACATGTCTTACTTTGTCGGCTCAGACATCTCTTGGTGCCGCAAAAATGATATTAGAGGGTGCGCAATCCCCTGATGAGCTCATTACCGCTGTTACTACACCGGGTGGTTGTACAGCGGTGGGCAATGATGTCCTCAAACAATCTGATTTAATGCAAATTCTTGATAAGACAATAAAAGATACAATGGAAAAAGCACGTGCTTTAGGTTAATTATCTTTTTGAGCGCGATAATAAAAAGTCTACTTTATCAAGCTCGGTTTTTTTATTGCCGAGCATAATATCTTCGGCATCTTCAAGGATTTTTGTTATCATAAAACCGTTTTCTCCGTCAGAGCGAGGTTTTTTACCTGTTTCAATGCTTTTTATAAAGTGTTGACACTCAAGTTTTAATGGTTCTATTTCCAGATAGTCAAAAATTTCAATACTTTGTTGTGCAGGAGTTTTGTTATCGAAAATTTGTAATTTATTTTCAAGTAACGTGTCATCAAGAATTGCCGTTGCCTTGTCGCCCCTAACCAACAATGTTACTCGTTTTTGGGGATGTATCCAGCTGTCACTTACATGTGCAATAACATTCTTTTCAAACTGTATAGTTAAATGTGTAATGTCAAATATATTTTCGTACTCGGCACAGCATCCTGTTGCATTTAAAACTTTTATCGGGTCTAAACCCAAGACATGTGCTATCATGGACACATCATGAGGTGCTAAATCCCACATTACACTTCTGTCATTTTTAAAATAGTTAATATTTAATCTGTCGCTTTGAACATATTTAATATTGCCTAAAATACCTTCTTCAATAAGCATTTTAAGCCTATTGACGGCAGGGTGGTATAAAAGCAAGTGTCCAACCATCAAAATCAGACCTTTTTCATCAGCAAGTTCCTTAAGCTTGCGCGCTTCTTGAGCAACCGTAGAAATAGGTTTTTCGACATATACATGTTTACCTGCTTCAAGAGCTCTTTTTACAAGGTTAAAGTGGGTATGACTTGGAGTAACCACGCACACAGCTTTAATTTGAGGATTAATCAAAACTTCGTCAAATTTTTTTGTGGTGTATGTGCCGTCATATTGCGCTTCTACCATTTTTAAATTTTCATCATCAATGTCGCATACAGTGTGCAGTGCTTTTAGATTGTAAAAATTTCTTACAATATTTCTGCCCCATATTCCGCAACCGACTACCGCTACAAATTTTTCCCCAAATTCCCTGTTTTGCATTTGCTTTACCTATTTATTCACATTCAAAAATATTTTATTTAAAATATTTTTTTTATTCAAGTTAAAAATATATAAATGTTTTGTGATATTATTTTCTTATGAAAAAAAGAGTTAGTTTACAAGGGTTTCCTGTTGACATTGTCAGCTTCGAAAGCGCATTAAATATTGCAATGAGTGCCGTTGACAATGGTGAAAATATGCAAATTGTTACAATTAACCCTGAAATGATTGAGGCTGCCAAAAGGAATAAGGATTTTACAAATATTTTAAAACAAGCGGAATTGGTCGTTGCAGATGGTGTAGGCATTAAAATTGCGCTTAAATTGAAAGGTGTAAATCAGGAAAGAATTGGCGGTGTTGACTTATCTCGCTCACTAATCGAAAAATGTTCTCAAAATAACCTCAGACTTGCACTTTTGGGTGCAAAAGATGAAGTTATGAATACTTTGGTAAAAAAGCTTAAGGATGAATTTAATAATATTAATATCGTATTTGCCCATAATGGATATTTTAGTAATGAAAACGATATTTTAAATCAAATTAAAGAGGCACGCCCGCATGTTTTCTTATGTGCCCTGGGCTCTCCAAAGCAAGAATTCTTAATATACAGATTAAAGGAAATGTTGCAGGGTTGCGTGATGATAGGTGTCGGCGGAAGTTTTGATGTTTTTGCCGGTTTTGTTAAAAGAGCACCCGTTGTTTGGCAAAAACTCGGTCTTGAGTGGTTGTATCGTGTTATAAAACAACCTCAGAGAATTAAACGGATATTTCCGACTTTGCCAATATTTTTATTTGAGAGTATAATAGATAGTGTAAAAAAGTAATCAGACAGTTTATTGAGGGATTGAGATAATTGAACAGCTTTAACAATAATGTAAGGCGCGATATTTTAAAAATGATACATGGTGCAAAATCCGGTCATCCCGGAGGTTCGCTTTCTTGTGTTGAAATTTTAAGTGTACTTTACAACAAAGTTATGTTTGTGCCGCCGGAATGGAAAAAATCTCCAGATTTTCAAAAGCGTGACAGATTTATTCTCTCTAAGGGTCATGCCAGTGCTGCATTATATAGTACACTTGCCAATAAGGGTTTTTTTGCCCATGATGAGCTGTTTACTTTTAGAAAACTTGCTTCCAGATTGCAAGGTCATCCTTCGACCAGATTGGGTCTTGAAGGCATAGAGGTGTCAACAGGCTCTCTGGGGCAGGGTTTGTCTATTGCAGTGGGCATTGCACTTGCTCTAAAACTTAATGCCAATAGTGCAAAGGTTTTTGTCCTTTTAGGGGATGGTGAAATGCAAGAAGGAAGTGTTTGGGAAGCGCTTATGAGTGCGAGCCATAAAAAATTGGACAACTTAATAATTGTAATCGACAGAAATAAATTACAAATTGACGGTGATACAGATGATGTAAAATCGCTTGAACCTTTGGATAAAAAGCTGCAAGCTTTCGGTTGGGAGTGCATGGAAGTTGACGGACACAATGAAGATGAACTTGAGAATGCCTTTAATGTTGCCAAATCATCAGGTGTGCCTTTCGCGATTATTGCAAATACACTGAAGGGTAAGGGTGTTTCATTTATGGAAAACAATGTCGGATGGCATGGTAAAGCACCAAATGATGATGAATTAAAACGTGCTTTGGAGGAGTTAAATGCTTAAAAAAACACTTGAGATTAAATCCCCAAGAAATGCTTATGGTGAAACGCTTGTGGAATTGGGCGCGGCTAATAAAAATATCGTAGTGCTTGATGCTGATTTGTCTTGTTCGACTCAGACGTGTAAATTTCAAAAAGTTTTTCCGGAGAGATTTTTTAATTCCGGAATTGCCGAGCAGGATATGATGTGTACAGCTGCCGGACTTGCTGCTGAAGGTAAAATTCCTTTTGTAAGTACCTTTGCGATGTTTGCTACTGCAAGATGTCTGGATCAGATTCGAAATTCAATTTGTTACCCGAGATTAAATGTTAAAATAGTGGCAACTCATGGCGGTGTCACGGTCGGAGAGGATGGTGCTTCACATCAGGCCCTTGAAGATATTTCTTACATGCGTTCAATTCCTGATATTTGTGTGATTGTTCCCGCTGATTATAATGAAGTCAAGCAAGTAGTAAAGTATGCTGCTGAAATATATGGTCCTGTTTATATACGTATTGCAAGGACAAGTTTGAAGTCTGTTTTTGATGAAGATAAGTATATATTCAATCCGGAACGTGCGGTTAAAATTTGCGAAGGTTCGGATGTAACTATTGTTACAAACGGTGAAACACTTTGCGAGGTTATTGCATGTGCACAAATGCTTAAAGATAAGGGTATAAGTGCGGAAGTTTTACATGTGCCTGTTGTAAAACCTTTTCTTGCTGCATCCGATGTAATTGAAAGTGCAAAGAAAACGGGCATGGTTATTACGGTTGAAAATCATAGTATAATAGGTGGCTTAGGTAGTGCGGTTTGCGAAGTTTTAAGCCAAAATTTGCCAACAAGAGTTTTGAGAATAGGAACACCTGATTGTTTTGGGCAAAGTGGCGAACAGCGCTCACTGCTTGAATTCTACGGCTTAACCGATAAGAAATTGTGTGAAAATATAAGCAGATATTTGGAAAAAAGATGATAGTTATAAGAGATTTAATCAAACAATACAGAAATAAATTTGCTCTATATAATGTTAATTTACACATTAAACCGGGCGAATTTGTCTTTCTTGTGGGTTCCTCAGGTGCAGGTAAATCTACATTAATGAAAATGCTTTATCTTGAAGAAAGGCCTACGCGGGGTAGTGTGCTTGTTGGCGGCATTAATATTAATAATCTTTCACCAAATAAAATTCCAAATTTAAGAAGATGCATGGGTATTGTTTTTCAAGACTATAAGTTATTGCAAAATCATACAGTATATGACAATATTGCTTATGTAATCAGAACAATGGGTGTATCCTCAAAAGAAATTGAAGCTCGTGTTTATGGTGCTCTAAAGGTTGTAGGACTTGAAGATAAATACAGATCGAAACCATGTGAACTTTCAGGGGGTGAACAGCAGAGAGTTAGTATTGCAAGAGCAATTGTGAACGGTCCTCCTTTATTGATTGCCGATGAGCCTACAGGCAACTTAGACCCAAAAAATTCAATGGAGGTTATGCAAATTCTTGAACAAGTTAATCAAAGGGGAATTACTATACTTGTTTCTACTCATGACCATGCTATTGTTAACCACTTTAGAAAAAGAGTAATCACCCTTGAAAAAGGGCAAATAGTTAGAGATGTTCAGGCGGGTACTTATGACTAACGGTGCAAGAAGAAGCAGATTAAAACAAAAGGTTAAATCTCATTTGCCAAAAGATTGGTTAACTGAGTTGAGAATTACATACAGAATATGTATTGAAACAATAAAAGGTGTTGCACAAGCAGGATTAATTAATATTGCAATTATTACTACAATGGCTGCAATTCTTACAATTTTCGGTGCAATTTTTAGGACTACATTGAGTGTTTCAAGTATGGTCGGCGCAATGGGCTCTGTTCTTGAGATATCGGCGTATCTTAAGCCGGATGCAGATATTAACCAAACTGTAAAACAAATAAAAGAACTTAACCATGTAAAAGGCGTTAAATATATTTCAAGAGAAGCATCTTGGGCTGAATTAAAGCGCGAAATAGAGATGCCTGATGTACAAAATCCCCTGCCTGATACATTGCATATTAAGGTTGATGACCCTAAAAATATCGAGCTTGTTATGGGCGAGATTAAGCATGTGAATGGTGTTTCGGATTTAAGCTATGCAAAAGATTTAGTCACTAAATTTCAAATGATTAATAAAATAAGCCATACAATTACACTTGTTGTTGTAATTATTGCATGTATTTTGACAATTACTATTATAAATAATACAATTGAATTAGTCATTCAATCAAGAAAAGAGGAAATTGAAATTATGCGCTTGATGGGTGTGTCAAATTGGTATATCAAATCTCCGCTTGTGCTTCAGGGTGCAATCTATGGTTTTTTGGGCGCATTAGTTGCAATAATTCCGATAAATATAGTACAAGGTTATTTGCAGAAAATGCATGAGTTTTTCATGATGCCTGCTTATTCCTATTCGCAAGGACTTGTTGTATTTTCTGTTTTATTGATTGGTGTTGCCTTTTCTGCAGGCGGTAGTTTTATGAGTATAAAGAAACATCTTCAGGTGTAACGATTTAAAATGGATAATAACAGAATTAACCCACAGCAATATGTAGAGGAATTTAAAGACATACCGCCTATGCCCAATGTCATGGTCAAGGCATTAGAGGTTATTAAAAATCCGCAGACAGGTATACGCGAATTATCAAATATTATGTCAGTTGATCAGGCTATTTCGACAAAAACATTGAGCCTTGTCAATTCTGCATATTATGGTTTTCATCAGCAGATAACTTCTATTAATAAAGCACTTGTTATCCTTGGTATGATGAAGGCAAAAAACATTATAATGAGTCTTGCTTTAAAACAAATGATGACTGCTCAGGGTTCGCGTGAACTTTGGGAACATTCGACAAAATGTGCAATTGCTTCTGAAATGTTGGCTGAAGAATATAAAGTTATTAACCCGGACGATGCTTTTGTGATTGGTTTTTTACATGATATAGGAAAAATTTTACTTAATGCGAAAAATCCTATCAAGTATTCAAAAGTGCGTTATATTGCACAACAGAACCAAGCTGATTTAGTAGAGATAGAAGATTCGTTTTTTGGCACAAATCATTGCGTTTTAGGTGCACTGGTGTCTAAAAAATGGCAATTGCCTGTCATTTTAACAAATTGTATACGTTATCACCACAATCCTGTCCAATCTTCACTTCCTGCTGCTTGTGGAATAGTTTATATTGCAGACAGATTAGTGCAGCCAAAAATACCTAATCCTATTTTGGACCCTAAAATAATGGATAGGTTGGATATTCAAATAAGCGACCCTTTGGCATTAAGGGAAAGTATTTTGGCTCGTGCTTCAATATTTTTGAAAGAAATGCAGAGTCCTGCTTAATCAAAAATGCCAATTTGTCCGTCAGGATTTAGATGGCTCATTCCAAGATGCTTGTATGCAGACTTAGTTGCGCATCTTCCCCTGTTCGTTCTTGCCAATAGTCCTTTTTGAAGCAAATACGGTTCATAAACATCTTCAATTGTTCTTGTATCTTCTCCAAGAGCAACAGAAAGTGTTTCTATTCCTACCGGACCGCCGCCATAGTTTTTTATAATTAATTCTAGTAATGCTCTGTCTGTATTGTCCAGACCTAAATTGTCAATACAAAGCGAATCCAGTGCTTCTTTTGCAATTTGTCTTGTGATTTTTCCATCATATTTAACAAGTGCATAGTCGGCAGTTCTTTTAATAAGCCTGTTAGCAATCCTCGGTGTGGCTCGAGAGCGCGATGCTATTTCTTTTGCGCCTTCATCGTCAATTTTTATATCCAAAATTTGTGCACTTCTTTTTATAACTTGTGCAAGTTCGTCTATCGTGTAGAATTCAAGCCTATGAATAATCCCAAACCTGTCACGTAAAGGACCTGAAAGCGCGCCTGCTTTTGTTGTTGCACCGATAAGTGTAAATTTCGGCACAGGCACTCTCATTGTTTTTACACTTTGGCTTTTACCTGTCGTAAGGTCTATAAAAAAATCTTCCATTGCAGGATATAATATTTCTTCGGCTACTTTATTGAGTCTGTGAATTTCATCAATAAAAAGTATTTCGCCTCCCTTAAGCGACATTAATATGCCTATAATATCTCTTGGGCGTTCAAGCGCGGGTGCTGATGTTATTTTAATATTCACACCAATTTCATTTGCAATAACTCCGGCAAGGGTAGTTTTGCCAAGTCCGGGGGGACCGTAAAATAATAAGTGGTCAAGAGGAATGTTGCGCTTTTTACTGGCCTCTATTGTTATTTTTAAAGTTTCTTTTAGAGTGCTTTGCCCGATGTATTCAATGAAAGTTTTTGGGCGAATATTTTTTTCGTAAGTTTTGTCAAATTCCAGCTCTTTTGTTTCCAAGTCTTGCGATTTGCACTTAGGCGCATCGTGTGATGCGCCCTTATGTTTATTGTTTTTGTTGTTGTCGTCTGATATTATCATTATCTTAAAAATCTTAGGTATATATAAGCTGTACTCATTAAAAGTGCAATAAGAGTAGTCAGTGCACCGTATTTTAAGTAATACATAAATGAAATCGGATGCCCGTGTTTTGCCGAATTTTCACTTACGATTACGTTTGCGGCAGCACCGATTATGGTTAAATTTCCACCAAGACATGCACCGAGCGACAAACACCACCAAAGAGGGTGTGTGTATTGATGACCCATAGTTTGGGAAATGGTTGCAAGCATTGGCGCCATTGTCGCAGTATATGGAATGTTATCTATAATACCCGACAATATACCTGATGCCCAAAGGATAATCATAGCTGTTGCACTTTGTGATCCGTTTGTGACTTCCAGTAGCCAATTTGCCATAAGCCTAATGCCTCCCGAGGCTTCAAGACCGCCGATGATAATAAACAATCCGATGAAGAAGAAGATTGTATTCCATTCAACTTCAACTAAAATTTTTGCAGGCTTTTCAAATATTAAAAGTATGCTTGCACCTATCATTGCAATTAAAAATGTCGGTATATGTGTTAAATCATGTGCCATAAATCCAAGAATTACAAGCAATAATACTATACCAGAACGCCATGCAAGTAGTTTATCCGTAATTGAGTTTGAATTATCGATTTCGGCAACTGATGCCATTTTCTCGGGAGTGCTTTTTAATTGCTTTCTAAACAAAAAGATTAAAAGTCCGGTACAAACAAGGAAAATATATGCAACAATGTCTGTCAGTTCTTTAATGAAGTCCATAAAACTGAAACCTGCTGCAGAGCCGATAATTATGTTTGGCGGGTCACCTATTAAGGTTGCTGTACCGCCTATATTAGAGCATATAATTTCCGTAATTAAAAACGGCACGGGGTTTAAATCTAATTTTTTGCAAGCTGCAAATGTAATGGGCATAACCAATATTACGGTTGTCACATTGTCTAAAAATGCGCTTGCTATAGCTGTAAAGGTTGCAAGTGAAAATAAAACCAACTTTGGTTTACCTTTTGTGTGTTTTAATATTTCATTTGCCATCCAGGTAAACATGCCTGACTTTGCTGCTATATGAACAATAATCATCATTGAAACCAAGAGGAATATAACATTAAAATCTATAAAGTTTGTAAAGTATTCGCCAAGTGCTTGCGGATTTTTTTCTGTTTGCAAAAGACCCAAAAACAATGTAATACATGCCCCTAAAAGAGCTATTGTTACTTTTGATATTTTCTCCCAAGCGATGAAAATATAAGCTACAATCAAAATTGAAGCTGAAACTATCACCGCATTTTCGTTTATAAGCGTGTGCATGTGTTCCAAATTTTTTCTCCTCTCCTAAATTTAATAACTATGCTTATTCTATCGAATAAAAATTATTAGTCAAAGGCACAATAAATTTTTTTTATGTTTTTGTGATAGTATTTATTTAAGGGAGAAATTCAGGAGAGTTTATGAGCCTAGTTGATGTATTGTTAAAAATTTTTAAAGATCCTAACGAGCGTAAAATTAATAAAATAATGCCAATTGTTGAGCATATAAATGCGCTTGAGGAGGAATATTCAAAATATACTGATGAACAGCTTAGGGCTAAAACCGATGAATTTAAAGAGATACTTTCAAAAAGAGTAACTTCGCCGGATTTTAAAAAAGATCGTGAGCTTGAAAAAGCGGCACTTGATATGATTTTGCCTGAAGCCTTTGCTACTGTGCGCGAAGCAGGTAAAAGAGTTTTAAATATGAGGCATTTCGATGTTCAATTAATAGGCGGTATATTTTTGCACAACGGACATATTGCGCAAATGAGAACCGGTGAAGGCAAGACTCTTGTTGCGACATTACCTGCTTACCTGAATGCTCTCAGCGGAAAAGGTGTTCATATTATTACCGTAAACGATTATCTTGCAAAACGCGATAGAGATTGGATGGGTAAAATTTATGAGTTTTTAGGGTTATCAGTTGGTGTAATATTATCTCAAGGCTCGGGATATAATGATTTTGAGTCAAAAAAAGCAGCTTATGCTTGTGATATAACCTATGGTACAAATAACGAATTCGGCTTTGATTATCTTCGTGACAATATGTCATCTTCAATTGATGCTCTTGTTCAAAGGCCTTATAACTATGCAATTATAGATGAAGTTGACAGTATATTAATCGACGAGGCTCGTACTCCTTTAATTATATCTGGCAGGCTGGAAAAGTCTGCCCAGACTTATAAGTTAATGGCACAAATAGCGCCGAAGCTTAATAAAATTGAACATTATGAGGTTGATGAAAAAAACAAAAACATTATTTTAACCGAGGAGGGCATTGATAAGGCATGTGAACTTTTGAATGTGAGCGACTTGTTCGATATTCAAACCCAATATGCACACCATCTCCTGCAAGCACTTAAAGCAAAAGAATTATTTATTAAGGATACTGATTATGTTGTAAAAAACAATGAAGTAATGATTGTTGATGAGTTTACAGGACGTATAATGGAAGGCAGACGTTGGAGTGAGGGACTTCATCAGGCAATTGAGGCTAAGGAAGGGGTACCCATCCAAGATGAAACTCAAACGCTTGCAAGTATTACTTTTCAAAATTTATTCAGACTGTACCCTAAACTTTCAGGCATGACCGGTACTGCAATGACTGAGGAAGCTGAGTTTGGCAAAATCTATAATTTGCCTTGTACTGAAATTCCTACAAATAAACCTGACATCAGAATAAACTACCCTGATGTCATATACAAAAGTAAAGAAATGAAGTATCTGAAAGTTGCAGACGAAATAGAGAAAATGGCAAAAATGGGACGTCCCACTCTTGTTGGCACAATAAGCATTGAAAAATCAGAGTATTTATCTGCTATTCTTAAAAAACGCGGCATAAAACATAATGTTTTAAATGCCAAAGCACATGAGCGTGAAGCGTATATAATAGCGCAAGCAGGAAGGGTTAATGCTGTTACCATAGCTACAAATATGGCAGGTCGCGGTACGGATATTTTGCTTGGCGGTAACCCTGAGTATTTAGCTAAAGAAGACCTTGATAAAATGGGTATCACACCAGAAAGCCCTGATTACCAAGAGCAAAAAGAAGCTGCGCTCGTACGTGCCAGAAAAATTACGGAAGAAGAACATTCAAAAGTTGTTTCTTTAGGCGGACTCCATGTCATAGGTACTGAGCGGCATGAATCAAGACGTATTGATAATCAATTGAGAGGTCGTGCAGCTCGGCAAGGTGACCCAGGTTCTACAAAATTTTTCTTGTCACTTGAGGACGATTTAATGAGAATTTTTGGCGGTGATAAAATTTCTGCCTTAATGAATATGCTTAATATAGAGGAGGATATGGCAATTGAAAATCCCCTTATAACAAGGCAAATTGAATCTGCTCAAAAGAAAGTCGAAACATATCATTTTGACATCAGAAAAAGCGTACTTGAATATGATGATGTAATAAACATTCAAAGAGAGAAGTTTTACATCCAAAGGCGAAAGGTGCTTGCATCAAAAAGTTTGAAATCCGATATTGATTATATGATTAATCTTGAAGTTGATAAGATTTTAAAGCAGTATATTTCTCCCGATATGCCTCCTGCAGAATATGTAAAAGATGATATTAAAATGCTTACAAATGAAGTTCACTCGGTATTTCCGCAGTTAAATAGCGTTACAATTGATGATTTGTTGGAAAAAAGATATCAGGAAATTTCAGATTACCTCAAAGACCTTGTAAATAAAGCATATCGCGATATGGAAGAAACTTCGGTTCAAAGTTTTAATGATGTTATGAGTCGTTATGGTTCTGCTGATACCCCAAAACAACAAGCTTTTTCAGATGATAATGTTATGAGAACTCTTGAGAGAGATATATTACTGCAAGTTATTGATTCCAAATGGATTGACCATTTAAATAATATTGATGCGCTTAAAGACTCGATAGGGCTTGTTGCCTACGGGCAAAAAGATCCTTTGATTGAATACAAAAAAGAGGCATTTAATTTGTTTAATGCAATGATGTCTGATATTCAATCGGAAACCGTTCGCCATCTTTTCAGGGCGCGTTTTGGAATACAAATATTGGACGAAAATCAAAATGCGCTTGAGGATATACCTTTTATGGATAGCAATTTGGAACATGAAACTGAGTTGACACGTGCACTTAAGAATTCAACCTCAAATTATGTTGATGAGCAACCGCAGGAAGATATCCCTAAGGTCGGCAGAAATGACCTTTGCCATTGTGGTAGTGGTTTAAAGTATAAAAAATGTTGCGGTAAGAATAAATTTTAAAAATATTAAATTGATAATAAAAAAAGAGCCTTTTGTGGGCTCTTTTTTGATTTTTCGTATCTTAAACCGCGCACTCCGGTTTATATTTTGCACCTTGTCTTGTTTTTCTTGTTTCAAAGATTTTATCTATTAAGTTTAGAGTTTCAAATTTGTTGTTTACCCATTTTGGCGCAATGAGTGTTTTTGAATAACCACTGCCTGCTAATCTGTGTATGGTTGTTTCAGGTGCAAGAAGTTCTAAAAAATCACATACCAATTCGCAATATTCTTGCATATCAAGAAGTTTAAAAGGATTTTCTTTGTATATTTTTGCAAGAGGCGCATCTTGAAGTACTGTCAACATGTGTAATTTTATACCGTCAATCCTAAGCTTAGACAGTTTTTTTGCACTTTCGAGCATGTCTTTTTTTGTTTCATAGGGCAGCCCTAACACTATGTGTGCGCAAACATTTATATTTCTTTCTTTTGCAAGTTTGTGGGCATTCAAAAAGCAATCATAGTTATGCCCGCGATTAATTCTCTTGAGTGTTTCATCATGTGTACTTTGTACTCCAAGTTCCAGCCATGGATTTTTGTATGTTGCAATTAAATCAAGTTTATTTTCATCAATACAATCGGGTCGTGTGCCTATTGAAATGCCGCAAATCCTTTCGTCGCAAAAAGCTGCATCATATATGCGTTTAAGTTTTTCAACCGGCGCATAGGTGTTTGTGAATGCTTGGAAGTATGCAAAGAATTTTTCTGCCCCAAAGCGCTTGTTTAGTGTTTCAATTCCGGTTTTAACCTGATTTTCGACATCAAGCTTATTTGAATGTGCTTTAGAAAAACTGCCTGACTCATCGCAAAATATACATCCGCCTTTTGAAATTTTGCCATCGCGGTTTGGGCATGAAAACCCTGCATCTATTGTTATTTTGTATACTTTTTGTCCGAATTTTTCTTTTAAATAATCACTGAAGGCATAATATGCTTTTTGCATTTATTTACCCTTAATCTATCCTATAAAATTTTATTATCTATTCCTTAATTTGGCAAATTTGTTAATAATTATGCTATAATTATATTTATCGACAGTTTATCTAGGTGGATTTATGAGAATTTTAATTTCAAATGATGACGGAATAGCCGCAACAGGTATAAAAGCCCTTATAACAAGGTTGTCTAAAGAGCATGATGTTTATGTTGTCGCACCAGATAGAGAGAGAAGTGCAGCAGGTCACTCGCTAACATTGCACACGCCCTTGCGTGTCGAGGAACTTGAATCTCAATTTGGTGCAAAAAGAGTTTGGGTAACTTCAGGCACTCCGGGTGATTGTATAAAACTTGGCATTTGTGCTGTTTTAGAGCAGGGCGAGCTACCTAATATTGTTATATCCGGAATAAACCATGGTCCCAATCTGGGTACGGATATTTTGTATTCCGGTACCGTAAGTTGCGCTATGGAAGGTGCTATGCTTGATTATCCCAGCATTGCAGTTTCATTGGCAAGTATGACGACTGATCCTATGTATTTTGATGTTACTGCGGATTTTATTGCAAAATTCTTGCCAAAAATTCAAAAAATAAGTTTTCCTAAAAAAACAATATTAAATATTAACACTCCGGCACTTGAGGAGGATGATATTGCAGGAGTTGAAATAACAAAGCTCGGTACAAAAATGTTTACGGATAGTTATGAAAAACGTATAGACCCGCGCGGTAAGGTTTATTATTGGATGGCCGGTGAATTAACAACTAAGCATGAAGAAGACGGTACAGATATTAGTGCTGTGCGTGCAAACAGAATTTCTATAACACCTGTTACTTTCGAGATGACACATAAGAGTATCATGGCGGATTTAGAAAAGGAATTTTGCAAAGACGGTATTTGTGATTGGTATGGCTATGGTTCAAATAACTCTTAATGGCATAAGAAAAGAAGTTGCCGAAAATATAACGCTTAAAGATTTATTGTCACAAATGGATTTGCCAAAATTTTTTGTAGTAGAAAAAAACATGAAAATTGTTTATAAAGAAAATTTTGAAACCGAGCTTATAAAAAATGGTGACAGTATTGAAATTGCTACTTTTTGCGGTGGCGGCTAGTATATTTAAAATGCTTGTGTTAAAATTCTCGCGTAGATTTGAATGGGGATTTTATGAAAAAACGAGCATATATAAGTGTATTTGATAAAACAAACATCGTAGAGTTGGCAAAAAAATTAAGTTTGTCGGGTTGGGAAATTGTTTCAACAGGCAATACATGTAAAATTTTGAATGATAGTGGTATTAAAGCTATAGAAAGCTCTACAATAACAGGTTTTAAAGAACTTTTGGGTGGTAAAGTTAAATCATTACATCCTGAAATATTTGCCCCTATTCTGGCTGATGACAAGGAGAGAAATTCGCTTGGAATCGAACCTTTTTCACTGGTTATTGTCAATTTGTACCCGTTTCATAAATATAAAGGTGTCAATGCAGATATTTCAACTTTATTGCAAAATATTGATATAGGTGGTGTTGCGCTTTTACGTGCGGCTGCTAAAAATTATAAAAATGTTACTGTTGTGTGTGATATTGATGATTACAATCTTGATTTTGATAACATTGATGAAAATACCCGCGAACACTTAGCTTTAAAAGTATTTGAAAAAACTTCCGAGTATGATTTTACTATTTTTGAAGAACTTATATATAATTTTGGGCGTACCGAGAGTGATAACTTAAATGATACCAAGGCTTTCTATTTAAAAAAAATAAATGATTTAAGATATGGCGAAAACCCTCATCAGATGGCAGCATTATATTCTTATGATAATCAAATTGATTATGAAATTTTAAACGGCAAGGAAATGTCTTATAATAATATTTTAGATTCTACCGCTGCCATTAATATTGCTGCAGAGTTTTATGATGTTAATGCTTGTGTAATTGTTAAACACACAAATCCCTGCGGGGTTGCATTAGGAAAAGATAATGAGGATGCCTGGAAGAAAGCACTTGACTGCGATCCTTTAAGTGCTTTTGGCGGAATAGTTGCCTTTACAAAAGAAATAGATAATAATGTTGCCAAACATCTTGTATCCATGTTTTTAGAGATTGTTATTGCGCCATCTTTTACCAAAGAGGCTCTCGATATTTTAAGGACAAAGAAAAATTTGAGGGTAATTAAAATTAACACACCTTATGAAAAATATTCAAATTTTGTTAGCCAAGAGCTTAAATTGACACCTTTTGGTGCTCTTGTTCAACAAAAAGATACCCTTGAACTCGAACCGGACAAATTTAAAATTGTCACTAAACAAAGGCCATCTCAAGAACAAGTTGAAGATATGGTATTTGCCTTTAAGGTTGCAAAACATGTAAAGTCAAATGCTATTGTTGTTGCAAAAGACTTAAGGACACTTGGTATTGGTGCGGGACAGACAAGCAGAGTGGGTGCTGTTGAAATTGCAATAAATCATATCTGCGATTCTCCAAAAGATGCTGTGCTGGCAAGTGATGGTTTTTTCCCGGCAACTGACAACATTCATCTTGCCGCACAAAATCGTATTGCTGCTATTATACAGCCTGCAGGCTCAATAAAGGATAAAGAAGTTATTGAAACAGCTAACAAGGCCGGTATTATTATGGCAACTACAGGTATAAGGCATTTTAGACACTAGTAAGGTATAAATAATTTATGCAAAATGTTGATAAAAAAGCGTTTATTGGGTTAAGTAGCGGGCATTTTATGGTTGATTGGTATGCTTCAATTCTTGTGCCATTATACCCTTTGATAACTGCGAAGCTCGGAATATCGCTTTCTTTTATTAGTGCAATAATTGCATTTGGACACATGTTATCTTCAATGCTGCAACCTTTATTTGGCTATATTTCGGATAAATTAAGGCATAGAACTTTTATGTTTTGGGGATTAATTATGTCCTCAATTTTTATTCCCTTAACGGTAGTTTCTTCTTCTGCAGGCATTTTGACTTTGTTCTTGGTCCTTGGCATGTGCGGTAACGCTTTTTATCATCCGCAGGTTACTTGTCTTGTCAATACTTTTAGCTATAACAATCCTAAACTTGCAAAATATATGGGAATATTTTTGGGGCTGGGTACAATCGGGTATGCAATTGGTCCTTTTTGTTCTTCAAGTGCGGCTTCGCTTTTTGGTGCACATTCGCTCTTAGCGTTTTCTGTTCCAGGTATTTTGACTGCAATTTTAATTTATTTTGTTGTTCCAAAAATTCCAATTGGCTCTGTATGCACCAGAAAAGAAAATTTTGTTTCGATAATGAAAGAAATTCTTGGTTCAAAAGTTATTTTGGGACTTGTTCTCATTGCTGTTGTCAAGTCGGGTGTCAGTATCAGTTTTGGTACATATATGCCATTTTTGTTAGAACATCATGGCTTTAATCTTCATCAAATAGGTCTGATTGTTACCCTTTTCTTTACTGTCAGTGGTGTCGCCACGATGATTAGTCCTAAAATCGAGGAAAAGATTGGCGGTGCAAATGTCATTAGGCTTTCTTTCTTTTCTATTCTGCCATTGACACTTTTGACTTTGTTTTTATTGAATATATTTCCTTTTCTATCGGCTGTATTATTTATAATAACAGGCTTTTTTATACTTCTTTCGGTATCTGTCACGCTTGTGAGTGCACAAAAATTGGTAAGTCAAAATAAGGGTGTAATATCCGGCATCATGCAGGGATTTAGCTGGGGACTGGGTGCTTTATTTCTCGCGCCAATGGGTGTTATAGGTCAGTATTTTGGTGTTGATAAAATACTTGTTATTATGAGTTTAATTGCGTTTTTGACGGGTTTATTCGGTATTTCAAAGGAATTAAACGAAATTTTTGAAAAGGAAGCAGATGTTAATAATTCTTAATAATTTATAAAATATTGCGCAATTTGTCCTCGGTAAAATACTTTATTGATGTATAGGAAACGGGATTTAATTTATAAAAGGGAGAATACTATGGCTATTGGCGCTAAGGATAAAATTGATGCACTTTTGGTTAAAAAATATCAAGGTTTAAAAGTCGATAACCCTGTTATTCAGTCATCAATGGTTGATCCTCAAAAAATGTTAGATGCCATGAATGATTTTGCTATGGTTCACATGAATGCTATGAATATAGGTCAACAGCTTAAATCTACTTGTATTAAGGCTATTTCTTTAAATATTCAGTATCGTAAATCAAGAAATATAAAAATGAATAAACCTGCGCAAGCTGTTAAATAGTTTATGATATAATTGCAAGATGAATAATTTTGCAAAAAAACTCGTGCTTGCTTCTAACTCCCCAAGGCGTAAAGAGATACTTAATGATTTTGGGTATTGTTTTGACACCGTAAAATCTTATTATAAGGAAGAAAAATTTGAAAAATTTTCATACGAAAATATAAAAAAGAATTCATTGGGTAAGGCATTGGATGTTGCTCAAAGAGTTCAAGGTGATGCAACAATTATTGGTGCCGATACCATGGTAATCCTCGATAGTGTGTGTTTGTTAAACAAGCCTCGAAATTTTAACGAGGCTGTTTTTATGCTTAAAAAACTTAGTGATAAAACTCATGAGGTTATAACGGCAATTTCTTTGGTTAAAGTTCCTGATTTTAAAAATATCACAAGCTATACAACAACCAAAGTGACTTTTCGCAAATTAAATCAGGACGAGATTATTAATTACGTTATTGATAAAAATCCTCTCGATAAGGCAGGAAGCTATGGTATACAAGATTTTTTAAGCATAAATGATGTCGATAATCCCCCTAAAAGTTCTTTTATTAAAAAAATCGATGGAGATTACTTAAATGTTGTCGGTTTTAGTATTTCGACTTTTGAAAAAATGCTCAAAGACTTTTAAAAGGGTTTACTTTAATTTTTTTGTGTAGTTTAATTTAATTGTGACAAGATTGCGGGTTTGGTTCGGATGATAGAGATTTTAAAAACACAAGATAATAACGAACTTGTCGAACTAAGTATTTCTGAGGCACAATGTGGTTCTTGGTTTAATTTAATTGACCCTACATACGAAGAAATCCAAAAAGTTTCTCTTGTTTTGAATTTGGATGAAAGTTTTTTAAGGAACTCCTTGGACGTAGATGAGCGTTCTCGTATGGAATACGAAGACGGGCATTTACTAATAATTACAAATATTCCCGTTATGGAGGATGAGGGGGCTTTTGATACCCTGCCATTAGGTATTATCTTTACTCCTACAAGTTTTATTACAGTTTGTTCAAAGGAGAATAGAATTATAAGCTCTTTCAATAAAGAAACGGCAAGCTTTTTTGATACCAGAAATAAAACAAGATTTTTGCTTAATATACTTTTTCGTTCTACAAAATATTATTTAAGATATTTGAATTTTATCAATAAGCAAACCGATAAAATTGAAGATGACTTGAGAAGAACAATGAAAAATAAAGCACTTTTTCAGCTTTTTGAAGCCCAAAAATCGCTTGTTTACTTTACTACTGCGCTTAAAGATAACTATATTGTTCTGCAAAAAATAATGCGCCTTACAAAGTCGACTTTTGCAACTCCTTTAAAATTTAACGAAGATGATATTGATTTGCTGGAAGATGTTATCATTGAAAATAAACAGGCACTTGAGATGGTTGAAATGCACAGAAACATTCTTGAAAATATGATGGATGCTTTTGCTTCAATAATCTCAAATAACCTTAATATTGTTATGAAATTTTTAACCTCAATTACAATTATCCTTGCAATACCGACAATGTTTGCAAGTTTTTGGGGGATGAATGTAAATTTGCCTTTTGCATCACATCAGTTTGGGTTTGTTATTGTTATACTTATTTCAGGTCTTGCCGCTATGCTAGCTGCTGCTCTTTTTGCAAAGAAAGGTATGTTTTAATTCCTTCGTATACGCAATACGCACTACTCCAGCAATTTTGCAGATTGTAGCCGCCGCAAAATCCGTCTATATCCATTACCTCGCCACAGAAAAATACATTTTTCATAATTTTTGATTGACAATATTTGTTAAGCTCTTTAAGGTTTATCCCGCCGCATGTAACTATCTCACCTTTTTTGTCCGTCGAAATTACTTTAAAGCTTATTGTTTTGAGGGATTCTATTTCCTTTTTGGTTATTTGCGCACATTTTTTGTCATAGTTTTCTATGATAGCATGTGCAAGTGATTTTGGTATAAAATTTGAAACAATATTGCCAAAACTTTTTTTGGGATTATTTTTGATTTCTTCGGTTAAATCTTGAATATCAATTAATGGGAGTGTAATTTTGTATGGGAAATTCTTTCTTGCATTTATTGATGATATTTTGTAGATAAGCGGACCCGATATTCCTTCGTCTGTGAACAATACCTCGCCTTGTGGTGTTTTTAAAATAACACCCCGAGGATATTTTGGACTGTCTTTGCTTAATTTAAGTCCGCACAGTGAGGGTTTTGGTTCAATTATATTGTGTCCGATTTCTTTTGCCAGATTATATCCCCCTTTTGAACCTGTTGCAATGACTATCAAATTGTATTCGTTAAGCTCTTTTAAACTTTTAATCTCTTTATTTATAATTTTTACACCCTTGAGAGCATGCAGCATTTTTTCTCTCATATCTTTTGCGCTGTTTGATATCGGAAAATACCTCATGTCCTCTTGCATATAGGTTTTTATCCCAATGCTTTCAAAAAAATGCAGAGTATCATAAATAAAATGCTTGGAAAATATCGAATATAAAAATTTTTCTCCTCGCGGGTAATTGGCTGCAAACTCTCTTATGTCATCTGCCCAATGAGTTAAGTTACATCTGCCTCCGCCTGTTGCAAGTAGGGTTTTTAGTGCAATATTTTTTTCAAATATGTCTATTTCTATATCTTTTATTTTTTTTAAATGTAGTGCGCAATATACTCCTGCGGGACCTGCACCGATTATTGCAACTTTTTTCATCTGTTTGTTTCCGGCAATATTGTCCCGTACAAAAATACATCTTCAGGGTTTTCAAGTGCTTCATGCATTTCAATTATTGTTTTGTTCAGAATAGGATGAGTGTAATTTGCATTTACTTCAATCATCGGCACTAGTGCAAAAGCCCTCATGTGTACGTATTTATGTGGTATTTCAAGAATTTCGTTTTTAAAAATTAAATCATCATAAAATAATATGTCTATATCTATTACTCTTTCACTCCATTTCGGCTTGCCATCTCTTATTCTTCCAAGCTTAGCCTCTATGTCTTGACACACTCTTAGCAGTTCAATTGGTGATAGTTTGGTTTCTACAGCTATTGCGGCATTAATAAACCAATTTTGAGATTTAAGTCCCCATGGCTGAGTTTCATAGAAGGATGAAGCACGTAATAATGTTATATTATTGTCGCTCGTCAAAAGCCTAACCGCCTGTTGAATGTTTGACAAGCGGTCGCCTAAATTTGAACCCAGTGACAGATAAGCTTTTGACATAGTATATTCCTGATTAACATTTTATTATTCTTTTGATATAATGGCAACAGAAATATTTTGTTACAGGGGTAAAAATGAACAAAAATCAATCTATGGGAGTTTATATTATCGTAGGAATCATTGCAATATTGCTTGCAGTTGTTGCGTTTGCAGGTCCAACCACTACAAGTGGTGAGCTTTCTTATTCTCAATTTTTGGATAAAGTTAAAAACGGCGAAATTGAAAGCGTTACGATTTCTAAAAATCTTGTTACCGCAGTTCCTAAAGATAAATCCCAAGATGATAAAAAAGAGGCAGTTGCCCCAAAAACTGATATTGTAGGTCTTTCAAACGTTAATCAACCGCCAACTTTCCAATATAAAATTCAAATTCCCGAAAATGACCCAAACTTGTTATCGGTTTTAGAACAGAATAATGTTGAAATCAACGTCAAAAAGCCTCAGGAAGGTTCTATTTTAGGTACAATAGGCTCTTTATTGGTGCCGTTATTTTTTATTGGATTAATAATTTTGCTTTTACGCGGTATACAGCAAGGTGGCTCTGCTGCGATGAATTTTGGTAAATCTCGCGCAAAAATGATGCAAGAAAATAAAGTTAAAGTTACATTTAATGACGTTGCAGGTATTGATGAAGAAAAGCAAGAATTGGAAGAAATTGTTGATTTCTTAAAAAATGGTGATAAATATACAAAGCTCGGCGCAAAAATTCCAAAAGGTGTTCTGTTGGTTGGTGTACCCGGTACCGGTAAAACACTTATGGCAAAAGCCGTTGCCGGTGAAGCCGGTGTGCCTTTCTTCTCAATTTCCGGTTCTGATTTTGTTGAAATGTTTGTGGGTGTCGGTGCTTCCCGTGTTCGTGACCTTTTTGAACAAGCAAAAAAACATCAACCATGCATTATATTTATTGATGAAATTGATGCTGTAGGGCGCCAGAGGGGTGCAGGCATGGGTGGCGGACATGACGAGCGCGAACAAACTTTAAATCAGTTATTGGTTGAAATGGATGGTTTTGATGAGAATGTTAATATAATTGTTTTGGCGGCTACAAACCGCCCCGATATTCTTGATAATGCGTTATTGCGCCCCGGCAGGTTCGATAGGCAAATTATTATCAATAGGCCTGACATACTTGGACGTGAGCAAATTTTGGCTGTTCATGCTAAAAATAAGCCTTTGGCATCTGATGTCGATTTAAAGGTATTAGCAAAGAGAACACCGGGATTTACCGGTGCGGATTTGCAAAATTTGCTTAACGAAGCTGCGCTTTTAAGTGCCAGATATGATAAAAATGAAATATCGATGGAACATATCGAAGAAGCAATTGACAAAGTTATGGCAGGGCCCGAGAAAAAATCAAGAATTATTTCTGATGAGGAAAAAGAAAATACTGCTTATCATGAAGTTGGACACGCTTTGTTGGCAAGGCTCTTAAAAGATTGCGACCCATTGCATAAAGTTTCAATTATACCTCGTGGTATGGCTTTGGGTATTACAACGGTGTTGCCCGAAAAAGACCATTTGACTCTTAAGAAGTCCCAGTTGCTAGATAGAATAACTATGATTTTAGGCGGGAGAGTTGCTGAGGAGTTAATCTATGGTCCTGACTCTATCACGACAGGCGCACAAAATGACCTTGAAAAAGTTTCGGCACTGGCACGTAAAATGGTGACAGTATACGGTATGTCGGAAAAAATGGGTAATCTTGCTTATGGTACAAGCCAAGAGCATGTTTTTATGGGTCGTGATTTTGGTCATCAGCGTGACTTTAGCGAAGAAATTGCTGCAGATATCGACAAAGAAGTTAAGCGTATTGTTGATGAACAGTATAATATTGCTAAGCATTTGTTAAGCGAAAACGAAGATATGTTAAGAAAGATAGCAAAGGAACTGCTAGAGCGTGAAACGCTTGATGAGTCAGAATTTAGTGAAATAATGAATAAAATACTTGAGCAGAGAGGTCAGCAGGCTTAATTGAATATAAATTTTTCCGATAATTCTAAACCATATTTTGGGCTTGAGTTTCCTATACAGACAGGTGAAAGTTATTCACCGATTTTAAAAGAATATTGGGGAGATGTCGTTTCAGATCCTTTTGAATGGTTTTTGTCTGTTCAAAAAAAAGCTTTTGATGTTGGTGCCGATTTCGTTAGTATATATTTTAATTCACAGGAACCTGAAGATAATCTTAAACCTGAATTATTAAATAAATACAAAAATTTATTGCAAAAAATTTTGCAGGAGTGCAAAATTAACCTTATGCTCAAATTAAGTTCACATGCCCAATGGGATTGTGAAATTTTTGAGTTAATTTCGCAAATAATTGATAGAGATATTATTATTTCACCAATACAATCTGCAAATTATGAAAAACTTTTGTCTTTAGCGCTTAATTCAAAGTTTTGTCATAAATTTGTACTTAGGACCCCTATTGATATAAATTTAACTAAAGAATTAAATATTTTGTCTGTCGATGCGGGAGTCGACCCCCATCAAATTTTAATAGACCCCGATATGGGCTGTATTGGTTATGGTATTGACTATGGCTACAGTATTATTGAGCGCATTTGCCTTGCCAAGAAGGCTGGAGATAAAATGCTTGATATGCCTATAATTGTTTATGCAGGTGAAGAATCATACAAAGCGAAGGAGTCTAAAAGTTGCGATTTTCCTTCTTCTTGGGGCGAGCTTAGCGAACGTGCCAAAATGTGGGAAATTTCAACTGCTTCTTCTTTGCTTGCTGCAGGTGCAAATCTTGTAGTATGCTGGCATCCGGAGGTAATACGCATTTTAAAGAAAGAGTTTTGCGAGGTTTTATGTCACTAGGTGCAATGGATATTTTTAAATTTTTGCCTGCAGGGAAAAGAGATTCAAATGCCAATTGTAAAAAATGTGGATGTGCTACATGTATGATGTTTGCCATAAAATTGTCAAAAGGACAAGGAGATTCTTCAAAGTGTCCTTTTTTGCCTCTTGAATTAAAAGAAAAGCTTGAACACAACAAAAAAGTTCAACAAAAATTGCTTACTTGTGGCAATTTAAAAATCGGCGGAGAAACTGTTTTATACAGACATGAAAAGACTTTTGTAAGCCCTTGCACGTTTGTTGTTGAGCTTGATTCTCTTGATTTAAATTATAAAAATAAACTGAATCGAATTTTAAATTTTCAATTTGAATGCATAGGCGAAAAATATGGTATAGATGCTGTTTATTTTAAAAATCCCAAGCCTGAAGATGTCTTATTGCTTAAAAATAACGGTATTGAAATAATAGACGACTCTTTTTTATCTCAGATGAGGGAAGTAAAATACATTTCTTTACTAAATTGTGTTGCAGAGCTTGTAAAAATAAGAACTGCGGCAATTGTTGACAGGAATGAGGAGTATTCCAACCCCACCTTTGTGCGCCTCAGGGGCGGTGATTTTTGTTCGTTGTCTTGTATTGCTTCCGTTCTTATATGTAAATATGCCAATATGATTATATTTGAGCAATTTAATGAAGCTTTGTTTGCAAGCCTGATAACATTAAGACTCAATATTTATACCGACCCTCAAAAACCCTTGCAAGTTGAATCCAAGGTTTACGAATTTAATAATCCTGACGAAAATGCTTTAGTATTTTTGACTACAAATTTTGCACTCAGTTATTTTGCTGTTGCAAATGAATTATCTTCACTTAAGTGCGGTTCTTACCTTGTTATAACGCCAAGCGAGGGTATGAGTGTTTTAACTGCGTGGTCTGCACAAAAAATCACGGCAGATATTGCATCAAAGGTAGTAAGCGCGAGCAATGTTCTTGAAAACGTAAAAAATAAAAAAATTATTATCCCCGGGTTGCTTTCGGATTTAAAAGAAGAATTACAACAAGCTTTGCCTCAGTGGGAAATTGTTGTAGGAACGACAGAGGCATACAAAATTCCGGACTTTGTTAAAAAGTTGCAAAGTACTTAATTTTTTATAAGCTCTTTAAAGTTTTCTTTTACCATTTGATACTGCTTTTTCATTGTGTCCTCAAGCAGTTTCCTTTTATTTTCAATTTCTTGCGCATCTGCATCAGGTCTTATATAAATAGGTTCACCATAATACATAAGCATTTTTCTGCAAAATAAGGGAAATCTGAACTCGTCCCAAGTTTTAAGCTTTATATAGCCCCTTGATGGCGAATACCAAGTTATTGGCACAATTGGCACGCCTGTTATTTTTGCTATTTCTATAATTCCTTTTTTTACAACCCTGTTTGGTCCTTTTGGTCCATCCACAGTAATTGCACCATTATCCCCATTTTTAATTCTTTCCACAAGTTCAAGTGTTGCACTTGCACCTCCTCGTGTAATTGAACCCCTAACTGTTTTTAGCCCCATTATTTCAGCTGCTCTTGCAATAATTTCTCCGTCTTTTGAGCGGCTTATCATAACATTTGTTTTATTGCGACCCTCAAGAGAATACAGTCCACATTGATGCGCATGCCAAAGGGCAAATATACAAGGTTCTTTAGGATAATTTACATTTTTACACCAGTATGTAAATTCCTTAAGTTTAAAGAGTAATGCCGCAAGAAATGAAAAAATTCTTATTTGTATTCTCTCGTTTTTTTTGTATTCAAATTTCATTGTAACCTCTTAAATCACTTGCCAGTTTGTGCGCCATTAGTCCCTCTTGCTGTGCAACTTCGGAGGCGATTTTTGAAAGTTCCCATGAGTGCTGCTTTGCAAGCATTTGATAGGTTTGAATTTTTATAAAATCAAATACGCTTAAACCGCCTGTATATCGTGCTGCCGAGTTTGTAGGAAGCACATGGTTTGTGCCCGAACAATAATCCCCGAATACTTCCGCACAATTGCTGCCAATAAATAAAGAGCCGTAATTGCTAAATTTGTCAAATAGTTTATCTGCATCTTTAAACATGAGTTCAAGATGTTCCGGTGCTCTCAAATCTGATATTTTTATTGCTTCATTTATATCTTTTGCAATTATTGCAATGGATTTTTCAAAAGAAATTTTTGCTATATTTTTCGTACTAAGGGTTTCAAGTTGTTTATTTGCAGATTGAATTACATTTTGGGCAAATTTTTCACTAAAACATATTAAATATCCGCGTGCATCTTTGTCATGTTCGCATTGTGCCAGTATATCCGCGCTTACCAGTTCGGGATTTTGTTCATCATCTGCTATAATCAGCACTTCTGAAGGACCTGCTAAGAAATCTATATCGCACTTTCCGTAGATATATTTTTTTGCGAATGTTACATATTTGTTGCCCGGTCCTACAATTTTATCAACAGCGCTTATTGTTTCGGTTCCGTAGGCAAACGCGCTAATGGCTTGTACACCGCCTAGTTTATATATTTTGTCTGCGCCTGCGAGTTTTGCGGCGACTATTGTTTGTGGTTTGATTTTTGGCGATGTAAGCATGATTTCTTTTACACCCGCGATTTTTGCCGGTATTGTTGTCATAAGTGCAGATGACGGCAGCGGGTAATTCCCTCCGGGAACATAGCACATTACCTTTTCAAGAGGTATAATTTTATGACCTAAATGAGAATTATTAATCTTTAAATCCAGATTTTTTATGCATTTGAGTTGCTCTTTTGCAAAATTTGCAATATTTTGTGCGCACAAATTGAGTGCTTTTAATGTTTTTTCAGGAGTTAAATTAAAAGCTTCATCAATTTCTTTGTCGCTTACCAAAAATTCATCAGGACTTACAAAATTTCCATCGCCAAATTTTCTTGAATATTCTATTATTGTGCTATTGCCATTTTTTTTAATATTTTCAATAATTTGTGCAACATTTTCAAGATTTTCAAGAGTGCTTGTTTTGTAAAAATCATGATTTTTATTATTTATAAGTTCATCCGAATGAATTATTTTCATTTATTTTGTCCTTGATGAAAGATTGTTTACTAAATCATCGAAACTAACATTATGCATTGCCATAAATACGAGCAAGTGATACATTAAATCCGCTGATTCCCAACTCAAGCCGTCACCTAATTCAAAATTTACACTTTCAAAGGCTTCTTCCATTATTTTTCTTTTCAGGTAAAATTCGTCTTTAAAGAGCTTTGTTGTGTAAGATTTTTCGGGCATTTTTTCTTTTCTGTCTAAAATTAAGTCATAAAGTTCATTTATGCAAAAATCCCTGTCTTCAAAACAACTAAACCTATCAAGGTGGCAGGCATTACCTTTTTGATTTACTTTAAAGAGGATTGTATCCGCATCGCAGTCAAATCTGGCAGCAATTAACTCCTGCGTATTGCCGCTTGTTTCACCTTTTGTCCAAAGTTCGTTTCTTGAACGGCTAAAATATGTCGCCTTACCCTCATTCAGCGATTTTCTTAATGAGTCTTTGTTTGAATATGCAAGCATTAGAACTTGCTTTGTCTTGACATCTTGCACAATTGTCGGTACAAGATTATTGCATTTTTCAAAGTCAATAATAGCTTCGAATGCATCTGTCAAGTTGATTTTCCCTGTATAAATTGACATCCCGAGTTGCGATGATATATTCATTTTTTCCAATTCTTTTATTTCATCTATGCTGGTGATGCCGCCTGCTGCAACTATTGGTTTTTTAGTAATTGTTCTAATTCGCCTAAAAGCTTCGATGTTAGTGCCGCCCAACATGCCTTCTTTTTCGACAATAGTGTATAAAAAGCCGCTGCAGTAGTTTTCAAAACGTTTTACATATTCTTCTGTTTTTATCTGAGTGTCTTTTTGCCAACCTTCAAGCGTAATATTTCCGTTTTTTGAGTCTATTGCAACTATTATTTTATCTTTAGGCAATCCGCATAAAAATTCTTCGCTTGCTGCTGTACCTATGATAATTTTTTTTGCACCAAGTGCAAGCATTTTTTTAGCCTTTTCTTTTGTGCGTATACCGCCACCAACTCTGCAGGGCGCTATTTTACATATTTTTGCGATGAGTTCTTCATTGTCTTTACCTGTATTGGTGGCCGCATCTAAGTCAATTACTGCTATTTCGCCAAATCTTGCATAATATTTTGCAAGCTCTAAAACATCATCGCGTTCAAGCACCTTTTCTCTGCCTTGCTTTAGCTGCACTGCTTTTGAATTTAATATATCAATGCTCGGAATAAGCATAATAACCTCTCTTATTGTTTACATGTTTAATTATATGATAAAAAATTTATAACACATAATTATCTATGACACTCCAGTTGAAATGAATATCATCGTTATTTAATTCTTTGCTTTGCATGAATTCTGCGAATTTTGAGTTGTAATCCTCCGGCTTTCTTTCGACTGAAATATTTGTCAATTTAAACTCATTACAAAGGTTTTCAACTTTTATATCATAAGGCAGTGCAAAAACTTTTATGTTATATTTTAGTCCCAAAAGGCAAGCATGAAAACGCATTGCAAAAAGACAGTCAAGATGAGAAAAAGCGGTTACTATTGATTTTATTGAATTATCTGTAATTATTTCATGTTTTATTTGTGGCCATTGGAGTTTTAATTCTTTTTCAAATTTATAACATATTTTTAAATCTTGAGGATTTTGAAATGAGAATATTATAATTTTTCTATCTGAAAAGTATAGCCCAATATATTTGACAAGAGTTTTAATGAAGTCTGGATGCATTTTTGCATAATCACGAAGTTGTATGCCTACATATCTTTGGTTTTCTCTGTGTAATATCGGTATGTCCCAAGCAGGATCTTCGACAAATCTTGATTTTATTTTCCATTTTCCGAGCAGTTTGTAACTTTTTGAATCCCTTACGGTTACAAGGTTACAAAGTCTTAGTGTTAATTTTGTTAAAGTAATCCAAAAATTACCACTTATTGGTCCTATACCCTGCGCAAAGATTATTACTTTTTTAAACATCAGTTTTGCAAGCAATATAATAAGTATGTAATATAAAAGGCTTAGGTTGCTTGTGGCATTTTGTAAAAGACTGCCCCCGCCGCTTATAAGATAGTCGCATTTTGAAATTTCTTTTATAATTTCAATAGGATTTTTATAATTTGCGCTGTTAACTTTAAATTGTTTTTTTGTTTTTGTGGGGTTTGATGACAATGCTGATACTTCAAAACCTTTTGCCTTGAGGTGTCTTGTCAGCATGGCAAAAATAACATCGTCGCCAAAGTTTGAAAAACCTATGTATCCTGATATAAGTACTTTTTTAGCCATAAATCTCGTTAAATAATTTTTCTGTTTCTATCCTGTTTGGTATTGATTTTATTGCGCCAACATTGCGAATTTGCAAAATTGATAATGAATTTGCAAGCTGCGCACATTTTATTGTATCATAACCTTTCAAAAAATAATTTAAAAACGCGCCGTTAAATGCAGCCTCCCAACCTGTCGGGTCAACAATATTTATATCTTCATATTTGATAAAAGTATATTTCGAGGTATTTGTTACGTGTAATCCGTTTTTGTGTTCCCTTATAACATTTATCTTTATAGCGCTGTCCGCCAATATCTTTTGTACCTTATCGGCACTTGCAGTATCAAACAGTGCAGGAGTGTCGGATTTTGTGTTTAAAAAGATAATATCTATGTAATTTTGTACTTCTTCAAAATATTCTTTTGCTTCTTCAGGCGTGCTGACTTTTGGTGAAAAATTCGGATCATAGGCAACCCAGATACCGTTTTCATTTGCATATTTAAAAATTTCTCTTACAACTTCCCTTACGCTTAAAGATAATGATTGAACAAACCCTGTTGCATATACGCATTTTACATTCTTTATGTAATCAAAGTTTATGTCTTCAATGTTTAAACTCATTGCAGCAGTTTTTCTTCTGTAAAATACAAACTCGCTTTTGCTATCTTTTTTCCCTACAAAATACAGTCCGTTTTGACCTTGAGTAAGTTTAATTTGTGAAACGTCAAGCCCCTCAGAATCCCAGGCATCAAGTAAATATTCACAGAAATTATCATTGCCGAGTTTTGTAATATATCCTGCGCTTGAACCGCACCTTAATGCAGCAATTGCTGTGCCAAGTGAATCTCCGCCATAATATTTATCAAATATTTGAGCAAATTTTAAAGAAGTGTTGCTGGACAGTTCAACTAAACCTTCTCCTATTGTAATAATGTCTAAATTTTCAAACATATTTTTTTTGTAACACACATCCGGCATTTGGTCAAAATTGTTAAGCAATGGCATTTGTTTTGAATTTGTGCTATATATTTTTTTATGAATAAAAATGTTTTAGTCATTGCAGGCAGTTCGCAAATTGGTTTTGAAGCCGTAAAGTTAATGCTTGATGGGGGTTTTAAAGTATATTTTACTTCGCGTTCTGATGTTGATTTTAAGCATGAAAATCTCTTTAAATATAAGCTTGATGTATGTTCGCTCAATTCTTTTGAAGAACTAAAAGAAAGTTTAAAGGGTATCAATTTTTATGCAATTGTGAATAATGCAGGTTGCGTTGTTGCTTCGCCCGTCGAATTTTTAGATGAAAATGAGCTTAAGCGTCAACTGGATGTCAATCTGTTTGGACTTTTAAGGATTATTAAATATTTTTCCGGTCAGCTTGACGATAATGGCAGGATAATAAATATTAGCTCCATGGCTTCTTATGGTGTTTATCCTTTTTTATCTCCTTACTGTTTATCAAAGGCTGCTTCTGATATTTTATTAAGGGCTTATTCAAATGAAAGAGGTACCAAGTATGTTTCCGTTCGCCCCGGGGCGATAAGGACTAAGTTTTGGACACAGAGTATTGAGCAAAATAAAGAAAATTTTAAAAATTTTAGCGGTAAATATGAGAAGATAGGCTTGTATATGTTAGAAAATGCAAAAAAGAATTCTTGCCAGGCACTCGAGCCATTTTTTGTCGGAAAGGCAGTGTACAAAGCCTTATGTTCAAAAAATCCAAAGCCCGTGATTAATGTTGGTTTTGATGCTCATATTTGCGCTTTTGTTGCAAAATTCTTGAGTGAATCTTTGGTAAATAAGATAGTTAGAAGTACACTGAAATTAAAATTACATGGATAAGAAAAAGGTTTATTTAATATATCCGCCTTCCCCTGTTATGAACAGGGAGGAACGTTGTCAGCAGCCTACGGATGATTTAATAGTTATTCCTCCGCTGCCCCCTTCTGATTTGCTTTATCTTGCTTCAATCTGTCGCCAAAAAGGTTTTGAGCCTTATGTTAAAGATTATTCTTTTTTTAAGCAATCTTTAGATGATTTAAAAAATGATTTACTTAAAATTGAGCCTAAATATGTTGTAGCTAATGTTGCTACGCCAACACTAAAAAGTGATTTACAATCGCTTAAAATTGCTAAAGATTTATTTGGCGATAAAGTTGTAACCGTCGCCAAGGGTGCCCATTTTCTTTTCTTGGCAAAAGAAACCATGCAAGCTAACGAATTTATTGATATCGCAATTTGTTCCGAGTGCGAGCTTACCTTTGCAGAAATTTTGGACGGTGTGGCATTATCGGATGTTAAAGGTATTTGCTACAGACATGACAGTGATATAATTCAAACAATGCAGCGACCCTTTAATGATAATCTGGATGAATTACCATACCCCGCAAGGGATTTGATTGACAATTCATTGTATGTTCGTCCGGATAATGGTAAAATGCAAGCCGTTATTAAAGTTTCCCGAGGATGTCCATATAATTGTTTCTTTTGTCTTGCAACTCCACTAAATGGCAGGATTGTTAGAAGGCGCAGTGCTGAGAATATTCTTGGCGAGATTAGAGAGTGTGTTGAAAAATATAATATTAGAAATTTTATTTTTTGGTCTGATATTTTCAATTTAGATAAGGAATGGGTAAGAGAACTTTGTAGAAAAATAATTGATTCTAAGCTGAAAATTACTTTTTCTGCAAATACTCGTGCTGACAGTGCCGATGTTGAAACAATTAAGCTTATGAAAAAAGCAGGCTGCAGACTTGTTTCAATCGGAATAGAAAGCGGCTCGCAGTATATGCTTGATAAAATGGGTAAAAAAATTACACTTTCTCAAATTAAAAATACAATTAGAGCATTTAAAAAATGCGGAATACAAATATATGCATATTATGTTGTCGGATTGCCTTGGGAGACAAAAGAAACTGCATTAGAAACTCTTGAATTTGCAAAGTCCCTGAATACCGAGTATGTAAGCTTTTATACTGCTGCTGCGCTTGTTGGAACAAGGTTTTATGATTATGTTGAAAATAATTCATTAGGTGAATTAAATTATGAGCGCCCTTATTATTACCCCAGTGTAAAAGCACATAATCTTGATTTAGATGAAATCTTTGAGCTGCATAAAAGTTTGGTAAAAGGTTATTATTTAAGGCCTGTATATATCTTAAAAATGCTTTTTTCAATTCGTTCTTTTACGCAGTTAAAAAATTATATAAAAGCAGGATTGAGAATATTAAATCGACATTAAGAAACAAAATGCTTCTCTTTAAAGTCTTATTTTTTGAGGAGAGTTATTATGGATGACATTTTAAATACTTACATATACGAGGTAAAAAAAGGTACTAAGCCAATAGCACTTATTACTGTCTTTTCTGTTTTAAGTGATAAATTTATTTCTAAAATCAAAAAAAATAAACTTGCTTTTTGTGTCCAAAATATTGGAGATAAATGTAATATTTTTTTTGGTAAAAAGGAGTGTATCGATACTATCGCTACTTTTCTAAATAAAGACTTATCAAAATTAACACCGCAGGAAGATTTTATTCTTGGTATACTATTGGGATATAATCGTATTGAACAGTGTAAGAGATATTTGAATAAATTAAATTTATACCCGCTCGGGTAGTTTAATATATATGACAATTATATTTTAATATATCTTGTGACATTGAGTGACAAGGAGATAAAAATGATAGTTTCAATAATGGACGGCTGCACTGCTTGTGGTGCCTGTGAGGCAATTAGCCCCGAGGTATTCAAAGTTGATACAATTGCCCATGTAAATGAATCAAAGATTGCCGGTAATGAGCAAGATTGCATTGATGCAGCTCTTATATGCCCGGTTAATGCAATTTGGGTTGAAGATATTTAATGACAAGGGGCTATATGCCCCTTATTTAGTATATTTGATTGATTTTTATCTGTAATACCTTGCAAATAGCTTGTGTCGGGGTTAAAATTATTAAATAAGGAGAAGTGGAATATGAAAAAAATTGTATTGTCATTATCGGCTTTGTTGTTTATTTGTGGGGCATCTTTTGCGCAAGATGCAGTTTTTCAGTCTATGGATACTGTTGAAGAAGCACCAAAAGTTAGCTTGGAACCTGTAGGCGACGTTGCGCCCGCTGCTAAAACTGCTACTGTTACAGGTAGCATTCAGGAAGAAAGTTTCAAAAAGGCTATAACAAATCTTGATGATGCTTCGGCAGAAATCAGAGAACAGCTTATTAATTACAATTCTCTTTTAACTGCAGCACAAGCCAAAGAAGACGAAATTGCAGCAGAAGTTAAAGCTTTAAAGAAAAACGTAAGTCAAACAAAGAAGAAGTTAAAAAACATCGAGAAATCAAAAAAATATATTAACTCAAGTTTTGACGAGCAAAAGACTAATAATTAATTTAAACAAAAATTTACAAGTTCATACATCTTGTCGAGGTTATCTTCGGCAAGATGTTTTTTAAAATCTGTTATTTTGTCAAATTCATCACATAAAATTTCATATAATGACTGCTTTGCAAGCTTTTCGGTGTTTGCAGGTTCGATATATGTAATTTTGTCTATGTCTAAAATTTCTATAGCACCAATTTGTTCAAAGAGTTCCAAAGCAATTTGTACAAATGATTCGCTTGTTCCGCAAGCATTTGCCAACTTATATATATCAATTTCTCCGTCTTTATGATTATGGGCATATTTGAGCATTCCCGAGAGTGTTTTTAAACAAGTTTCAATGTTTTCATTAAAGTTGTCATTCATAAAATGAATTTTGTTTGGCTTAATTTCTTTTAAAATATATCCAAGTTCTTCCATTGTTGACGGGTAGTCAAAAAACATTATGCTTTTGTGTTTACGTTTATCTCTGTAAATTCGTTTTTCAATTTCAGGATATTTTTTGATATTTTCTATTGTTTTAATATTTTTTGCCCAGATTGTTACATCAAGACCATCCTTTTTTAAATATTCGCAGATTTGTGTCAATATACCCTCTTTTTTTCTGTGGTCGTATATTTTAACATTGTTGCAATTATTTTTTGGCTGATATTTACTGCTGTATATGTCAATAATTTCAAGTTGAATTTTTTCTTCATTATTAAAAATATTTAATTTTGGCGCAAAAGCAATGTCTGATATAGCGTTTTCAGGCAAAAGAAGCGAATTTTCATTCCAACTTACGCATTCCAGTGTTGTTCCGTTTTGTTCGCATCTGAATTTTAGGTGGTTTAAGTTTTTGCCAATTGTGCGTATATCTTTTATTTGAGCATCTTTCAGTGCAAAAACAGGTGATGGATTGCCTTGTCCGTATGGTTCCAAAACGTTAATTTTTTCTGTTAATTCTTTTGTGATTTCACTTGCTGATAGAAATTTATCCGCTTCAAGATAATTTTTTACCGGTGTATCAACATTTAATTCCTCAATTGTATTTAATATTGCCTGTTTTATTTCATCGAAAGAGTGCGTGTTCATATCAAATGAAAACCCGCCCGCAAGAGCATGCCCGCCGTAACCAAGAAATAAATTTGAATTACTTTTTAATATTTCATATACATTATAACCTTCGATTGAACGAATAGAACATCTGCCTATATTGTTTTCATTAGATGTTATCATAAAAACCGGTTTAGAATAATCTTCAAGAATTTTTGCGGCAACTATGCCAATTATCCCTATGTGCCAATTTTTATCGTATAAAACAATTGCTGCTTCATTGGTATCTTTTGCCATATCGCTCGCCTCAAGATAGATATTTTCACAAAGACTTTGGCGAATTTTATTAAAATTATCAAGTTTTTCAAGTATAAAATTGAGTGCGCTTTCGCTCTCCTCTGTCAAGAACTCAAATGCTAACTCCGGCGTGCTTAGCCTTCCTACAGCATTAATTCTTGGTGTAAGCACAAAGGCAATGTCATTACTTGTAATATTTTCTCTGCCGACACTTTTAAAGAGCATAGAAATGCCTTTGTGCTGATTTTCATTTATCAGCTTTAGACCGTTTGAAACAATAGTTCGGTTTTCCCCTAATAGCGGTACAACATCTGATATTGTTCCTATGCAAGCCAATATCAGCAGTTCGTCGTCCTTTTCTTTTTCAAGTAATTTTAATGCCAATTTGTACGCTATGCCGACTCCTGCAAGTTGACACAAGTTTTCTATTTGCCTTATATCTAAGTCATCTTTAAGAGAGTTAGGTGCTTGCGGATTTAAAATTGCAAATGCCTGTGGTGTTTCTCCGTCAAGTTTGTGATGGTCAGTAATTATTACGTCGACACCAAATGATTTTATAAGTTTAACTTCACTTGCATTCGATATTCCGCAATCAACAGTTATAAGAACTTTTATTTTGTGTTTAGATATATACTCAAGTGCTTTTTTTGAATTTAAACCGTGCCCATGTTTTTCTCGTTCAGGGATAAATATTTCAAAATTAGCGCCAAGTTTATCAAGTGTCTTATACATTAGGGCACTTGAAGTTACTCCGTCTGCATCAAAATCGCCCCATACGAGAATTTTTTCTTTTTGTGCTATTGCTTTTTTTATTCTTTTAGTTACCTTTTCACAGTCATTAAAAACATCAAGCGATGTTAACGATGCTTTTTTGCACTCAAGGAATTCTTCGGCATCTTTTCTTGAGTTTATTCCTCTTAGGCGAAGTAAATCGCAAAGCAGAGGGTCTTTGATATATTCAACCAACTCTCTGCTTTTTTCAGGTATTTCTTTTTGTATTATTTTTCTATAGTTCATTTATTAGCGATTTTTGCTTAGTTGAGCAAGTAGTCTTAGCAGTTCCAGATATAGCCAAATAATTGTTACTAAGAGAGAAAATGCACCAAACCATTCAAAATATTTTGGCGCCATTTTTTGTGCACCTTCTTCTATGAAATTAAAATCAAGTATGAAATTTAAGGCTGCAATTGCGCAAAATACTATACTTAAACCAATGCCCAGCATTCCCGTATTCCAAATTGAAATGAAGTTCGGATTAAATATACTGATAATTATGCTTGCGAAATAAAATAACATAATTGATGCCGTTGCAGTAAAAATCACTTTTTTAAAGGTTTCTGTTGCTTTAATAATTCCTGTTTTGTATAAAAATAACATCATAAAAAGAGTCAAAAATGTTATTAAAGCGGCATTTGCAACAATGCCCTTCAGCTGCATTTCATACATTGCGGATATTCCGCCGATTGCAAGACCTTCGCATACAGCATAGCCAATTGATAAAATTTTTGCGTTTTGAGGTTTAAATCTCATGACTATAGCAAGTATTAAACCTGCTATAATACCTCCCCACATCAGCATTATAACCTTATCCATGTAGCCGTTAAATGCCTGTACCCAGCTAAATGCACCTACTGCAAACGTAATTAGCAATAAGAGCATTGTTTTGTTAACCGCGCCGGTAATAGTCATAGGTTCGCCTTCAAGAACTGCGCCTTCATAAATATTGCTTTGTGTCATAGGATTAGATGTCATTTTTACTCCTCCATATTATAATTATGGATTATACTACGTTTTTGACGTAAAATAAAGTCATGATTAAGGTTGCTTTAACGGGTAATATTGCTGCAGGCAAATCAGAAGTACAAAATATCTTATTAAAGCTCGGTTATACCGTTATGGATACTGATGATTGTGCGCATGAGTTATTAAATAATAATTCGGATGTTTTAAAGCTTTTTGGTACAACAGATAGGAGTGCTCTTGCTAAGATAGTTTTTAATGATAAAAAAAAATTGAACTTATTAGAGCAAATTTTACATCCGCTTGTAAAAAATAAAATTCTCGATTTTTTTAATTCAAATTTAAATTTGCCTGTTATATTTGTAGCTGTACCGCAATTGTTTGAGTCGGGCTTTGAAAAATTGTTTGACAAAATAATTTTTGTAGATGCGCCTTATAAGTTACGTTTGGATAGATTAATTAAACGTAACGGCTACAGCGAAGATTATGCCAAATTAAGACTTGATTCACAAGCTGCCGCTGATAAAAAAATATTGCTGAGTGATTTTGTGATAGTTAACAGTTCTAATTTAAGTGAGCTTGAAAAAAAGACTAAAGAATGTTTAAAACTTCTCTTATAAGTTTGCAAGCGGTTGCTGTTGAAACTTTTGTAATATCTAAATCCGGTGCAAGCTCTACAATGTCTGCACCTATTATATTGTAATTTTTTAATTCTACAATCCATTGCATAAGCTCTTTATATGTCAGCCCCCCTGCCTCGGGTGTTCCTGTGCCGCTCATAATTGAAGGATCGAGCACATCTAAATCAATGGTCACAAAAATCTTCTTATCGGCAAATTTTTGAAGTTCTTTGGGTCGATATGCTCTTGTAGAATATTTTTCCATTAATTCAAATTCTTCTTTTTCGCCTGAACGTATGCCGATTTGCATAATGTTTTCAAACCCTATAAGTTTTGCAATTTGCAACATTACACCCGAATGAGTAAGTTCTATTCCCAGATACTGTTCTCGTAAATCCGTATGTGCATCAAAATGTACAACTGCAATATCTTTATAATGTTTCAATATACCTTTAATTGTTCCCAGAGTAACTAAATGTTCTCCGCCTATTCCCAATATTTTTTTATTAAGAGAATATATTTCATCGGTATTTTTTTCAATTATTTCAAGTGCTTCTTTTGGTGCGCCAAACGGTAGCTCAAGTTCGCCGGCATCAAAAAACATTAAATCTGAAAGATTTGTATTAAAGTATGTGGAATATTCCTCTATTCCTACACTTTCAACTCTAATTTGTTGAGGTGCAAAACGTGCCCCCGGTCGATTTGTACATGTTCCGTCAAAAGGCATACCCAGCATGATAATCTTTGAATTATCAAAATCATCAGATGAGCCGATAAAATTTTTTTCTAAAAAAGGTCCGCTAAGCATATTTTTATATTATCACAAAAGTTTTAACAATTTTGCAATAAAGTTAATTGATGCTATATTTTCATTATGAGATTAATTTTGACTTTATTATTTTCGATATTTTTGTTTTTGCCTGCTTTTGCGCTTGATAATGCAGATGTTTGGAAACCTTATTTGCAAAACATTGAAAAGGATGTTAAAGCTTCTTGGTACAAGGCTTCAGGCATGTCAAGACATAACAAAGAATGCAAGATAAATTTGTTTTTTAATGTAAAAAATACAGGTGATGTGTCAGGAGTCAAGGTCTTAGCTTCGGACTGCGGCGAGGATATGAATAGGTTGGCAATTCAGGCTTTAAATGATACTGCGCCTTTTCCTCACTTTCCAAATAAAATTTCAGATGTTAAAGAAATTAGTATTGATTTTATTTTTGATTATAATTTGCTTCCGGAAAATCGTCATTTGCAGCAAACCAATAGTACTTTTCAAGGGCATTTTAAAGAAGGTTCTTCGAGATTTTTGACCAATAGTGATAATTCTCAAAACACCCAAGCAGTTCCAAAAAAAGATAAACAAATTGAAAAAAGCCAGATTGACGATAATGACGGTAATTTAAAATTTCATTTATTTTATGTAATGCTAATTTTTGCCGGCTTATTGGTTTTAATAGTAATTTGTATTTTTAAATTTGTAATTAAGAGAAAATAATTTGATGACCTTTTAATTTTGTTGTTTGATTTTATAAACAATAGGCTTAAGGCTTCTGTAATAGCCTAATGACAATATAAAGCAGGCACTTATCCAAGCAATGGGGCCTGAGTAAAACATGCCTATGTATCCAAATTTAATTGCCAGATAAACTGCCGCAAAAGCGCGCATTAAAAGTTCTGCAACGCTTGCAATCAGTGGGAAAACAACTTCTCCCATACCTTGAAGGGCATTTCTATATATAAATATTTGCGAGAGAAAAATATAGAAAAATGTACTTATTAATAAATATTGATGTGCTATATCTATAATTTCTAATGTTGCACTGCCAATAAATTCTTTTATAATTTCCGTACCATAAAACCGCATAATAATTGCCATTAAAATGCTCAAGACAATGCTTAGAATTGATGTTCTGATTACTCCGATTCTGATTCTTCTAAACTTTTTTGCACCAAAATTCTGTGCCACAAAAGTTGCCAGTGCTACCCCAAATGAAATCATTGGCAATGTTGCAATTTGTTCTATTCTGAGCGCTGCGGTAACTGCGGCTATGACATTTGAACCAAATGTGTTACATACGCTTTGAATTACTATAACCCCAAGTCCTATTATAGAAAATTGAACAGACATAGGGATGCCGACTTGCAAGTGCTCTAATGCAGACTTTAAACTTTCGGAATTAATTTTAATTAGCCAGTCTTTCTTTTTTAAATGTAGAATCGGGAATTTTCTTTTTATATAAAAAAGGCAAAATATAACTGAAATTCCTTGCGAAAGTATTACTGCTATTGCCGAACCTGCAACACCAAGTTTAAAAAATATTATAAAACAAAGTGCTAATATTATATTGATTATCGAGGCTATAATTAAAAAATACAGCGGTGTTTTGCTGTCGCCAAGAGCCCTTATTATACTTGCTAATAAATTGTAAAAAGTTGTAGAAATTAGGCCCAAAACAATTATTTCTATATACCAATATGCATTGTTGTAGATGTTTTGTGGCACATTGAGCATATATAATATCGGGTGCATAAACAATGTAAAAAGTGCGGTAAAAAATAGTGTTACAAGCACACTTAGAATTGTTGAAATAACAACTGAGTTCCTTACTCCTTCATAATTTTTTGCGCCAAATCTTTGACCGGTGATAACTGCAAAACCGTTTGTTAAACCAACTATTATAAACATTATAAGGAAGAATAAGGGCGCAACTGCCCCAACCGAAGCAAATGCTTCTACCCCTAAGAGCCTTCCTACAATAACTAAATCGGCGATGTTGTATAATTGCTGAAAGATATTGCCTATTAACAATGGTATAGAGAATACCAAAATTAACTTTAGTGGTTCGCCTTTTGTTAAATCTTTAATCATTGGTAATATTTTGAGCTTGCTTTATGTTTGTTGTATGTTTTCGGACCTTATTTGCACAGTTCGTGTTTTGCTTTTGGTGGCTTAAATATAGAAAAAATTATTTTAAAAGTCAAGTTATTGAGTTTTTATATTTTATTATTAAGATTTATTAATTATGTTTTCAACCTTTTCTTAAGATTTTAAGTTTTGTGTCGTTGTGTAAAATATACAAGAATTAGTGGTGTGCATGTTTATTAACCTGTTTGACTCAAAACTAAATAAAGTGAGCGAATTATCTTCTTCTTCGAATGTAAATTCTGTGTCTGAAGGCATACAAATCGATGAAAGTATTTTTGCTAATGAATCTTCCGCCTGTACGGTTGAAAATTCCGAACTTGCAAATTTAAGCTCTGATGATGAACAGCTATTGATTATGACTTTGCAACAAGAGGTATTGGAACTTGAATCTCAATTGGAAGATGCAAAAAAATCTAATGGTTGGATTTCTTCAGCTTGGGATTTTATAAAAAATGTTACAGGTCTGGGTGCAGGTTCTAATAAGGCTCAAGACAAAATTGATGAACTAAAAAACCAAATTGCCACATTGAGTGACAATCCAAATCAAATTTATGATGTTTATAAAAATATAACCGGAAGAGAACTGACGGAAGACGATTTCTTAAAAATTAATAATGGTGAAATGTCTATTCTTGAAACCACCGAGGCTTCAATGAGTGTCGAGGGTTATAAAGAAGGGCAAAAAATGTGTGTCGATGTTGTCGCTGATATTGCATCCGGTATTGCTGCAGTCGGCGCTGTTGCCTTGGGTACCACTATTGGTATATGTGCTGCACCCTTTACTGCCGGCGCATCTCTTGGCCTTGTTGCTGCGGGCATTGGTATTGCTGCCGGAGTTGGTGCTGCTACTAAAGTTGCAATTAAAGCAAGTGACTGTCTTTTTACTGAGAAAGAATATTCTTTGCAAAATTTAGGTTACGACTTAATAACCGGTTCAATCAACGGTGCTATGGGTCCTGTTTCAAATGCACTTGGTGGTGCTGCAGGTACAGCGGTTATGAAAGCTGCCGGTATGCGAGCACTTGAGACGACCGTTGTAAACAGTGCTGTAAAGCAAGGCGCTGTAAAGGTCGCTGCTACTGCTGTTGATATGGTAGTGGATGGTACATTATCAGGTGCGACTGATGGATTTTCCCGTGCAGTAGGAGAGGGCAGATATGAGGATATCTTGGATGAAACTCTTACGAGTGCTGCAGGTGGTGCAATTGCCTCTCCTATAATTGGGGGCAGCTTTAAACTCATTGGCAGTGCGGGTAGCGCTCTTGGCAAGAAAATTATTGGTGAGGTGTCAGATAGTACTGCACAAGTTTTGCAAAATACGGCTTCCGATAGTTTGTCTGATGTGTTAAGCGAGGCAGCTGATTATACTATTGCACATGATGCTTCGGCAACTTTAACAAGTGTTCTTGGAGATTCTGATATTGATTTTATTACTTCAAAGCTAGGGCCAACCAATTTAACATCTGCACTTAGTGCCGATGAATTTGCAAGAACTTCAAGCTTAATTAACAGTAATAATGTCATGACTTTAAAACAAGACGGTTTAATATCTACGTTAGATATCGAGAATTGGGTGAGGGATTTGAATAATTCTCAATTTACCGTATTATCTCAATTGCTTGATGATGACAATATCGCCTCTCTTGTTACTGATTCCAAAATTGATTTGAATCAACTTCTAAATATCTCGAAAAACATAGATGTTTCAAAGGTATCTCAATTAAAAGATTTGCTTATAAGTGGCGATTTTGCTTCTAATATTGGTGATACATTAAAAATGTATCTTTCGGATGAACAATATGATGCAATTAAGCTATTACTGGGAAATGATGATATGCTCAAATTTCTAGTAGACAAAGGCGACTTGACAAATTATGAATTTGTCAGAAATATTGCTGATAATTTGGGTTCTAATAAATTAAAAAAGATTGCTCAAATACTGGATACTGAAACTGCTATTGATTTTTTTTACAATGAAGGTTATGAAAATTTTAAAGAATTTATGTCCTCGTCTTTTATTTCTCAATGCGACGAAAGTCAACTCGACATTATACACAGAATATTCAGCAGTAAAGGTTCTGTAGATTTAGAGATTTGTGAATCAGATATTGATTTTTGGTTATTTAGTACTCCGAAAGAAAATATGCCGCGTCTTTTGGATTTAATTGATAGTGGCAGATACGGACAGGACTTGTCGGAGACATTAAGTGTTGAACTTGCAGCGGACGAATTTTCAAAAATCCAAGATTTGCTTGATATGCCTCTTATAAAAGATAAGAATGTTATATCTCTTAGTAACTTGCGCAGAATATCTAATAACTTATCTTATGATGGAGTGCAAAATCTGCGTTCATTATTAAGCCAGCCTAAAATAAGTGGTTTGAAAAGAAGCGACTTTTATGTCATTCCGCAATCTCTTGATTTATTTTTAAATTATTCTGATGAAAATTTCTCTAAACTATTAAATAACGATAATATTTTTAATTGTTTAAACAATGGTATTATATATTACCTTACTCGGCTTGATTTAGCCTGGCTTGTCAAACAGGCAAATATGGGTTCAGAACATGTCGATAATTTATGTAAATTATTTGATAATCCAACTTTGTATGATGCTATTTTAACCAATAAAAACAGTTTTAATTTCTTGGCATTAGAGCCATGTGCACAATATATTGACAGTTCTAACTTTGGTCTATTGTTAAATAAAATAGAAGATGGTGTCCGCTGCTCACAATTTGAGGCTTTTGTCTACTTGTACGGTATGGATAAAATAAATTTATATGAGCTGGATTTCAGAACAAAGACTACAATACTTTCTAAGTTATCCGAGTTACGTTCAAAGGTTGTATTGAATGCGGGTGATGGTGCAAATACTAATTTTGGGAATTTGTTTGATGAAAAAATTATTACTGCGAAAGAGTTTGCAAGATTAGAAGAATGTATTTCTTCTATTTCACAATCAATGAAAAAGACCATTACTACAACAGAAGTTAGCCCTGAAAATATAAAAAGAATGATGACAGGTTTCTTTGCTAATAATAATGCTGAACTGGAAAATGTGTTGAAAAATTTTGATTTTTCAGTATTTGGCAAAGATGGCTTGCCCTTAAGTTATTCGAGAGCTGAATTTTTGGATGATATGGATGAAATCCTTGCAAATTTGTCGCAGGATGAACGCAACAGAATTTTTAGTTTGCTTGAAATAACACCTGTAATGCAAGACAGTAAGATTGCCGGTTACAATGGTATTTTAAATCCTGAAAGCTTAGATTTAGATAATGAAGCACAACAGCGAGTTTACCAAATCGTAAATAAATTTTTAAAGGAAAATTCCGTTATAACAAGCGATGCTCGGTTGAATAATGCACTTAATGCCCTAATTGAAGGTATGCCGGAATTTCTTAATATAGTTGGAAAACAGCAACATAAAACTCAGGCACTAAGTGTTGATGCACATATACTAAAAGTTTTGCAAGGTGCATTGTCAAACCCAAATTATGCCAGTCTTAGTGATTTAGATAAAACTTGTCTGAAGTTTTCAACAATTCTGCATGATATAGCCAAATCAGAGGCTATTGTTGACGATATTCATCCTCTTGCCTCTGCTCTTTATTCAAGAAACATAATGAGTAAATATACTTTTAACGATGACATCAACGACAGAATATTCGAACTTGTTAAAAATCATCACTGGTTGGCTGATTATAATAATAATGTTAAGACACCGGAATATATAGCGGGATTGTTTAGGCATAAGGACGATTATTTAATTGCAAAAATTATAGCCGAAGCTGATTTAATGGGTGTAAGTGATGAATTCTACACAAGATACGCTTCTGCACTCGATGCGACTAAACAGCTTCCTTTGGAACAAGCAATTGCAAACATGAATTCTACCGGCCAATTGAGCTTTACAAGTCGAGTTGTAAAACCGGATTTATTGCCACAGGTTGCATATAATGGTAACACTTATCGGGTATTAGACATTACAAATCTTGCCGATGATGCTGATTTAGGTGAATTTGGTTTTGTACCGGGCACAAAAAAACAAGATATGAGAATTTATGCGCACATGGTATCAGATGCCGGCAGTATGGAAACGGTAGATTTGCTTTCTGATGTTGCTAATGGAGGTTTTTTGTGCGCCTCTTTATTGAGTCCTGATAATTTAAATACATATGGGGGTCGAAAATACGGACTGAGTATTCAAGCTGAAAATGTAAATATTGCAAATGCTGCAAATTCAAACCAGGGTTCAGGATATGGCAAGGGGTTCGACAATTTTATAAATATTATTTCTGGTAACAGCTCGATAAGTGCTCACAGAAAAAATATTCCTAACAGCATTAAAGATTCTCTTGGGCTTTCAGATGAACAGTATGCGCGTTTATACGAGCAAATTGCATCTAAAAAATACATCTCTCAAATAACTGACGATAGCGTGTATATTGTTGATGATATACAAATTTCGGGCAGTGATTTAAGAAGGGCTATAAATGATGCCCAAGATGGTTTATTTAATTTGACGTGGCACAATGAAACAAATATTTATAATCCTAAAATTGATGCATTTATTGCAAAGGTTGACTCAATTGAAGAAATTCCGGATGATTTCCTAAGATTTGTCAGGGAACATGATTTACCCATATATTTAATGGGTGCCACATAATATGTGTTAGAGCTTATTGAGCGCATTATTTTGTTTTATTCTTCTTTTAAGTGATTTCTTATTCAAAATCTGGAAAATTAAAGTATATAACTTCATTAGTCTTGATATCAATGTCTTCCCCCGTGCCCCAAGGCGTATTCCTGTTTTTATAATCCTCCCAAACTTCTTTCCCTTCGCCATTAATTATCTTTTTAGCATTAGAAAAATAAGAAGGTGAGAAGAAAAATGCAGAATTAAGCGGGTCTTTACCGTCTGTAGACATGCCAAAACTAATTTCAGAGTGTTTAAAATCAGGTTTTAATTTTTGCCTGTAACTTGCTTTAATTTCTTTTGTTATGATATGGTTTGTTCCCTGCTCATCAGTATATTCAATCGGTATAAAAGTAAAACTTGCATTTTTGTGAAATTTTTCTGGCGAAACAACCTCTGTCATTTTACCTGTTATTATTGAATTTTTTTCAATAATCAAGCCACTTCCCAGATTTAAATCTTTAAGCGCTTTAACTTTGATGATTTCAATTGGATTTTTTGTAGATATTTCATTTAATGCTCGTCCTTTAAATACTTGTGCATTTGCAGCATTGATGCATAAAATAAATATCATTGTTAACAGGTAAATTTTTTTCATTATTTGAACTCCATCTCGTAAAATGTAATAATACAATTTTTTCGTTTATTTTACATGTTATCATGAGGGGACAAGCAAATTGCAATTATTCTGTATATATGCAGTTTGATTATTCCTGCAACAAAGAGTTCGAATTAATTTAAGCCCTAAATATAGAAAAAACTCCTCAGGTTGGACTCGAACCAACAGCCTACCGGTTAACAGCCGGTTGCTCCGCCATTGAGCTACTGAGGAATATTTTATCGATTTTACTTATTACAGCGCTTTTGCCACTATAATAACCTTTGAACATTTTTTATTATATCAATAAAAAATTTTTTGGCAAGTTGATTTTTTATATATTTTTTTAGCATTATTTTTATAATTTATATATTTTTTTAAATAAATCCATTTTAGGGGTTTCGTACTTTTTGAAAAAATGTTATAATTAGGCTATTCTTAGTTTAAGGAGTTTTACAAATGTGTAAAAAAGATAATTCTCTGGGTTTTGCAATAGGTATTCTGACAGGTGTTGTTGGTGGCATCATTGCAGGTGTATTATTTGCGCCAAAATCAGGCGAAGAATCAAGACGTGAGTTAAAAGATACTTATGAGGATTTAATGCAAAAGTATTCACCTGAAATTACTCAAGCGAAAAAGCAGGCAATGGACATGATTAAATCTTCAAAAGAAAAAATTGAAGATACATACAAAAAATTCAATGATAATATTAAGGCACAAAAATTAGCTCATGCCAAAAATTGCGAAATCGATGTTTATGAAATTTAGAAAGGCTATTCTTGATGGATCCCGTTAATGTGTCTCTGGTAGTTCTTTTAACCGTGACAACTATAGTAATACTCGTACTTGGCATTTTACTTGCAAAGTTAATCATTAATTTGACAATGTTATCGAAAAACGTTGATTCAATCGCCCAAAGTGTTCAAAGTGAGGTTCAGCCCACATTAAAAGAACTTAGAGAAGCAGCGCAGTCGATAAATTCAATTGCTAACAATGCTGATACACAATTCAGCGGTTTGCAAAGCGCTTTAAAAAATATAATTGGTGCATCAGGCTTGGTTGGTTGCAAGATGAAAGGTTTAATGGACGGGCTTTTTAAGGGTATAAATTTTGGTTTAAATTTGTTTAAAAGAAAGTAAAGAAAGGAATATTATATGTCAACAGGAAAATTTGTAGCAGGTTTTATTGTTGGTGGTGTAGTAGGCGCTGTTATTGGCATACTTTTGGCACCTCAATCCGGTGAAGAAACTCGTGAAATGATTAGTGCAAGCACTAATGAAGCTTATGGTAAAGTTTCTGATGCCGCAAAAGAAATTCAACAAAAGGCTGAATCTGTTGTTGATGAGGTTCAGAAAAAAGGTGAAGAAATAATCGACAAAATTCAAGATATGATTAACAAGCAGAAAAAAGATGCTTAATATTTTTGTTCTTTTGTGCTAAACTCCTGCTATGATATATGATATAGCAATTGTAGGGCTTGGTCCCTCTGGTATTGAGTTAGCAAAAAAAGCTTTGAGCAAAGATTTAAGTGTTATAGCATTTGAAAAGTCTTCCGTTGGCGGTACATGTTTAAATTTGGGTTGTATTCCTACAAAAACAATGTTAAGTGCTACGGAAGTTTTTTCAAAATTAAAGAAATTTTCGAAACCTGATTCTTTGAATTTATTTAAGGACAATCAGAATATCTATTTTGAATTGTGCAAAAAAAACAATGCGATTGTAAATAAGCTTTCATGTGCCGTAGAAAAAGAATTGCAAAACAAAGGGTTGTTATTAATTAAAGAAGATGCAAAAATTTCTTTTAACGAGCAACAAGCCCCATTTATTTCTGCTGCAGATAAACTTTATAATGCCAAAAGGATTTTTATTGCAACCGGTTCTAAGCCTGTAACTCTTGATTTAGACTGCTCTGATGGCGAATTAATATACTCCGATGACTTACTAAAGCTTGATAATCTCCCAAAAAGTATTTTAATTGTCGGTTCCGGTGCTATCGGAATAGAATGGGCAAGAATATTAACCTCCTTGGGTGTTGAAGTTACCCTTATAGAGAAAGCCAAGACCATTGCGCCCTTGTGTGATATTGATGTCAGTGCGCGTATAGAACGAATATTAAAAATTTCTAAAATAAAATATTACAAGGATGTTGTTGTTACATCCTTTAATTCGGGTTTTGCTTGCCTGAGTAATGGTCTAAAAGTCAAATGCGTTAAGATTTTATGTGCAATAGGAAGAAAACCTTATTTGCCACAATTTGAAGGTAATTTTAAATTAAAAATCTTTGATGACTGTACTACTAATATTGATAATCTTTATGTTATTGGCGATGCATACGGTTCAAAAATGCTTGCACATTTTGCATCTCATCAGGCTTGCGCGCTTTTTGAGCATATTTATGAGGGCAAGAAATTTGTTGTCGAATTGACACCTTCTGTTATATACGGTTCACCTGAAATTGCTTCTATAGGTGTTAATGAGCAAGATATTCCTAAGTCGAATGACTATAGAATATATAAACTTCCGATTTCTTACCTTCCAAAATCTTGGTGTGATGATGAAACTGATGGTTTTATTAAAATTATTACCAAAAATAATTTTATAGTTGGTGCTCATATAGTTTCAAAAGAGGCATCTGCGTTAATAACTCAAATTGCTATTGCTATCAAAGCCGGTATAAATGTTGATGAATTAAAAGATGTTGTTTTTCCTCATCCGACGTATTCTGAAGGAATTTTAGAGGCTCTAAATTATGGATAATATGCGACTGCCTGATTATTTAAAGCGTCCCATTGCCACGCTTGATAATATACAAAATAAAAAAGTAAAAGCAATTCTGAGGGAATTTAATCTTAATACAGTTTGTGACGGCGCAAGATGCCCTAACAAATGCGAATGTTATTCTAATTCGACAGCTACTTTTTTAATTATGGGAAAAACATGTACCCGAAATTGTGCTTTTTGCAATATCGAACAATGTGTGCCCGAAAAATTAGACGAGGATGAGCCAAAAAATGTTGCGCTTGCTATTAAAAAACTAAACTTAAAATATGCCGTAATTACCTCCGTAACCAGAGATGATTTGGATGACTACGGCGCTAATCATTTTTGCAAGACAATTTTTCAAATAAGAAAACTTGCGCCTGAGGTTAAGATTGAAATTTTAACTCCTGATTTTTGCGGTTCGTATGAGGCTTTGCATAAAATTATAAAATATCAACCCGATGTTTTTAATCATAATCTGGAAACCGTTCCTCGTCTTTACGGGATTGCAAGACAGATGGCCGATTATAATACTTCCTTGGCAATTTTATCTTATATCAAGGAAAATTCCCCAAAAATTATTACAAAAACAGGCTTAATGCTGGGTTTGGGTGAAACGCAGGATGAATTAAGGCAAACGTTTTGTGATATAAAAAATGCAAATGTTGACATACTTACTGTTGGGCAGTACATTTCTCCTTCAAAGAAACATCTGCCCGTTGCAAAGTATTACACGATTGATGAGTTTAAGTTGCTTGAAAATATGGCAAGAGAAATTGGGATAAAATATCCTATTTTTGCACCTCTTGCCAGAAGTTCATATAAAGCTGCTCAAACTTACTCGCAAATTATTGGACAAGCAACTACATTTTAGCAGTTTTATTGATTTTTTTGCCTCTTTTGGACAATCTTTCAATATTATACTGCTGTGTTTTGTTGTCAATTTTTGCGGATTTGGCAACATCCTTGATATATTGGATGTAAAGTTCCGGTTTTACTTTTTCTATCTCCAGTAATTTAAGTATAATTCTAACACCGGCAAGGTTAATTGCGAGATTTCGTGTTAGAAATTGAATTAATTTGCCTTTTTCAATATCATTAAGTGAATAAAGGCGCCTGTTTTGCTTTGAACGCTTTGCAACCAAAAGGTGTTGCTCATCGTAAATCCTAAGCGTTCGTTGGTGTACATTTAAAGCTGATGCTACTTTACCGATTGATAATACCGGTTCATCAGCATTTGTTTTGGTTTTTTGGCTACTCATTTTTTACTCCAGACATCTCATAGCTCGCAACTAAATCATAACTATCCGCACCTGTTACTTTAGCACTTACTATTTGCCCGGGGGACAGATACTCTTTAGTTTTGATGTAAACCAGTCCATCGACTTCGGGTGCATCCGCATAACTTCTTGCGACTGCGGTACCGTCGGTGTGAACTTCTTCAATTATACATTGAATTCTTTTAGAAATAAAGTTCAAATTATTTTTCATTGAAATTTCTTTTTGCAACTTTAATATTTTATTTTTACGTACATGTTTAATTCGCGCACTGATTTGCGGTTTCAGCGAATAGGAATAGGTATTTTTTTCTCTTGAATATCCAAAAACACCCAGTTTTTCAAACTTCATTTTTTTTACAAAATTATATAAATGTTCAAACTCCTCCTCTGTTTCGCCGGGGTATCCTACAATAAAAGTTGTTCTTATTGCAACATTTGGTATTTCTTTTCTGATTTTTTTTATTAGTTGTTCTTGATTTATAGTTGGTCTTTTCATTCTCTTTAAAACATCAATGTGTGAATGTTGTAAGGGTATATCCACATATTTTACTACTTTATCCAGCTCTTTGTATGCTTTAATTAAATTATCGGTAAAGTTTGTAGGATATGCGTATAAAACCCTTATCCAGTTAAGATTTTTAATTTTGTTAAGTTCAACAAGAAGTTTATCTAAATATGGTTTCCCGTATATGTCTATCCCATAACTTGTCGTATCTTGTGCAATCAAAATAATTTCAGATACTCCTTTATCTGCAAGTTTTTGCGCTTCTTGCAATATATTTTCAATTTTTCTTGATTTGTATTTCCCCCTTAGTTGAGGTATTACGCAGTATCCGCAACAATAATTGCACCCGTCCGCTATTTTTATATAGGATGAGCTGCCGACTGTTATTTGCGCTCTTTCAATATCTTCCGGATAAATGTATTCGGGATTTTCGCTTACATTGTAATACTCGTCCGCTTCTACTGCTTTTACGATATCCTTCAAGTCGCAAGTTCCAATAAATCCCGAAACTTCATTAAGTAATTTTTTTAGTTCCCGCTTATGTTTTTGTGGCAGGCATCCGGTAATAATTATTTTTTTACCCGCATTAATCATATTAAAAATACTTTGAATACTCTCTTTTTCGGCATCACATATAAAAGAGCATGTATTTATAACAACTGTTTTAACATTTGGGTTATCAACGTCTAAAGTTGTTTTATAACCTGCTTTTTCAAGCATACCTAACATAAGTTCGGTGTCTACGAGATTTTTTGCGCATCCGTGTTGAATTATTCCGATAGTTTTATTCTTTTTCATTTTCTTTGTCTTTGTATTTAAAGATATATATTCTAAATTTCTCTCCAAATGCTGCTTCAAGCGAGTAGTTATTTACAATGTATTTACAAGTTTTTACACCATAATCCCTACATATATAACTTTTTCCATATTCGGATGTATTTCTGTTTGTAAAAACAATGAATTCAGGTTTTTTTTCAAATATGTCTTTAATTATATTATCCTCGCTAAATGTTTCAAAGTCCAGAGGTATAAAACTTGTTTGGTAAAATTCAGTTTTTTTCCCTGTTAAAAAATTAAATATTATACTCTCGGGCAAAACCATTATTGTTCCGTCTTGTAATGAATGCGCTTTAATATATTTGAGCGTTTCATTAATAGGTTCTGCAAAATTTTCATTTGTTTTAATTTTGCCGAATTTTGTTTTAATGATTGAATTGTCATTATAAGTTTGGACTGTAGTTTGAAAGGCAAATAATATTGAAAGTATTATTAAATAACCACATAGAACAGTTTCATATTGTTTTTTTGTGTTATAGATAGCATTATTTTTAAGCAGTTCTTTTATGTAATAAACAAGACATATTAATAACGGCGCAAAGGAATATGTGCCGTAAAAACTTAAGAGTAATGAATGATAATTTTTAATTGAACATAGTAGCGCAAAAGCAAAAAGTACCAATAATATTATATTTTTCGTATTTTTATATTCTTTTGCTCTAACATATTTTATCAGCATGGCAAGAAAAATTATTGTACAAATGTAAGGCAGGGTTGCAAAGAAGACTTGTATTATTGTTTGCCTAAATGCAAAAATATACATGCAAAATAATGATATAAAACCGCTTAATCCGTATTTTATGAGATTATTTCTTTTTCTGATTGCATATAGAAATACCGTAAAATATATCAAAGAGATTAATAGAGTTGCAATTAAGTTTTTTATATTTGTAAGAAAATTATTCCAGCTAAAAAATACAATGGAAAGGTTCTTATAAAAATAATAAAACGCATCGGTATTCATCATTTTTGAAACGTACTGCGAATTTTTTATAATATCAAAAATGCTTATTCCTTGTGTAAAAATAACTAGATATGTTATTAGCGGTATAATAGCGGAATAAAAAATAAATTTAATGATTTCCTTTTTCTTGTTTTGCTCTAACAGAACAAAAACTGTCGCTATTATAATAATTACGGGTATAAAATCTATCTTGCTGACACATATTGCACCCCATAAAACTGCGCAATAGTGCATAAATTTCGCGTTCTTTGTCTGTATGTATTTTATGAGAAAATACAAAATCCATATTGAAAAAGTCGAGGCAAATACTATTGCGTATGAATATGGAAATATAAAATTAAAAATTGAGGGGTCAAATATTACGCTAAAAATTAACAAAATACATAGAGATGTGCTTATAGGCTTTGACAAAAATTCTCTTGAGCATAAATAAACCCCTAAGATATATAATATGCCAAATATACCTCCTATTGAATACAGAAAATCTAATTTTGCCGTAAATATTTTAAAAATAAAAGCTAAAAACAGATATGGAAATGCGCCATATATACAAAAAATGTCTTTATATAATAATTTACCCTTTGCTATTGCAAATGGTATATAAGCCTCTCTGCCGCAGTCAATTATAGGATCGCCGCAACAAGCATAGGTAAGGATATAAACAAGAATATATATTGAAAATATTATTAATAAGGGTATTTTTTCTTTTTTTAGGGTTTCTATCATAAATATTTTATATCAGCAATGCAATCACATGGCAATTTTTTTACAAAATATTTTTTTATTATTATGTGTAATGATGGAGTTTACAAATGCAAACAGTTTTGCCTTCAAGTCTGGATATGGCATCTGCTCAAGTTTTGGGTTTTGATGCAACTGCTTATATAAATAATGAGCCTTCAACGCTTCATGAGCGTTTAAATATTCCTAATACAATCAATCAGAGTGATTATTTTATGTCAAATAAGGCTCAAGCACCTAAGAAAAAGAAAAGTGATGCACTTCCCGTTTTTCTTGCGAGTGCTCTTACTCTTGCCGGTGGGGCAGTTTTGGGTACTAAAGTTTTAAAGGGGAAAATTAAACTTCCGGATAATATTAAAATAAAATTGCTTGATACAGGTATAAAAGCATTAAATTTTGGTGAATCTGTATTAAAGAGAGTCAAAAATTCACTTGGAAATATATGCAATTTTATTACAAAGCATTTTAAGAAGATTAAATAATTTAAACAGGTTGTATCATTTCGCCGTTTAACAATTCAAGGTTGTGCCTTGCTTCTTGATGGTCAGGCTGAACGGAAAGCGCCTTTTTGTAGTATTCTGTCGCAGATTCTTTGTCGCCTGTCAGTTCATAGGCTAAAGCTAAATTATATATTGTATCTGCATCTTCCGGTGTTGACTTAAGAATTTCAAGAAATTGTTCTATTGCATTTGCGTATTCTAATTCTTTTGTAAGAGCAATTGCATAAGCTTTTCTTGATTTTATGTCAAGCGGATTTATGTTGATTGCATCATAAAATGCTGTTTTTGAATTTTTAATGTCGCCTATTTCGTCATAAGCATAACCCAGACCAAAATAATATTTAGACTCTTGAGGCGAAATAGATATTGCACGCTTAAAATGCCCTATTGCATCTTGGTAGCTTTTTATATCGCAATTGCATCTGCCCAGTTTGTAATAAATTTCCGAGTTAACTTCATCATATTTCAAACCTTCCATAAACTTGTCAAAAGCTTTATTGTATTCGCCTTGCGCAAATAAATCCATTGCCCATGCCGAAATAATACGTGAAATATAGTTCCTCAGTATTTCCGTTTGTTCGGCAGGTAAATTGTTAATCAGGTTTTCATACATTTGCACTGCTTTTTCATATTCGCTAAGACTTACGTAGGCTTGCGCAAGAGTATATGCCAAAGAATCTTCATTGGGAAAATCTGAAATTAGATTTGTTAGTATTTCTATAGCTTCTTCGGCCTGCCCTTTGTGTATTAAAATCTCACAGTATCTGTTTTGATAATGCAGATAATTTGTGCTTTGCGAGCCTTCAAGGTCAATAAGTTTTCTGTATGATATAAGTGCTTCTTCCCAGTTTTTTAGGTTAAAATGCATAAGGGCTATTTTTTCAAGCAGTTCAATATTTTCACCTTTGGTTTTGCCCAATTTTTCATAACATTCGAGGCATTTTAGCCAGTCATTTTTCTTGTAGGCAAGTTCTGCCATTATATTTACTACGTCGGTATCTTCAGGCGTAAGTTCTGCAATCTCCTCATAAGTTTTCAGTGCATCATCCGTAAAGCCGTCAAGCAAGTAAAGTTGAGCGATTACATGTTTAATTTTTGCAATTTCTTCGTTGTCATCCTCGGCTTCTAAAAGTAGTTTATACATTTTTACGGCTTTTTCCGGATATGATATATCTCTGTATAGTTGTGCAAGATTTTTAATTGCAACTATATCTGTTGGATTATTTTTATATATATCTTCATATACATTCAGTGCTTTTCTTTTATTTCCATCTTCAAGATATATTCTTGCAAGTTCTTCCTTGGTTTCCATATCATTGGGATTTAATTTTAAAACTGCTTCAAGGTGCATTGCGGCAAATTTTGTATTGCCTGTATCTATGTATGAACGTATAAGCAGTTTTCTCAGTTCCAGAGAATTGAATTTTTTTGTCAGTTCGTTTTTCAGAAAACGTTGTAACTCAAGATGCAACCCGTTGTTGTAAAGCTGTTGCGCCCTGCTCAAAACATCGTCAATCGTGAGTTCTTCGGGTTCTTTTTCGTCATTATTGAGCAAAAATAAAAAATATATCCTAAGTATAATAAATGCAAAGATTATAAGTGCACATATAAGAAGCAGATTAACATTCATAATATATAATTATACATTTTTTAATCTAAATTCAAATTTTTGTAAATTTCCTTTACATATTTTCAAGTTTTATTATTATATTAATATGAAGAAGTTATTGGCAACGTTTTGTATCATATTTTTCTTTATTTCCATATCGCATGCCGAGGATGATATAATAGATATGGACATGAATTTGATTGATTCACCTTCTTTTTCAGGTAGAAAAGCTGTTACACAAGAACAGTTTGATAATGCACTTAATCAAAAGCAAAAACAGAGAAGGGGTATTATACAAAAGTTTAGAGATTTTTTAAACAGAAACAAGCCTGAAAACGACCCTGTTTTAAAGAGTTTTGAGTCTGATGGTTCGAGTGAGATGGGGATGAGTGCAAAAGAAATCAATTCTTCAAAGCCAAATGTTGTTTTGTCAAGTGATTTAATCGACTCTTACGGCAAAATTATTCCAAAAGGTCATTATCAAATTTCTTTTTCTGATAATGATGATTCCAAGACAATTAATTTTATACAGGGCGCAAATGTTTATGGCACTATAAAGGCAATTGATACCAAGGATAATTGGGAAGAAAATGCAATAATTTATGCACGAATTGTTTATCCTTCGCCAAATGTTGCAAGAATTATATTTTCCAATCTTGATGTTTGTGTAGAAGGTTTTGCAAGAATTGCCGAGCCTATTTAAGATTTTTAATTGCAGTTTTTATCAAGCCCAAAAAGAGCGGATGTGCTTGTTCGGGTCTTGATTTGAATTCAGGATGAAATTGACATGCAACAAACCAGTCATTTTTTGGATATTCTACCATTTCACACAAAAGACCGTCGGGCGATTTCCCGCTTATAACAAGCCCTGCATCTTCAATTATCTTTTTATAGTCATTGTTAAATTCATATCTGTGCCTGTGGCGTTCTGAAATTATCTTTTTGCCGTATGCCTTTTGAGCTTTTGTAGCGTCTTTCAGATGGCATTCATAGGCACCAAGCCTCATAGTGCCACCATAACCGCCGACATTTTTTTGCTCTGCCATAAGGTCAATAACTGGATATGGAGTTTTTTCATCAAATTCTGTAGAGTTTGCATTATTTAAGCCTGCCACATTTCTGGCATATTCAATGACCGCACATTGCATACCCAAGCATAAACCCAAAAATGGCATGTTATTTTCTCTTGCGTATCTTATTACATTTAACTTGCCTTCAATTCCTCTAAAACCAAAACCACCCGGTACAACAAGCGCGTTTACGTCTTTTAAAAGTTCTTTGGCTTTTTCATAGCTTGTGCATTCTTCTGATGCCAACCATTTTATTTTTACCTTTGTATCATAAGCGCAGCCGGCATGTTTTAGTGATTCTACTACTGAAATGTATGCATCGTTTAATTCTGTATATTTGCCTGCAAGTGCAACGGTTAATTCTTTTTTGGGGTGTTTAATTTTATTAACCAATTCTTTCCAGTTGTTTAAGTTTGGTATTTTATTTTTGCTGTTTAAAAGTTTCAATACACTTTGTGCCAGATTTTGACTTTCAAGTGCCAAGGGGACTTCATATATGGTATCCATATCGCGGCATTCAATTACACATTCTTTAGAAACCGAACAAAATAGTGCAATTTTGTCTTTTTCGGACTGCGATACCGGAACTTGTGTTCTTAATACAAGTATTTCAGGTTGTATGCCAAAACTCCTTAGGGTATTTACACTGTGTTGCGAGGGTTTTGTTTTTAGTTCGCCCGATGTAGGCAGGTAAGGCAAAAGGGTAACATGAATTGATATTGAGTTTCCTATTCCGACTTCAGAGCGAAATTGTCTTATGGCTTCAATAAAGGGTAAGCCTTCAATGTCCCCTATAGTACCTCCTATTTCGGCAATAAGGAAATTAGGCTTAAATTGATTTGCAACTTTTTGTATTCTGGATTTTATTTCGTTTGTAATGTGGGGTATTGTTTGAACAGTTGCGCCGAGATATTCGCCCTGACGCTCTTTATTTATTACGGTCTGATATACGCTTCCTGAGGTAACATTATTGTATTTGCCGAGTGATGTATTTGTAAATCTTTCATAATGACCTAAATCTAAGTCGGTCTCTGCCCCGTCATCCGTTACAAAAACTTCACCATGTTGAAACGGGCTCATTGTTCCGGGGTCAACATTTATATAAGGATCAAACTTTTGGATTGTTACGCTGTACCCCCTTGCCCTGAGAAGATTACCCAAAGAGGCAGCCACAATGCCTTTGCCCAGAGAGCTAACTACACCGCCCGTTATAAAGATATATTTAGTCATTTTGTTTCCCCAAATAAAATCTAGTTAATTTTTGGCACTTTGAAAAAATCTGATTCAGAATCAGGTGCATTTGCCATTAGTTCTTCACGCGTATTTTCATATTTTACGATATCTTCACGCATAACATTATAAAATTCCATTGCATGATTCATTGGCTCTACGCCTGTTGTATCGACTTCATTCATTTGTTCAACATATTTTAAAATGTCACCCAATTGCTTTGAAAATTTAATTTTTTCAGCTTCGCTGAGTTCAAGTCTTGCCAACTTTGCAACATGTTCCACGTCTTTAATTTCTATCATTTGTATTAATTCCTTTGCTGCTGTTAATTTATCAAAAAAACGCAAATAATGCAAAATATCTTGCAAATAAAGGAATAATTGTAATATAATTTAAAAATGGGTAAGAAATACAACATTCTTATAGTAGAGGACCATGCGCTTACGCGCTTTGCACTTAAAACTTCATTGAGAGATGCGGAATTTACAGACAATATTTTTGAAGCATCCTGTGCACATGAAGCTTATGAAATGTTAGCACTTCATGACATACAACTTGTGATTATGGATTTAGGATTGCCCGGTATTAACGGTGTTAAGGCTACACAAGAAATTAAAAAAATGTATAAGAGAGTAAAGGTAATTATCCTTACTTCTCATAATGAAGAAGACGAAGTCATTAAGTGCTTAGAGGCGGGAATTAGTGCATATTGCTCAAAAGATATAAAGCCTGACAAGCTTATTGAGCTTATACAGGATATTTTAAACGGTAATTTATGGTTTGATTCTACGGTATCCCAATTTGTTTTAAACACAAAACGTAATTCTGTGTTGCAGAAGCAAAAGCAGGAGGATGATTATAATTTAACAATTAAAGAAAAAAAAGTGCTTTCTTTGCTTGCTGATGGAAATTCAAATCAACAAATTGCAAAAAAATTAAATATTTCGGTAAATACCGCAAAGGTTCATGTATGCAATATTTTACAGAAACTTTCCGTTGATGATAGAACACAGGCTGCTATAAAAGCCATTAAAGAAAATATTTTAGGTTAGAAACTAATAAGGATAGAATTAAATGTCAACTTTAGGTAAAATTTTAATTATTGATGATAATCCAAAACTATTGGAAGATGCACTTCCGATGTATGGCTACGATGTTACCGTAGCCACTGACGGTCTTATGGGGTTAAAACTTTTGGCAGAGGATAATTCTTCTTTTGACCTCATTTTGCTTGATGTCGTCATGCCAAATTTAGATGGATGGGAAACGCTAAAATCTATACGTGAAAATGATAAAACCAAACATATTCCAATAATAATGTTAACTGCTGTTAATGAGGATAACAAACAGATTTCAGGTTTAAAGTTTGGTGCTGATGATTATATTACCAAGCCTTTTATATTGCCAAATTTGCTTGCCAGAATTGAAGCTTTGTTGAGACGTTCAAAATGGTCCAGTGAAAAAAAACATGCCGGCGCACTTCCTTTTGTGACTTCCGAGCCTATTTCTCCTCTTACATCAAGAGAAAAAGAAATTCTTACTCTTGTTGCCAAGGGTGCAAGTAATGCAGATATTGCCGATAAACTCTTTGTTAGAGAAGTTACGGTTAAGACACATCTTAACAGTATCTATAAAAAATTAAATGTTGATAATCGTGTTCAGGCGGTACTTTTGGCGATACAAACCCAAATTATCGACAGTTAAATTTTTTTTACTTGACTAATTAATTATATATCAGACAATAATATAACGGGAGTAAAAAGGATATTTGATATGAAGTCAAAAGATGAAATAATTAGTCTTATTTTGAACAACAAGGATGTATTTGAAAGCTATAAAGCTTCAAACAGTTCGTTGGATTTAAGCGAATGCGATTTTTCGGCAACCGAGTTATCCGATATTAATTTTTCGGGCATTGATTTTTCTGGTGCCACATTCTCCGAATGTTCATTGACAAATATTAATTTTAGTAATTGTGACTTAACGGGAGTAAATTTTTCCAGAGCGTCAATTACGGAGTGTGACTTTGCTGAGGCGGTGTTAAACGGTGCTGACTTTAGTTATTCAAGTGTTACATACACTAATTTTACAGATGCTGATATGGCGGGTTGCATACTAAACGAAGCCGATTTGTCCGACAGTGATTTTTCTTCAAGTGTAAATATGAGTGCATGCAGGTTTGATGAAGGCACAATATGGCCCGATTCGGATAATCTTCCTGAAGATTTTGACTCTACTTACAATTATGACCTTTCTTCTTTACAAGACGAGGAAGATTCTCAAAGTGAAGATTTTGGGTATTAAATAAAATCTGTGCTATAAAGTTATTATGGTTAAAAAAATTATATGCTGTCTTTTTATATTTGTTTTTTTTGCGCCGTTTGTATTCGGTGCACAAGAGATTAAATTGGAAAATGCAGACGAGCATAAAATAAATTATGATGAGCAAGTCCATACGCTAAAGGGCTCTTTGTTTATTAATGATACCGAGCAGGCTCAAATAATTGTTGATAAGCAGCAACAAAGCGACGTTGAGGATTTAGAAAATCTTTGGAATGCTACCGTTGATTCTAACCCTTTAATAAAATTTTGTTTAAAAAAGCTTGCCATTCCTGAAGAACAGCGCAGAATTCATTCTTCACTGCTTTCAAAAAGTGTTAGTGCTCTTTTGAGCGGTGCTGCCATGTTGCCTTCTTTTATGGGCATGCATTATTCGGTTCAATCTGCATCTTTTGCCGCTGCTCGTCTTGCGAATAATTGGATTAATAAAGATAACTACAAAAAGTTACAGGATGTGCCCTTAACCGATACTGAGGCTATCGAGTTGGCAGCTTTAATTGAAGATTTGCAAGATGAAATTGTAATAACATATTACAACTACAAGGGCGCGTTAATGCGTTTAAAGGACTGTAGGGCGCAGTTACTTCTTTATAACAAGAATTATAATGATGCATTAAAGAAAAATGATAGTCTTGAAATTTCGGTTGCAGCCGCGCAGTGGGAAGAACAGCTTGTTGAGGAGTATACGATAAAGCAAGATGTTAAGAAGTATCATTTGATGTTGGAACGTCTTGCAGGTAAAGAAACTACAGAAAATCTTAACGTTGCACAGTATAACTTAAAAACTCAAAATGTTGACTTAAATGATGTTAACTTTAAAAAACGTGAGATTCCTGTGAATATTGAGGCCTTCAATGCTAAAAAGTAATATTAAAAATTTACTTACATTTTCTTTGTTTTTTTTATGTTTGCCCTCTTATTCCATTACATTAGAGGGGCTTAATTATCCTATGCCCCCTGCCAATAGACTTGGCATAGGACAAAGACCGGAAGCACCTTTTAGTGAAGTTAAAACGGTTAACGAAGGAAAAACCGTTGTTTCTAAAACCGGAATAAAAGAAGCGGCCTATGATTCTTCTTATGCTGATTTAAGTTTAAAAAGGCTTGCTGATGATGTATCTTATGATTTAAATATCGAATCCTCTGACCTTTTGGCTGATTTGCAAATTTTATGGGCTGCTGCCGCTCAAAGAAGCGAAACAATTAAATATACTATTTACAAGCTTTCTAATCCTGACGAAGACAAGCCAAATGAAAATATTATCAAGAAAATTATAAAACCGATAGCAAGTTTTTCCACAATTGCCGGCACAGCATTAAGCTCTAATCCTTTTATGGCTTCCGGTGCGCTAATCGGGGGCGGTTTACTGGGTGCTTTAACTAAAGATGATAAGGAATTGAATTATAAATTTACAAAAGTAAATGATGCTGATATGGTTTTGCTTGTTAGAAAAATTGATGATTTGCAAAAAAAACTTTTAAACCTGTATATTGATTATTTAACCAAAAGAGAGCTTATGGCTATGACTTTAGATAATCTTGAAAAACGACGTGAAATTTATGATAAAGCTCAGAAAGCCCCGCGTGAAGAATTAATCATTGCAGATGTTTACTATAGAAATGCTCAAAATGCCGCTAAAAAAGCCGAATCGGAGTTTTGGGCTTCCAGAATGATACTTGAAAATCTCGTGGGCGCTGAAGTACTTGCTCAGATAGAACAAAGTAAATAATTTATTTTTTGATTTTTATAATCCATTTTAAATTTGTATCGGATTCTTGGAAAATCTGATTGAGGTCAGGTAAATATTCGTATTGTTCGATGTTTTTTCTTAATTCTGCAAATTCATCGTTGTCTATACTTTGTCCGCTGCACTCCACCCATCCTTGAGGTATTTCTTTGCCATACCAAAGGATTATTGCGCCAATAGGCACTGCTTGAGACTCTTTGACAATAACTTGTTGCATGGGTTCTTTAGCTTTTTTTGTCATAACTGGCGCAAGTGCTATCATTGCTATAGAAATAATTAGCAGCGTAATTAGCATTTCTGCCAAAGTAAAGGCTTTTATTTTTCTTCTCATAAACTCATTCTACAATATTTTTACCCTTTTGCCTAATTCAACTAACGTATAGCTTTTGTGCGCCATAGTTCCTTATATATTCAAGTATTGCCCCTCCTATTTCTTCTGTTGGGTCAAAATAAGGACTGTTGGGGTAAAAAATTTGCATAGTCATCATTCGATTGAGCGGACCAAAGGCATCGGGAATGAGTGTTTTCCTGTATATACCTGCAAGCATTACCTGTATATCAGGTGAGGCAGTGCTGTTAAAACGGCTTAGTGTGGGATACATTTTATCAATTCCCTTAACACCATTATCAAGCATGCAATTTAGTATATATAAGCCGTCTAACACACTTCTTATGTCATTTGTTGTTTTCAGTACATTTTCTATATAAGGAAGTGCAGCTTCTTTTTCTTGTATAATTGAATCAATTTTTTCTTTGTCAAAGCAGCAGTAATTTTTTGTACTGTCGGGCATTTTCACATTTTTGCCTAAATGTTTAATACTGTATGCTACAATCGGATTTATTTGCACATTATCCCTTTCTATGAATATATAAATGGCGGGCCGTTTTTAATTTCAAGCAATATATTATCTGCCATTACCTTTAATTCTGCAGCAGGTTTGCCTTCATTCTTTTGTCGTTCAAATTCTTCTATTAACGGTGCAATTGCACTTTCTTTTTTTGCTTTAAAGTTGTTCATTTCAACTTCAACTAGTTTTTTTTGTAATTCAAGTTCTGTTTTTGCATTCTCTCTTAAGACTGCGGCTTCTTTCATAGCTTCAGATGCTTGCTGTGTTACAAAACTGGTAGCACTTACAGCGGCCATTGCAATGAATAAATTTTTAAGATACGGATTATTGCTGTGTATAAGCCAATTATAAAGATGTCCGCGCGCTTCGTTTAAATAACAATAGAAAAACGATTTACCGCTTTCCGTGCTCATGCCAGTCGGCGCATTGCCCCAGATGTTTTCTACTTTGTTTGAAACATTGGTTACTATTTGGCTTATTTCTTCCTCATTAAATCCTGCTTTTATCGCACATTCTTCTGCTTTTTTTGAACTTGCACCCATTTTTATTAATGTATCTGTCAATAAAGTTTTATCCTTATTTTTACCATTTATAATTTCATCAAGTATTTTTTGTTTTTGTGTTTTAAAATTCTCTACAAATTCCTCTTGAAGTTTGGCACCTGCTCTTATATTTTTTAGTGTTAAAATACCCAGTATACTTGCACCTGCGAGCAATCCGACGGTAAGCAGACCGTAAGGGCTAAACAGTTCATTAAAAATACTCTTTTTCTCGTTTTGCGGTTCATTATTTTTGCCCTTAAAGCTAAAATGCTTAAAATATATTGAGTCGTCTTGATTATTATTTTTATTGTTCATAGCAAGTGCATTTTTAAAATAATTACCGGTTTGACTTAATATATTTCTCTGTATTGCTAATTTTCCCGAAAATGCTTTAGTTTCAACCGATATTAAATCTTCTTGTAATTTTTTTTGTACATCGGCATCTTGTTTTTTTATCCATATTTCCTTTACACCTTCTACAAATTTTTTTGCACTTAGTGTTAATGCGCTAAAGGCAAAAACTGATATCATGGCAATTATATTTTGTCTGTTTGGATCGCGCAAAGCCATATAGGTTGCAAATCCTGTTTCTTCCACTATATTTAAATTCATGCCCATTGCAGGCAATTGCTTGACTATAGGTTCAGTCAGATTTTTTTTTGCAGATTTTTTAAACAGTAAACTTAAAAGCGCACTTGAAACAAAAACTGCAGCTGTGCCAAAGGCAAGTGGCAGCATAGCTTTTTTTGTATTATATCCGTTGTTATTTTCTTTTTTGTCAATGAAATAATCTAAATTTGCATTTTCATTATCCGAAATTACAAGTGTGTTATAAGTATCATCCAGACTAAGTGTATCTTGATTTTCACCGTCTTTTATAAAGTTGTTTATAACAACACCTTCAAGTGTTGCATTTTTTTGTTTTAGCTGGCGATTAGTTAAGTATCTGTTGCTTGCTTGATTATATCTCTGTGCTGACTGGCTTATCTTTACTTCCGGCAATTTTTTCTTCCTTATCTTTTGGGGTAATTAATTTTCTTATAGCTTCTTTCAATTTTTCAATTTCAAATTGTTTGAATACTGTCAATTCTTCTTTGTTCTTTTCGTCTTCTTCATATTCTTCTTCTATTCCGAACAATGATAAGAATTTTCTGAAACGCTTTTTAAGTGATTTTACCGTATCTGATATTTTCTTTTCTATGAAATTTTGTACTTCTCCTAAAATAGCGCTTAACTTTTCGGCAACTTTTGCAATTTCATTTCTTATATTTTCAATTATGTTTGGAATGTTTCTTAACATTTGCGGAAAATTTTTTATTATGTTTAATAATGGTTTAAGAATTTTGTCGGATATTGTGCCAAACACTTTGGCAATAGGTTTAGGTAATGAATTCTGGATTTTATCCAGAATATTGTTTGTAGCATTTGTTATGTTAATAAGTTGTTGTTGAAATTTTTCGGCAAGTTCGGCATTTTTAAGTAATGCATCTTGCAATGCTTTATCTCTCGCCTCAGCTCTTTGCATTTGTTTCCATTGAGCGTAACATTCCTGATATGTCATTTCTCCCGGTCGTCTTGGCTCATCTGCTTTTTTTGTTGAACCTGCGCCACCCATACCATTGCATATTGGGCAAGCGCCAAGCGGCAGTCCGTGGGGGCAAGTGTTTGCGCGATTGTTATTAATTTGTGGCATATAGCCTGTCATAAAAATTCCTTGTGCTATTTGACCGCAGCGCAAGGAACCTGTTTCCCTTATTGGTAATCGCAATTTTGGGAATTATAAGTTTTCCGACTGTACGGCTGCGGTCCAGTTAAGGATTTTCACCTTATTTCCTTTTTGTATGGTAATATTATCATCAACTGTATTTATTTGCAAACTTATTTTTATGTTATTGTACTTATGTGAACGTAGTCATTGTTGTTCCTGTTTATAAAAATATTCCTGATGAAAATGAGGTTAAATCTCTTGAGCATTGTGCCAAGATTTTTTCTTCACGTAAAATCAGTTTAGTGTGTCCTAAATCATTAGATTATTCTTTTTATAAACAAATATTCAAAAATAACAATTTAAGCATTACCAGATTTAAAGACTCTTATTTTAAGTCTGTTTCTTCTTATTCAAAACTTCTTTTGAGCTCTTTTTTCTATGAGGCATTTTCAGAATACGATTATATGTTGATTTATCAGCCTGATTCTTGGGTTTTTAATGATGATTTGGATTTTTGGTGTGCTTGCGGTTATTCTTATATTGGGGCACCTTGGTTTAACAATGGCAATCTCTCTGATATTGCAGGTAATGGCGGTTTTTCTTTAAGGAAAATTCCTGATATGATTGAATTATTTAATTCAAATGTAAATTTAAAGTTTTTGCCGAGAGATTTTTATCGTATATTTTGTAAACGGTTAAACTTATTTAGTTTCTTATGGTGTTGTGCTTTATATCTTTATCATTTATTTTTTCCGTTAAATTTTTGGAAACATACAAAGTTGAATGAAGATTATGCCATTGTAAAATATGCAAATTTTATTGATGCTGACTTTAAAATTGCCCAACCAAATATGGCTTTAAAATTCTCTTTTGAAATGTTCCCAGAGTTGTTATTTGTGATGAATGAATACAAATTACCTTTCGGTTGCCATGGTTATTTAAAGCATGGAATTGATTTTTGGAAAAATTATATGTAAGTATCATTTGTATTTGTTGTTTTAAATTTTATACAAATATGTCCTTGTTTATGATAATATAACATTTAGTAGACAAGTCATTTTTTGTTTGTATTGTATATTGCGAGGTCATGTGAACTATAAGTTAATTAATTTAAATGTTTTCGGTGACGAAAGAGGTAAATTAATTTCGCTTGAAGGTGGCAGGAATATACCCTTTGATATTAAGCGTGTTTATTATATTTTCGATACAGTGCCCGATCAGGAACGTGGAAAACATGCACATAAGAACCTTGAGCAAATTATTGTGGCGATTGATGGGGCTTGTCAATTTGTGCTTGATGATGGAAAAACAAGAGAACAAATCTGGTTAAATCGTCCTGATGTCGGTCTGTATATTGGCAAAAACATTTGGCGAGAAATGCGACACTTTTCTTATGGTTGCAAGCTTATGGTTCTTGCAAGCACTCATTATGATGAAAAAGAATATATTAGAGATTATAATGCTTTTTTAAATATGATTAGAAAAAACTAATGACGGGGATTTGGATGGTAAAAAAAGAATATGATTTGATAGTGAGTTTAGGTGCTGCATGTTCTTGTACTGAAACTTTGCGAGAATGTAATTTACAAAGATATTCATATCCTTTTGATTGGTTGTATGGTAATACTTTTGAAGGTAGAGTTCAACTTTTACTCTCTGATATGAAAGATTTTATTAACAAAGATGATTTGGAAAAGCAGGGAGAATATCAAAGACCAATCCCCTGCACGATATATAAAAACACGAGAAATAACTTGGTTTTTAATCATGATTTCCCTCAAAATTCTACTTTAGATGAATCTTACACTGCGGTTTTTGCTCAGTATTCCAGAAGAATTAATCGTTTATTTTCACAAATTAAAAAATCAAAATCTGTGCTATTTGTATATATAGATACACCACAATCTACAACTGTATTAGAAAGTGATGAAATTTTACTCAAGGCCCAGCGTGATTTACAAAATAAGTTCTTTGACACAAAAATTGATATATTATATATCAGTAACAGCAAAAAACGGAAATACACAAAGCTTTCACAAAATGTTATTAAAAAAGAATTTAATTATGCTCTTAAATCGTATAAAAATTTACCCTCATATCTTCCAAACTACAAACAACTTTGCAAGGGTCTTAGAGAATATAAATTATCCGAATTTCTATCGAATAACAAAAGCGACGAGCTTGTTTCGGTTTTAATTCCTGTGTTCAATAATGAAAATCAAGTTCAAAATGCAATTAATTCTGTTTTATCTCAATCCTACAAAAATATTGAATTAATAGTCATTGATGACGGTTCTACCGATTCAAGCAGAGATAAAATTTTTCAATTAGAGTCTAAGTGTAAGTCAACTTTTAAGAATACTGTCTTTATAACGCGTGAGCACAAAGGTATTGTTGAAACCTTAAATGACATGATAAATATGGCAAAAGGCAAGTATATATCAATACTTTCCCCCCAAAACAGATATAAGCCCGAAATGCTTTCAACCCTGCAAGAATTTCTTTCAAAAAATATTGATTATTCGTTGGCTGCTGTTAATTCCGAATTTTTCGGCGATACTGATAATGCCGTAAATCACACTTCTTTAAGTCAATTCAAGACAATTGATTACAAATTTATTTATAATACACCAAATGTTCCTGCTGGGTATTTAGTGCGTCGAGATATTTTTAAACGTGCCGGATTTTTTACCTCGGATAGATTGTTAATCGATTGGTACTTATTTTTACAAATTTCAAAGTATTCTAAGCTAAAATATATTAATAAGCAGCTTTTTGAGTGTGATATTTCTGGTGTGCCAGCAGATTTTCATTATAATAATTATAATGAAAAGGTTAGCGCTACAAAAGAATGTGAAAATAATATTTTGAGAAATGTTGATTTGTGTGTTTTATTGCCAAAGGCAAGAAGGCAGATTATAAATATTTTAATTGATTTCAAAATAAAACCGGTTTTTAGTTTCTTGGGTATTATAAATATATACAAAATAAAGCAAGATATGTTTGAATATTATGTTGTAAAGCTCTTAAATGTAAAGTTGCATTTTGTAAAAAAAGTTAAGTCATAAAAAATAAATAAGCTAATATTAAAAAACCCGCAATATTGCGGGTAATTATTGTTTATACTGCCGGTGGCCGGAGTCGAACCGGCACGTGGGGTGAACCACACCAGATTTTGAGTCTGGCACGTCTACCAATTTCATCACACCGGCAGGTAT
>CASFXY010000002.1 GCA_949298805.1 uncultured bacterium
GGATACAGAACCTGATACAACCCCAGTACCTGATACTGAACCTGATACAACACCAATTCCGGATACAGAACCTGATACAACTCCAGTACCTGATACAGAGCCCGATACAACTCCAGTACCTGATACAGAACCCGATACAACACCAATTCCGGATACAGAACCTGATACAACTCCAGTACCTGATACTGAACCTGATACAACACCAATTCCGGATACAGAGCCGGATACAGAACCGACAACAGATCCTGACGGACCAGATCAACCGTCATTAGATACAAATGTCAATCAGGATTCTACACCTGAAGCAGATACAGAACCGGATAACGAACCAATTCCTGACAGCAAACCTGATACACCCGTGACAAATCCTGACGACAATCAGGAAAGCGAACCCGATACACCAAGTACAGGTCCGTCATGTGATGATACACCAAGTGTAAACACACCTGGCGACAGCTTTGGAAACAATACAACTGTTGAAAACCCATCAGAGTCACATGATAATATAGATGATACAGACGACATCGACGATATATTCAATTAAACAAAAGTCATCAAATATATTGCTAACTAAAGGAGTAGCGTAGGCTACTCCTTTTTTTGTAAATATTTGTAAAATTTTTTAAATAATTAAGCCCAAATTGTGCAATTATAATTTCAGGAGTTTTATAAAACTATAATTTATTAACTTCTACTTGGGAGATTTTATGTCTGAACTAAAAATTACAGCCAGAAATGAAATTTATACACAAAACAAACAATCTAAAACATCTGAAAATACAAATCCGATAGGACTATATAACAATGACAGCATATCATTCGGTTCATCGGATAAGAAGAAACGTAAACACCCCGGTTTGTTTAAAAGAATTCAATTGGGTCTTGCAGCACTCTTGTTAACATTTAATTTGAGCGCATGCAACACTAATAATACAAATACTGAAGATACATCACCTGATACATCAGCATCGAGCAGCGTAGAAAACAATGAACCAAACGAACAAACAGACCCAATGCAAAACATTGGTGAACAACAAGAAAATGCTTTTGAAATTGAAGACCATATTCATGCGGCAACCGTAATTACAACACCACATAAGACAGTAAGATATATTTATGTACCAAGAAATGCTGATAGAGACGGCTCAGGTCATGTACAAATTTCAGTATCAGATGACGACACATTAGGCAGCATAATTAGAAATAATTTTGGCGGAATTAACAATGACAATATGTACGCGATTGCACTTGACCAAGCAAAAGCAAATTCAGAAATGATACTTGATGTAATCAATGATGAGCACGACAGCCATTATGAAGATGTAGCAGATATACCTGCTGACATCTTGTTGACTACAAAGTTAAACCCGAACAACAAAGAAGAAATAATTAAGCTTGTATCATCATCCCATGAAGATTTTGCACCTTCTGATGATGATTTAACTATGACTACTTTTGTAGATCAGGAAAGATTTATTTCTGATAACGAGTATGTTGTAATTGATCCAAATTGGGAAGGCGCAATCTCGGACACAGAAGGTCGCCCAATATACAACAGTGTTGAAGAAGCTATATTAAATAACTACAGAAGTACAAATGCTGAAAAAGAAGATAAATTTGTTGAATCTATCTGGACTGACTCATATACAGATATTGTTGATGCACTAAGAGATGATGCGCTAAATTCCCAATACGTTGAAGGTATGTCAAGAGAAGAAGCATTTGACTTTTTTAAAAACACCGAATTTGATTCACGTATCGTTTTACACTTTGGAGATGTAGAAGCACAAAGAATAGCCTTGGGTTGCGAAGACCACGGTGCAAGGGAAAATATCACAAACGGACAAGATACAAAATTCTCATACCTACAATCAACTGTTAAATCAGTCGACATTACCGAAAAAGTAGACGATGAATATAAATATCAAACAATGTTGGATTTAATGCGTTTTTACCAATCTCCAACAGATGTGTATGAAGGAAACGGAAAAACATTATACGACAGATACTGCGAAAATCCGGAAGATATTGAAAATAATGCATTTATTTTAGTTGCAATCAAAGATATTATCCAAAATGACCCTTACTTTAGTACTGCAGAATTTGAATTTGATGGCAGAACCGTTACAGGTGAGGACTTGACATCACAACAAGCAATGCAGATAGAATTAATACAAGACGACACACCAATTACAAATAACGTAAAGCTGGCGGATGCAGCATACAATATCGTTGGAGGCAGTGGCTGCGGTTCGGGCGAAACTACTATATATATTGATGCACCAGATTTACCAATCGAAAGCGAACCTGACACGGATACCGATACTGATACCGATACAGATACGGATACTGACACTGACACGGATACCGATACTGATACTGATACCGATACAGATACGGATACTGACACTGACACGGATACCGATACTGATACTGATACAGATACGGATACTGATACCGATACAGATACGGATACAGATACTGACACAGATACCGATACAGATACTGACACTGATACAGACACGGATACAGACACTGATACGGATACAGATACTGACACTGACACGGATACAGATACCGATACTGACACTGATACAGATACAGATACGGATACTGACACTGATACAGATACGGATACCGATACTGATACAGATACAGATACGGATACTGACACTGATACAGATACGGATACCGATACTGATACAGACACAGATACTGATACAGATACGGATACTGATACGGATACCGATACTGATACTGATACAGACACAGATACGGATACTGATACAGACACAGATACGGATACCGATACAGATACAGATACTGATACCGATACTGATACGGATACTGATACCGATACCGATACTGACACGGATACTGATACCGACACCGATACGGATACAGATACTGACACAGACACTGATACAGATACAGATACAGATACTGATAGTACTACAGAAACAGATAGTAATGATGAACCCGATTTAGACACTGATCCTGACACAGACACTGATACAGATACAGATACAGACACGGATACTGATATCGATACTGACACAGACACAGATACAGATACAGACACGGATACCGATACTGATACCGATACAGATACGGATACTGACACTGATAGTACTACAGAAACAGATAGTAATGATGAACCCGATTTAGACACTGATCCTGACACGGATACTGATACCGACACGGATACAGACACTGATACAGATACAGACACGGATACAGATACTGACACTGACACGGATACTGATATCGATACTGATACCGACACGGATACAGACACTGATACAGATACTGACACGGATACAGATACCGACACTGACACGGATACTGATATCGATACTGATACCCTGATACCGACACGGATACAGACACAGATACCGATACTGACACGGATACAGAGTGTGAAGACAGTCCACCAGTTAGCACTCCTGGCGACAGCTTTGGCGACAACGTAGTAATTGAAACACCAGGCGACGATTTTAGCGACAATATTGTTATCGATACACCTTCAGACAGTTACAATGCCAAAGATGCCATCAGCACAAATGATGTTATTGAAAATAATACACCATATAATCAGCCCGAAGATACAGACACCAAAGATGTCACTGTCGAAGATGCAACAAGCTCTCTGTCATTTGAAGACATTGACGAAATGGATGATATATTCCAAAACTCATAAAACATCAATCTAAATAAAAAAGGCGGCTAAATGCCGCTTTTTTTATAAAGAAGTATCTATAACCCCGCCGCCTAAAACAATCTCGTTGTCATAAAAAACTATAGCCTGCCCCGGCGCTACAGCACTTTGAGGAACATCGAAGATTACTCTTGCCTCATCGTTTATTAAATCAACGTGGCACAAAAAAGGTTGCTGTGATGAACGAATTTTAGCTTGTGCATCAAATGATTTCTTAGGTTTATCCCAAAAAATCCAATTTAAATTTTTTGCAATAAGCCCATTAAAATAAGTATCATTTTTTGTTGAAACAATTAGCCTGTTAAACTTTACATCGAAACCTATAACATATAATGGCTCGCCGTATGAAATCAAAAGCCCCTTCCTTTGACCGATGGTATAATTATGTAACCCATTATGACGGCCTAAAATATTACCAAATTTATCAACTATATCACCCGAGTTATCCTTGCAATTAAATAAATCGGAGTACGAACCGGAATAAAAATCTTGGCTATCACGTTTTAAAGCTACAGGCAAATTATTATCAAGAGCATATTGACGAACCTCGCTCTTAAGCATGTTGCCTAAAGGAAATAAAACGTTCTTCAATGTGTTTTGCTTTAGTGCATACAAAAAATACGATTGATCTTTACTTAAATCTCTTGCACGTTTTAGCTGGAATTTTCCTATATCAGGATTAAATTCGTTAACAACATAATGCCCTGTGGCAAATTTATCAAATTCAATTCCTATATTACGTACTTTTTGAGGGAAAACACCAAATTTTATTAAAGGATTACAAATAACACAAGGGTTTGGTGTCCTTGCATTTAGATACTCATTTTTAAAAACTTTAAAAACAAGATTATGAAATTCCTTTGAAACATCAATTAAATAAAACTCACACCCTAAAACATTGCAATTTGCCTTAGCATCAGCAATTTCATTAGATTTATCAGCAGCATAACAAGAATTGAACGCGGAATTTTTCACCTCACCATTGTATATTTTCATCATTGCCCCAAATATATGGTGTCCTTGCGACCTTAAAATGTGTGCTGCAACGGCAGAATCAACTCCGCCCGATATTCCTGCCAAAATATTCATAAAATCAATATTAACATAAGTCAACACTTGTTTGACACCAAAATTTAATTTTTGTAAAATTATTAAATGCTACCAATAATTAATGAAAATACAGTCAATAATGTCTTAAACGAACTGACGGATGATATCCATTCATGGCGGAAAAAAATGATACACTACATAAAAGAGGAAAATCCCGAAATAAATACCGCAATTATTGAACTGTCACAAAAAGCCAATCTTGACCCCAAAGCCGTAGCAACAGGTGCTTATATGACTTATGCACTATTGGAACAGGCGGCGGGAGAAAATAATGATATTATAAATTTTGATGAGTAATTTTTTTAGAGTAAAATATAAATATGCCAAATATGAACGATTCAGATAAAAAAATAGAAATGTCTTATATAGCAAGGATATTGAACAATATCCGAGAAGTAATAGCAAAGGACAGACTACAAAAACAACCGCTTATACTTAGAATTAACGAAGCGTTTATTTTTAATATTGCAAGAAAAGCATTAATGGAAAAAAATTCCACATTTCTTATGTCGATAGCAGGTGAATCAGCATCAGGCAAAACAACTTTAGTTAAAAATACGGCAAAAGCTTGCTTAAAATCAGATACAAGTGATGTTTATACTGTTGTTTGCTGTGATGACTATTACAAAGATGCATCAAATGAATTACGAGAAGCCGGAAGTTATGAAGAACTTTTTAAATCCGGTTTTAGTTTTGACACACCCGATGCCATTGATTTGAACTTAATGAAAGAACACCTTATAATGCTTAAGGAAGGAAAAGAAATACGTTCCCCATTATACAATTTTGTTACTTGTGAGAGCAAAAAAGATATGGTCCTAAAAAAACCGGCAAAACTTATATTAAATGAAGGCCTATATGTTTTAAACGAATGTATGCGAGATATTGTAGATGTAAAAATATACGTATATACTCCTTTTGAAATAATCAAAGAGCGCTGGTATGCACGCGCAGTTTCAAGAGGAAAAATCGGAAAAGCAGCCGACATGCAGTTCCATGACGTAAATCAGACAGCATTTCGCTACATAAGACCCACAATGGATATTGCCGATATTGTAGTTAACGGCTTAACAACACAAGAATATATTGAAGAAATGACGCACAGTTTTATTAATGCTATAACTGATGTTATCAAGAACAAAGTTAGTACTTGACAACAAGCCTTGATTATATATTATTAATATGTCCAATGGGGCGTCGCCAAGTGGTAAGGCAGCTGGTTTTGGTCCAGCCATTTCAGAGGTTCGAATCCTTTCGCCCCAGATTTTAAAGCCCTCACAAGAGGGCTTTTTATTTTAAATTTTAAAATAATAACCCCAACAATTGACATTATGGGGGGTCATTTCCTCATCAAACATAAATACAATATCTTTGTCAATCAGATTAAAAGGGTAACACCATGAAAAAACTACTTACCGCACTAATTGCACTGTGCGCAATATATGGCACAACCTGTGAAACGATAGCACTTACAAGATTTACGACATACGACAGATATGGAAATCGAACCGGCACTGTTCGCTCAGTTATTCCCGGGGTGGTTAGCAGATATGATGCAAACGGGAGAAAAATCGGTACCTATATCACTAACCAAAGTTATAATAATTACAGGTACCCTAATTATAAATATATACCGACAAACAGAGTAATAAACCGTACTTACTATTACAATAATACATATAATCCTGCTATGTACAGGTATAACGGCGGACTTGGAGGTTTAAAAAGCTATAATAGGTTTGGACAGAGGATAAGATAATTCCAAATCCAATAATTTCTTTTTTTTCTCAACACCTGCTACATAACCCGACAGCGAACCATTAGAAGAAATAACTCTATGACAAGGAATAATTATAAGTATTGGGTTTTTCGATACAGCAGTGGCAACAGCCCGACAATAACAGCTATCAAAGTCTGCTTTTTCTGCAATATCAGAATAAGAAACGCATTCACCGTAATTAATTTCTGATAAAACATTCCAGATTGATTTTTGAAAATCAGTACCAAATGGTTTGATTGGAATATCAAAATTAGGCTTAATTCCTGAAAAATAAATATTAAGCCATGTTTTAACGTATCTAAAAAATTTTAAATCTTCACATTCGGTTGGCACAATATTTAAACCATACAAGAAATGTTTCTGACCGAAAAAATTTAAATGTGTAAGGTAATCCGTTGTGCCAACTAATATTATATCGCCTAGCGGTGAAGTATATGAACATCTGTAAAGCATAATAATTTGTCGAAGGAGGGACTTGAACCCTCACGGATTACTCCACACGCTCCTGAAACGTGCGCGTCTACCATTTCGCCACTCCGACGAACAAAATTATTTTATAACAATAAAAACTATTTGTCGAATAATAGAATTGAAAAAAAACTTTACATCAACACGTAAAATCTTGTTAGAGAAGGCGGAAAATGATATTATTATTCCGACAACATAATAGGAGTAGTAAATATGACTAACTACATTGAAAGCGTACTGGAGATTACGAAGAAAAAAAATCCCGCAGAAAAAGAGTTTATTCAAGCCGTAAGCGAAGTTTTAGAAACATTAAAACCTGTCGTTGAACGCCATAGTGAATTTGAAAAAACATCACTGCTTGAAAGACTGGTAGAGCCCGAAAGAATTATTTCTTTCCGCGTGCCTTGGATTGATGATAGCGGCAAAGTGCAAGTTAACAGAGGGTTTCGTGTCCAATTTAACGGCAGTATAGGTCCTTACAAAGGCGGCTTAAGATTTCATCCAAGTGTTAACCAAAGCATTATGAAATTTTTAGCATTTGAACAAATTTTCAAAAACGCACTTACGGGTCTACCTATCGGTGGAGGAAAAGGTGGTTCGGATTTTGATCCGAAAGGAAAATCAGATAATGAAATTATGAGTTTTTGCCAAAGTTTTATGAACGAATTGCAAAGACATATCGGGCATGATTTAGATGTGCCAGCAGGAGATATTGGTGTTGGCGCACGAGAAATAGGCTATCTTTTCGGACAATACAGGAAAATTAAAAATGCATTTGAAGCAGGAGTATTAACAGGCAAAGGTCTTGAATACGGCGGTTCACTTGCAAGAAAAGAAGCAACCGGATACGGCTTAATTTATTATATGAGAGAAATGCTCAAAGCAAATAATAAAAACTTTAAAGACAAAATAGTAACAATTTCAGGTTCAGGAAATGTTGCTATTTATGCTGCCGAAAAAGCAGTCGAATATGGTGCAAAAGTTGTTGCAATGAGTGACTCTAACGGATGCATTTACGACAAAAACGGAATAGATTTAGATGAAATTAAACGTCTAAAAGAAGTTGAACGCTTAAGAATTAAAGAATATCTTAAAAAACATCCTCAGGCCGAATATATGGAAAATAAAGAAGGAGAAACTCCTGCGGTATACACAATAAAAGCAGATATTGCACTTCCTTGTGCAACTCAAAATGATATCAACATCAAAACTGCTGAAATAATGGTAAAAAACGGTGTATTTGCAGTAGGAGAAGGCGCCAATATGCCGACAGACATTGAAGCAATTAACTACTTCCTGAAAAATGGTGTACTTCTTGCACCTGCAAAAGCTGCAAACGCAGGAGGCGTTGCAACATCTGCGCTTGAAATGTGCCAAAACAGCATGAGATATTTTTGGACATTCGACGAAGTTAATAAAAAACTTGACGATATTATGACAAACATATTCAAGGCATGCAAGGAAACTGCTGACGAATACGGATTGGGCACAAATTATGTTGCAGGTGCAAACATTGCCGCATTTAAGCGTGTATCAGCTGCAATGATGGCTCAAGGTGTTATTTAATAAATGTAATACAAGTCATAAAAAAACTGCTCTTAATGGGCAGTTTTTTTATTTAAAACAATCTTGCGCAACAACATGATAAATACCATCATTAGAAAGCGATTTTTCGCGCCTGAGTTCAAGAATAAAGCGAGAATCATTATTCTTGTGGAACATTTTAGACTTTAATTCTTTTTCTTTAGCTTCAGCAACTTTTTTCTCGGTAACTCGTCTGTTGTAGGCAGGTAATAGCAATCCAAGAGATATAATTGAAAAACCAAGACTGGCAAGTTGACAAATCGAGCGCAAATTCTTATGTTTTGGCAAAACCTCATCAAAAGATTTTAAACTTGTATTTTTAATCCAATCACCTGCACGCTTAATAAAAGAACTGTCTGCCGTAGATTTACCTGTTCTGTTTAACAATTTGACGTCAGGCTTTACACTCTCAATAATACTTGCAGCTGCCTTTCCTGCGTAATCTCCAAGAAAATATAAGCCCGCAAAAGATGCCATATCGCGGACAGTACTTTCACGAAGTTCATTTGGGTCTTCCGAAGCAAACATTCTGCTGACAAAAGTAGCTGTTGCAATCCATCGACATTGGTCAACCGTAGGAAACATGCCTTTAAATTGAAACATTGAAAGGCTTGGTTTCTTCATCATAGATAAAAGTGCAAGAGAAACCATAGAGCCTGCCGCAAGTAATTTCTGTGAGAAAAATTTTGCTTTTTCGCCCGTAGTCATCTCTTTATAAGTATTACCCTTTTCAAAATCTTTATATATTGGCGCACCTTTATGTTTATATTTATGGCGAGTAATTGCTCTATTTATTGATTGAACAGACATTGCCAAAGGCACAATAATTGCAAGTCCGAGTACACTTTTTGCGTTGACAAGTTTAATGGCCTTCTTGGCAAAATTATCTAAATTTGACCTTACCGTGTCATTTGTGAAACGTTTACCCATATCAACGCTATCTCTTAAGAGTTCTGATAGATTAGAAGTAAGCGCCTTTCCTTTTGAAGTATCGTAGGTTAAAATTTCGCCGGCATGGGTTGTATCTGTAATTATAGAAGATGCCTCGGCGATTAAATCTTTAACAGTATTTCTATCAGTAGATTGATTAAACACAGCATTTGTTAAAATGTCGGTTACCTGATTAAGCTTATCCTTGCCAAGAGTGGAAGAAAATTCAATCCACTTATCGCCGTCACGACCGTTTAAACCTGTTAATAAATTTGTAAAAAATAATTTAATTTCATCGGGATTTGTTTTAGATGAAGAAATATCCATAGATTTTTTAAATGTATTAATAAAATTATTAATACTTTCTTCATTTGCCCATGAGGACGACATATTAACACCGTTAAACCTGTCCCCGAGTATAGGTTTATTGAATAACTTAGCAACACCTAAAACAATAAAAGAGGGCATTAAACAATTAACAAAAAGACCCGAAAATTCTCGGCGCATAGTTTCCATTGCAGCAGGAACACCTGTTTTAACTAAATCAAATACAGTCCGAGGGACATCAGTGGCAACAGAATCCGTAACCGCAACACCAATCATTGGATATTTATCACACATTTGCAGCCCTTTTGTTGCCAAATCCAAAAAAGCGCCGCCTTTAAAGTTTTCGTTTCTATTAACACGCACGTTATTACATGCGCCATTTTTGTTGTTAATCGGTAATAGTTTCATATTTTACAGATGACAAAATATAACCAGTATATTAAAACACAAAAAAAATTTTTTTTAAGTAATTTAATAAATTCTTAATTAGAAACTTTACAAATCTTGTGTTTTAATTGGCAGACAACGTCTTGAATATTATCTGCACACATAATCGCCCTAACCAAGGCAACACGACTCGCGCCACATGAAATAACCTCATCAATAGAACTTAAATCTATTGAGCCTATTGCATAAAAAGGTATATCAACATTTTTAGCAGCCCACTGTAAATATTCTAATCCTGCGGGCTCTCTAAGCGGTTTGGTAGGTGTTTTATATATCGGACCAACTCCAATATAATCTGCGCCATGTTTTATCGCTTCAATGGCATCCTGTGGCTTGTGAGTTGATATACCGATAATTTTTTCCTCACCCAAAATCTCTCGTGCACTGTGAATATCAATGTCATCTTGCCCCAGATGAACACCATCAGCATTTAAAATTTGAGCTAAATCAACTCTGTCATTCACAATAAACAATGCGCCGTATTCACTTGTAAGCTGTCTTATAACTCTGCCATATTGAATAATTTTAGATGCCGGTTTTGTTTTTTCTCTTAATTGAACAATATCTACTCCGCTTTTAATTGCAAGTGCAACTTTATCTAAAAATTCAGCATCAGTATCAAATCCGTCTGAATTTGTAACAAGGTATAATCTCTTGTCTTTTAATAAATATTTTTTAATGTCCATTTGCAGTCTCTCATTCATATTTTTTTCAATTGTATAAATTTTATAACGAAAAGTGTCACTTAAGCCGCCATATTCATTTAAAACCCTAAGTGCCTGCTCGAGCCTTTTAAAGTTAGAACGAAACACGGATGCAAAATCAATATTATGACGAGAAGATTTTGTCGGATTGTCAACTTCGGTACCAACATCACATAAAGTATTTCTTGATTTTAATAAAACATCATATTTGTCATCAAAAAAAAGGCAAATATCATGTCTGATATTTTTCAGCTCTGTTGTTAAAATTAAATCATTAAATTTAAAACGACAAATTTCTTCCAACACTCTTAAAGCTTCTGTTGCACGATTTAAGTTCGCATCAATTATTCTGTTCAAGATATCTCCATAAAAAATACTGCCTATGTGATTATATAACAAAGAATATAGTTTAATAAGGGTTTTAGATTTAATTTTTTGTATATGAAGTACAAAATAAAAAATAATTCCCTTGATGAACTTATAGAACTCGCAAGAAGTGGCGATATGGATGCTCTTGAAGAAATAATCAAACGTCAACAAAAAAATGTTTATGCAACACTTTATTATCTTAATGCTAAACCTGACGAAATTATGGATTTAACCCAAGAGATTTTATTCAAGGTTGCAAAAAATATTAAAAAGCTAAAAAATCCGCGAACATTCAAGTCATGGCTAAATCAAATAATAATAAACCAATTTTATGACACACTGAGAAAAAAACAAAAAAGTGTTAAAAAAGTTTGTTTAGAAAATACAGAAGAAAGTAAAACAAATTTTGAAATACCGGATTTTGCATCTAATCCATACCAAAAAGCAGTTGATAAAGAGCTTGAAGCAGCAATAAAAAATTCAATACACAAACTACCTGACCCGTTTAAGGCAGCAATCATTATGCGGGAACTGCAGGGGTTAAGTTACGAGGAAATTGCAAATGCAACAAATTCAAACATTGGAACGGTAAAATCCAGAATTGCACGCGCAAGACTAAAATTGCAAGAATATTTAAAACCATATTTAAGCTAAAGGAGTAATAATGCTGAAAGGAAATTTGACCTGCGAAAATATTTCAAGACTAATTTTACCTTATATAGACGACAAACTTACAGAAAATCAAAGAAACAGGGTTGCAATACATCTTCGTAATTGTCCTTTTTGCATGGAAAAATACAGAATAATAAAATCGCTGTTCGATAAAATTAAACAAAAAAACATACAAAGGGCAAAAAAATTCCAGCAATACAAGCTATTGAGCGCATATTGCGACAACGAAGTGAGCGAAAATACAAAAGATAACATTGAAGCATCGCTTGCACTGTCATGTGAACTAACACAAAAAGCAATAAAAATAAACAATTTGAAAAAATTAATGAATTATGTTTTTGAAAGCCAATTTGCTAATATTGAGCTAAATATGGAAAAAGACATAATAAACAGACTAAAAAATGACAATATTTTTAAAAAAATAAAAACAAAAATTAAAAAATTTAAACTTCATTTTTAGTAATTTCAACAACTACGCCATTTTCGCGCAATGCAGCAATAAAACTGTCTGCAGCTTGTTTTTGAATTTGTTGCGGAACAACACGCAAAAGCTCGACAGTTTTTGAAATAATAGGGTCTTTATCATACCAACGATTTCCGTTAAAAGGTTTTACCATTTCATAAAACCTGTCTAAAGCTTCTTTAGAAACCTGTTCTTCAACCTTTTGAAGAAAAATTATAGCCTGAGAGTGAAGTTCGTCCTGATAATTTTTCAATAAATTAATTACTTCCACAAGCAAAGGATCATAATCATACCAACGTTTATACTTGTGTGTCATTTATACCTCCGCATGTCTTAAGTAAATCTGAATCATCCGAAACTCTGGAAACACAAACACCAAGACCTTTTAGTTTATCTGTAAATTTCTCATAACCGCGATCAATATGATTTAACCCATGGATTTCGCTCTCACCACGTGCCATAATTGCAGCAACAACAAGCGCAGCACCTGCACGCAAATCAGGGGCGCTAACAGATGTACCAACAAGATAATCGACACCCTTAATTATCGCATGATTTTTGCTTTGTTTAATATTTGCACCCATCTTCCAAAGCTCTGCCACATGCATAAACCTGTTTTCATATAAACTTTCAGTGACGACACTAATTCCGTTCGATGTAGACAAAAGCGCCATGGCAAGAGCCTGCAAATCGGTAGGGAAACCAGGGTATGGCTGTGTTATAAAATTCATAGGCAAAAGACGCATGTTTGAAGAAACCTCCATTACATTAGGCTCAAGAAGTCTTATTTTTGCGCCCATCTCCAAAAGTTTGCCCGTGAATATCGTTAAATGGTTAGGAAATACATTTTTTATGATACCATGACCACCCGATGCGATTATGGCACTCATATAAGTTCCGGCTTCAATTCTGTCAGAAATTGTTGTATACTCAACACCGTGCAATTCACTTTGCTTAACACCGTAAATAGTAATTTCATTAGTACCTGCGCCGTCAATTTGAGCACCCATTGCCTTTAGAAAGTTAGCCAAATCAACAATTTCAGGCTCTTGTGCGGCATTTTGAATTCTGGTAGTACCGGAAGCCAAAACAGCAGCAAGCATGATATTTTCAGTAGCACCGACAGAGGGAATATCAAGACAAATATCTGCGCCGACTAATTCTTTGGCTTGCGCATGGACATAACCCTGTTCAATTTTACATTTTGCACCAAGAGCTTCAAGACCTTTGATATGGAAATTAACTCGACGCTCACCTATTTTGCACCCTCCGGGCAGTGCAACGCGAGCTTCTTTCATACGACCAACCAAAGAACCCAAAACAACAAAAGAAGCGCGCATTTTACTTACAAACTTATCAGATGCTACAACACTTGTTAAATTAGTAGCATCAATCTCAACAGACTTATCTGCTTTATTGTAAATACATTTTGCACCTAAACACTCGAGAACATCAAGCATGATTTCAACGTCAGTAAGCTCGGGGACATTATGTATTTTTGAAACATCTTGAGCAAGGAGAGCAGCAGCCATAAGCTTAAGAACTGCGTTTTTTGCGCCGCTTATAGAAACTTCACCTTCAAGAGGGCGAGAACCGCTGATTATTAATTTTTCGCTCAAGTTTCCTCCATTTCAATCATTATTCTAATACAAGAATAAAAGTTTGAAAATACCCTTTGCGGTTTAATGAGAATTTGAAAAAACCTTTGCAACCTCCTCACGGTCATCAAAATGAATTGTTCTGTCTTTTAAAATTTGATAATCTTCATGACCCTTGCCCGCAACGATTATTACATCGTTATCGTTTGCGATAGTTTTCAACAATTTTATTGCTTCAGCTCTGTCCGGTTCAACAAAAACCGTTTTAGGATTAATTAATTTAAGACCGGAAAGAATATCTGTTATAATTTGCTGAGGGTCCTCAGAGCGTGGATTATCAGACGTTACAACAATTTTATCACTAAGTGATTGTGCAATTTTACCCATTTTGGGGCGCTTGGTTGCATCTCTGTCGCCACCGCAACCGAAAAGACAAATTAAACTTCCGTTATTGGGGGTCAATTCGCGTGCTGCACGTAAAATGTTTTCCAGTCCATCGGGAGTATGAGCATAATCAACAATTACAAGCGGAGAAGTGCATACAATTTCAAAACGACCGGCAACGCTCTTTGTGCTCTCCAATGCCAATTTGGAAACGTCAAGCGAAATATTGTTTGCAAGAGCACAACCAATAGCAGCAAGAGCATTGTAAACACTAAACATGCCATTAAGTTTCAACTTGATGTTTACATTGGAATCGCCATATTGGCACAAAAAACTCACACCAGAGGAGGTAAACTCGATATTTTTTGCCATTAAATCCGAAGTATTTTTTACACCATAGGTAATTAATTTTACGCCATTTGGCAGCAGAGCAATAAGCCTTTTAGCATACTTATCATCGTTATTAATTATTGCATAAGAACCACAATCAAGATTTGAGAACAACTTTGCTTTTGCATTAAAATAATTATCCATGGTTATATGAAAATCAAGGTGATCCTGAGTCAAATTAGTAAATACGGCACCTGAAAACTTACACTTACGGACCCTGTGTTGTTCTAACGAATGCGAACTTACTTCGGTAACAACATTTAAAATATCTGATTTTAAAATCTTTTGCAATGTATGCTGCAATTCAGGCGCCTGAGGGGTGGTATGTTTTGCCTCAAAATATTCACTGGAAGATGATAACTTATAGCCCAATGTACCTATCAATGCGCATTTTTTTGAATTTTGCTCAAAAATTTTCTGAATAAGGTGTGTAACAGTAGTTTTCCCGTTTGTACCTGTAACTCCGATTAGATTTAATTCCCGTGAAGGATTGTGATAAAAGCATGCTGATAAATCCGCAATTTTTTCTTGAGTTGACTCTACAATCAATTGGGGAATTTCGATATTAAGGGGCTTTTCACACATAAGAGCAACAGCACCCTTCTCAAATGCCATCTGCGCATAATCATGCCCGTCAACATGCTCTCCTTTAAGACAAACAAATATTTCATGAGAATTAATTGTCTTAGAATTATAGGATATTCCACATATATCTACATCTTTGAAATTCAAGACTTCCTTAGGTTCCACTTCTTTTATAATTTTACTTAATTCCATTGTGTATACTCCGTACAAGGTGATGCAAGTATATTTTACTCTTAAATTTGAGATTTGTTAACAGTTTTTTTCTTATCAGGATTTAAATTCATAATTTTAACAAGCTCAGTAGTGATATCCTTAAAGATTGGTGCAGCAACTGTTGAACCCCAAATTGCTTCGCCACCCGGACTGTCAACAACAACATATACAAGAATCTTGGGGTCCGATGCAGGCAGGTAACCTACCATAGAGGTATATAACTTATTGGAATAACCTGCACCATTATCAAGCGGACGTTTGGATGTACCGGTTTTAGCCGCAACATAATACTCATCCATTTTGGCAATGTTTTTTCCATTTTCGATTGATTGAACAAGTATGTCTGTCAAATCTTTTGCGGATTGTTCACTCATAACACGACGTTGAATTATTTTATCCTCCAATTCGTCTTGAGGGTATTTTATGACATGAGGTGTAATCCATACCCCATTATTTGCAATTGCAGCAACTGCAGATGCCATCTGAATAGCGGTTACCGAAGTACCATATCCGTAACCCATAGCACCATGTGTTGCAACATCCCAACTTTTTGGGGCAGGCAAAATACCTGAAGACTCACCTGGCAAATCAATTCCTGTCGTACTGCCAAAGTTAAATGTTTTTAGAGTATCATAAAACTCTTGAGAGCTCATCATCTGAGCCACTTTAGCACTTGCGACGTTACTTGAATGCTCAAACAAATACACTAAATCAATCAGTCCGGGGTTTTTATTCTTATAGTAGTCATAATTTTCAATCTCCCACCAACCGATTTTCATTTTACCAGTGTCTAAAATGCGGGTATTTTTATTTACCTTGCCGTTAATCATCGCGCAAGCAACGGTAATAACTTTAAACGTAGAGCCCGGAGGGTAAACATCAGTTATTGCCCAGTTTTTCATCTCAACCATGGAAGATTTTTGATAATTATTGGGATTATAATAAGGATAAGCAGCCAATGCGAGTATTTCTCCGGTTTTTGGATCAAGTACAATTACAGCACCTCTCAATGCCTTTGTCCTTTGCACGGTTTTATTCAGATATTTTTCACAAATATGCTGTACCGCAGAATCAATTGTAAGAGTCAGTGTCTTACCTTTAATAGGCGCGGCAATATCCTCAGGATTTGTATTAAAATTATATATTATATCTCCCCTTGGGGTTTTTTCATAAGTAATGTTTTTATCAAAATACTCAAGATAATCCTTTGCAACATACTCTATCCCGCCTGCAACATCAGCATCGGCATTATAATAACCCAGTACATGTGAAGCAAGCGTACCTTGAGGATACACTCTCTTGTTTTTAACCTCTAAAGAAAGTTCACGCAGTCTTTTTGCTTTTATTGCCTCGGCGGTTTTTCTGTCTAATGTCTTTTTAATTAATATAACTGAATCATTTCTTGAAAGAGTTTTAGTAAGTGACGAAACAGGAATATTTACTAATGGAGAAAGAATCTGTGCTAATTCTTGCGCAGTATGGTCATAATACATAGGATGCGCATAAAGATTAAAAGATGTATTATCTGATGCAAGCTTGTACCCATTCCTGTCCAGTATTTCGCCTCTTAAAACAAACAATTTTGAAGAACGCTGTTTTTTTGCTCTGTCACGATATTGCCTTATGTCCAATACTTGAATTAAAAAAAGATAAACAAGCAGTATTACAATAAATGTACTAAAACCAAACTGCAAACACCCAATTCTCTTATCAAATTTTTTATATCTGTCTTTGCTCATATAATTTTAATAGCCCATAGACCAAGCTTTTTTTTGAGCACTATCCTGACTGTCAAATCTGACACTTGGGATTTTTGCAGCCGAAAGCTCAACAACTTTAGTAGCACGCTGTAGGATATTAGACTTTGCAACTGCCATATCTACATTATAATAAGACTGTAAATTGTCCAATTTATTTTGTAAATCTTCATTTTCATAATTAAGCGCAAGCGTTTCTTTTCTGATTTGATTAAGAGAAACCTCGCCCATAGTTACAAAATAGTAGCTTACAAGACAAACTAAAACCAAAAAACCGAGCAAAGAACACAAAAAAGTATTAACTCTTGCAATAGCCATTTCTTTATATGATTTTTCTTTAACAAAATAACCGCTAATTATTTGATTACTTTGATGATTTGAATTTTTTGCAAAGTTTGTTTTTAATCCCTGTTCAATTGGGGGATAAGGTTTCTTTTGAATTTTATGTAACTGCGGTTTTGTAATTTTATTTTTATTCTTACCGTTATTTCTATTAAATGAAAGTGAACTCAAGCTATCTCTCCTGAATTATACCCTCATTGCTATTCTTAATTTTGCACTTCTTGAGGGTGGATTTAATTTAATTTCTTCCTCACTTGGATAAATTGGTTTTTTGTTTATTAACTCTACCAATTTTCCTTCACACTTGCAAACAGGTACATTTTTTTCACATCTGCAATTAAGTGAAAAGTTTTTCAGAATAGATTTTGCAAGTCTGTCTTCCAATGAATGGAATGTTATAATACTAATTATAGCACCTGAATCTAATAATGAAACTACTTCTTTTAATGAATTTTCAAAATTTAACAACTCATGATTAACTTCAATTCTAATAGCCTGAAAAACTCTGGTGGCAGGGTGAATTCGAGAATTTATTTTTGGAGTTGAATTCTTTATCAGCTCAGCCAATTGTAAAGTCGTGTTAAGAGGACGAGAATTAACTATAGCACGCGCAATCCTTTTGGAGTAATGTTCTTCCCCATATTTAGAGAAAATTTCTACAAGCTCATCTTCTTTATACTTATTCACAACATCCCATGCGCTAAAATCCGAATTCGGATTAAAACGCATGTCTAAAGGTGCATCTTTCATAAAACTGAATCCGCGTTCACACGTAGTTAATTGATGCGAAGAAGCACCCAAATCATATATAATTCCGCCCGTTATTTTATCAATACCCAGTTTTGCAAGATTATTCTTAATATTGACGTAACTATCATGGACGATTGTTAAATTTTTATACTTTGACAAGCGCGCTTTTGATGCACATATTGCATCAGAGTCAACATCAAATGATATAAGCTTGCCCATTGGAGAAATTTTTTTCAAGATTAATTCACTATGCCCACCCCCTCCAAGAGTAGCATCTACGAAAATTTTATCGGAATTATCGCATTTAAGCGCACCGACAGCCTCATTGAGCATAACTGTATAATGATTAAACTTTTGCATAAAAAGATTATACACTAATCAAAAAATCTGTAATAAAAAAGTGTAAAAACAGCATGTAGGGCATCTAAACCCTTAACTTTTTTACCTTCAATATAGTTTCTCGGATTATAAGCAATGGGAATTTCTTTAAGTCTTAATTTATTTTTTAAAATTTTTGCTGTAATCTCAGGCTCAAAATCAAATTTTTTTGCGTTAATTTTAAAGTCTTTTATACATTCTCGTCTAAATGCTTTATAGCATGTTTCCATATCTGTCAAACTTGAGCCATAAAGAAGATTTGTAAGAGAGGTTAAAAATTTATTTGCAATTAAACTTAAAAACAAAAAATTTTTTTCGTTAGATTTATCTTTTAATCTGGACCCATAAACAACATCAGCTTGCCCATTTATTATAAAAGGTAAAAGCTTGTTGTAATCATCCGGACTGTATTCCAAATCTGCATCTTGAATTACAATAATATCGGCTGTAGCATGTGAAATTCCTTCCGCAACAGCAGAGCCCTTGCCGGTATTTGTTTCCTTATATATAACTAAATGGTTATTGTATTTTGATAATATATTTTTTGTGTTATCACAAGATGCATCATCAACAAGAATAAGGCGTTTATTCAATGAGCAAAAATCGGTATTTTCAAGCTTATTGATAACCGTTTCAATTGTTTTTTCCTCATTATATATCGGAACAATAACATCAACAGATTTAATCATGACTAAATAATAGCAAGATTATAAAAAAAATAACAGTAATTTAATATTTTTGTATAGAATAAACAGCACTTGATGTAATAGTTTTACCGTTGTTAAACAAAAAAATTCCGCTATAGCAATATGCGGCAGCTATACGAATATCTGAGGACGGAAGGTCATCAACATCCAAAAATACAACAAGTGCGCTTTGTCCTTGTTTTTTGAAACTGCTTTTTAATACATAAGAACCATTCTCACCTGTAACATCAAAATTTTCACCAGATAAATTTAATAATGCCGCACTTTTATTAACTGCAACTAAGGTCGCATTTAATATTTCATCGTAAGACCTTGAATTTTGTGCCACTATCTGTATATTGGCAATAATTTCATTCGCAATGTTTGCAACACTGTATTTTGCGCGCCAATACAACCCAAGTTCAATTACAGATAAAAAAATTGACATTGTAACCAAAAAAACAAATACAAACTCTATTATATTTTGAGCAACATTTTTATTACATGTCATAAGTTAATCATTTTCTTTAAACGCCTAAAAACGGTTTTTTTATCAATGTTTGGATATACAAGGGAATCCTTATGATATTTTTCATATTCCTCAATAATATTATAAGGCAACGCATGCCCTTGAGAAAGAATTTCGGCGATATCAGCAAGATACAAATCCTGCTCATCTTTATAATCTGCATCGTTCTTTCTTAATTCTTCATCGGCTTCAAAATGAATTAAAGCATGAAAAGCAGCGTTTAAAGTAGGGTCGCCCAAGTTTTTCGGAAATTCCTTAAGTGCATCAAGTACACTGATTTTGCTTGTTATTACAGCGTAAATCAGCTCTGAAACTTTAATTCTATCCTTAATATAAGAACTGAGTGTATCTGAAGCAGTCATATTATTTAACCATAATTACCTGAGAATCATTTTCGCACATAGATTTTGTAATGTGCATAAGCTTCGACATATCGCCATTGCAGTATTGCGTAGCAATTTTTTTTAAAGAAGTGATAATAATATCCGAATTTGAATAAGCGGTCCTGTAGAAAAATTTCTTGCCTTGCTTAATTCTTAATAATACCTCTTTTTCGAAAAGTCGATCCATCACTGTTTTAATTGTTGTATAAGCTCTTTTGGTAGAATCGGTTTTAGATAAAAATTCATAAACATCCTTTACGGAGTTTTTATAAATTCCCGATTTTTCCAATTCCCACATAGCATTTAAAATTATACTTTCGAGCGAACCATGTTTAAAATTCATTTTAGTGTTTCCTTATATATTAGTATCTGGTACGAAAATGTTCAGCATCAAAACGAACCTCATCCGGACCGACATTTGTTTTGTCCTTCAATTGAAATTTGTAACCTGAAGTATTAACTGTTGACTCATCCTTATAGATATATATACCCGACTTAGTTCTGGTAAGCGGTCCTTTTGAATTTGAATCAGTTGTTTTATTAACATTTGAATTATTGAGTAAATCAGCAAATTTATGCCCCGGCAATTTGTGTGTATTGATTAAATTTTGTTTTTTACCACAAGCACATAATGGCAAACATAATCCCATTAATAGCATGCAGCAACACAAATAATATAACGGATTTTTACGATAAACAACCATCATATTTAATTACTACTATTATAACACTTATATATATTTTTTTAAACCGTTAAAAATTTTTTTTTACAAACATAAAAAAATAATGTAATATTTTAATATAAGCGAGGAAAACTATGAATATCGGCATATTATATATTGCTACAGGAAGATATATTTGTTTTTGGGAGGAGTTTTACAAAAGTGCCAAGCAATTTTTATTTCCAAACCATAATGTAAAATATTTCGTTTACACAGATTCATCGGAAATACTTTTTGAAAACAATGACGATGTTACAAAGATTTTCGCCCAGTCCAGCAATTGGCCGATAAGCGTGTGCGATAAATATGCAACGCTGCTAAGCGGTAAGAAATTCTATGCAGATTTGGATTATCTGTTCCATTTTAATGCAAATATGAAATTTATTGCACCAATAAATGATGAGATATTGCCTGACAAAGAGCATGGGTATATTTGCGCAGGAGAATGGCTAAATCACAAATTAAAATCCGTACCCGATAAATTTCCTTATGAAAGAAATCCTCAATCACTTGCTTGCATACCTTACGGGCATGGAAAACACTATTTTATGGGGGGAGTACATGGCGGAAGAACAAAAGAATACATTGAAATGTGCAAAGCAATCGAAAACAGCATAAGAAAGGATTTTCAGAACGGAATTATTGCAATATGGCATGACGAAAGCCATATAAATAAATTTTTGCTCGATAAAAATCCGCTCATAATTCCGCCTGAGTATGCAATTCCGGAAAATTGGAAATATAAAGGTTACACTAAAAACAGAAAAGGTCTGTTATTGGACAAGTTGCATTGGAAATATGGCGGACATTCTTATTTAAGAGGAATTACCGACAAAAAAATTACACCTCTAAAATATTGGATAACAAAAATTACAAATATTAAGTTCTAATAATCAAACTCAAGGTTTTTAACTATACGTTTAAAATTCAAAATTCTGTCACTCTTAAGGAAAAAGAGGGGATACATTTTAAAAAACCAAAAAAATTGGCAAGGTTTTTTATGCATAAAAAATACTGTCTTTTTAATTCTTTTTTGACCTTTATCATCTGCAAAAGGTGTCTGCATAAAATATTTCCAAAATAATTCTCTATAATTATTATAAAAACCGACATGCCATGGTTTGACACCTGCAAAATGTACAATCGGAGGATTTTTGTAATTCACAAAATAAAAATTGGGCGTAATAAAATTAAATTTTCTATCCATTTTTTTAACTTTACCAAGTAGTACCGCGTTCATAACATCTTGGTCACAATAGCTTAATTTATCCCAATTCTTATACAGGTAAGAAAACATTTGCTGTTGAATATTATCTCGACGCATTTTTTGCAAATCAAGCATGCAAACGCCGGCATTAAAATAAAAGTTCTTACAGGATGTCTCAAAATTCATTCTTTTCATGTGTGAACCCAAAGCCAAATCAGGAACGCAAGCAGCATATTCATTATCATCCAGAGTCACAAAAAACAATTCGGATAAACTTTCAAGAACAATTAAATCGCAATCAAGATAAATAATTCTATCAATATTAGGCAATAATTCAGGCAACATAAGCCTATACAGAGTCGCTACGGTAACATTTTTACACACTCCATTATTAAAATAAGGTTCAAATAGTGCACTATCAACCTTATGAAAAACAACATTTTTGTAAAAACTTAACTTATTAATATTTTCTTGCAGAAGATTTGAATAAAGTATATGAAAAACAATCTCGTCATCCTCATTTTTATTAGCCAATACACTATATATGACCGTTGCAGCATACTTAGCGTAATTGTCATCACAAGATAAACATAATTCTAGCCTTTTCATATTTTTATATTATCATAAAAATAAACGGAAGAATTATTATGGAATTAAATCCTAAAATAAGTGTCATAATGCCTGTATATAATACTCCTGAAAATGAATTCAGAGAGGCAATTGAAAGTATACTAAAACAAACATTTGAGGATTTTGAGCTGATTATTATAGATGACTGCTCAAAAGATTACATAAAAACTATTGTCGACAGTTACAACGACTCAAGAATTGTATATTTACGAAATGAAAAAAATCTCGGATTAATAGGTGCGCCAAACAGAGCTCTTGAAATAGCACGCGGCAAATACATTGCCAGAATGGATTCCGATGATATTTCGCTACCCACGCGTTTTGAAACACAATTTAATTATTTGGAAAATCACCCCGAAACTGATATCTTGGGGTCATCATTCAAAAAAATACCAAAAAATAAAGTTATTAAGTTCCCGCTTGATAACGATACAATAAGATATACGATGATTTTTTCACACAACTGTATTTGTCATTCAACAGCAATGATTAGAAAATCAGCGATGGATAAATACAATATACGTTATGAAAAGGGCAATGAAGTTTGCGAAGACTATGGTCTTTGGCTTAAGTTTATAGAAGATTTAATATATGAAAATCTTGATGAAATATTGGTGCTTTACAGATGGTACATCAGTAACATTTCAAAAAGAAAAACTCTTGCGCAAAGTGCCGGTGCGCAAAAACTAATGTTTAAAGCTCAAGCAAATCATTTCAATATTAACGCAGATGAACAAATAAAAATTATTGATAAATACATAAATAATCAAATTGTCACATACAAGGATTTATCAAACTTAATGAACTATATTGCGGACATCAAAACAAGGCTGCAAGCAGAAAAACCAAATACTGCATATAATGTAAACAGGGTCTTTTTTAAAGATTTTCTAAAAAAATGTGTAACGGACATTAATTTTATAAACATATTATTCTCAAAAGAATTAAACGGCATTATAAAGCTAACTTTATTTGAAAAAATCGGCATGATTTTAGGAATTTAGCTTGTCATGTTTTTAGAACGCAGCTGCCTGTGAAAAGTTATTGCAAACCTGTGGGCTTCATCCCTGATTCTTTGAAACAAATGAAGCGCAGGAGAATTTAATGCCAAAATAACAGGTTCTGATTGCCTTGGTAAAAAAACTTCTTCTTCGCGCTTGGCTAAAGAAACAATATCCAAATCTAACCCAATTTCATTCATGACCGAAATGACACTTGAAAGCTGACCTTTGCCGCCATCAATAATAATTAAATCAGGTGGCAAAATTTCTCCTTTCTTAATTCGTTTGAAACGTCTTGTTAAAATTTCACGCATACTTTTAAAATCGTCAACCTCACCTTTTTTTAAAGTTTTAAGCTTATATTTACGGTATTTTGATTTTTTAGGCATACCGTTATCAAAATAAACACCCGATGCAACCGTATTTGTACCTTGAATGTGAGAAATATCATAGCACTCTATGACATGAGGAAAATTACGTAATTTAAGCTTTTCCATAAGATATGTACCAATTTCATTGTAATCATTTTGGATATTTGAAAGTTCTTTTAATTTTGCCTGTTCAAGGTTAAATTCAGCAGTATTTTGAGCCATTTGAAGCATCTGCTTATCGCGAGAGGATTTGGCGGCATTTATTTTTACGTTCTTACCAAGCCTGCCACTTAGCCAAGTTTCGTATAAATCCTTATCATCAGGCTCAGATGAAAGGATTATTTTAGAAGGAATCTCTGCATCTGAAATAATTGCATAGTATTCTCTTAAGACAGCCTGTATTACCTCGTTAATATCGTTAGCCGAAGAATTTGCAAAATGAGAAAATGTAAAATCTTTTTTATTTATAAGCCGCCCCTGGCGAACTTGCAAAATGGTTGCGCAATATAGATTATCCGATTTTACAATTCCTACAAAATCTTGATTAATTTTTGTATTTTCACTGACAACCTTTTGTTTTTCCATGGTTTTTTTGATATCGCGATAACTGTCGCGGTATCTGGCAGCTTTTTCAAATTCAAGATTATCACTGGCGCGCTTCATTTCAGACTCAAGAACGTGTAAAAGTTCATTCTGTCTGCCGGATAAAAAAAGTTCAACATCTTTTAATATTTTTTTATAATCTTGTGCCGAAATAAGCTTTTGACAAGGTGCGCTGCATTGCCCTATGTCATAATATAAACACGGGCGAGTTTTAAACTTTGGTGTTTTACATTTCTTTAACGGAAAAATTTTGCCCAAAGTTTCAAGAGTGCAATACATAGCTCTGGAATCTGTATAAGGTCCGAAATATTTTCCTTTCAATTTATTTTTATTTGCCTTTCTGACAACGGTAATACGCGGGTATTCTTCGTCAGTGATTAAAAAATAAGGAAACTTTTTATCATCTTTTAAAAGCACGTTATATTTAGGCTTATATTTTTTTATCAACTCAGATTCTAAAATTAAAGCCTCAACTTCAGTATTAACAACAATACATTCAACTCGAACAATTTGGGGAACCATAACCTGAAGTTTAGGGGAATCTTTTTTGCCTACAAAATAACTGTTTACACGATTATATAAATTCTTGGCTTTACCGATATAAATAATCTCGCCGGTTTTGTCAAAGTACTGATAACATCCGGGCAGTTTGGGCATAAGTTTAATTTGTTGTTTAATATCAGTGCTCATTAATTATCATTTTATCACCAATTTCAATATCAAAACAGCAATTTACAATTTCAAGAGTATATTTAGAATCAAAAACAGGTTTTAAAATTAAAAAAGGTGGAATATTATTTTTGTATGCAATCACATTATAATTGCTATCCAAAAAAACAACATCAAACTTAAAAAAACAAAAAAACGAATGTATCCAAGGGGCATTTTTAAAAATAAGGATTTTCTTGCTCTTTGGTCTGCACTGAAACATTAAACCCAAAAATCTTTTTAGAAAGGACTCTTGCAAAAAAATATCCGCAATAATCTCCTTGTCGTTTAAAAATATTTTTATATTTTTATTCATAGGACTGGTATTTTTTAAAACATCTGATATAATAAATATATAATACTATATAAGTAGTAATAAATCAATCGCATACATCCAATTAAAAGGAATTTTAAAAAGACAGCATACTAATAATGCCAAGGAGGCAAATAATATGATATTGGAATACAAAATAGATGAGCTCAATGTACAAAGTGCGTGGCTAAAAACACTTTATGACCTTGTTGATGAATTAAATTGCAAGTGTCAGACATTTTTTGAAGAAAGCTATAATCCTAAAATGAAATGCTTTGGTTCTGTGCGTATTGTAAAAATTATAGGCTCAAATTCGATGTTAGGCTGGCTCAAACTGCGAATGGAACGCTACACGCATTTTATAGACTCGCTTAATTCGCAAAGTACAAATTTTACAACCTCCTTCAATGAAGATGAATAAAGCACGCAAAAGCCGCCCAAAAATAAAGGCGGCTTTTAAAAAAATAAATTAAGCAAGCTTAAATTCTATATTTAAAACTTGATTTGTAGAGTAATTCTTTTGAAGTTCCTGAATTACAACATTAAATTTTTCTTTACCGACTACAAGTTCAAATACAGCATCTCTATTGTTTCTTGTGCTCATTTCAAATTCATGTGCGCAAATTTGAATATTTTTTGATTCCATACCCTTACCGTAAACAGTAGCAGGTACAAAACCTAGAGCTCTTAATTGTCTTGGATTTTTGTCCTCATCGCGAATTTGTGCGTTCAATTTGATGATGGTAGATTCTGCCATTTTATTTTTTCTCCTAAAAATATTACTTTGATGTTATTCTATTATATGTAGTAAATACCAAAATGCAATTTATCCATGAAAATTATTTCAAAAAACTTTATAGAAAAAGAAATTAAAGATGTTGGCTACAGCAAAGAACATTTGCAGATAGGGCTAAACAAACACAAATTCTTAAGCATTAAAATCTTTAATTTAAAATCTTTTGAAGCTAATATATTAAAACAAACAGCTCTAAGCTGCGATTGCGATTGCGCTGTACACAAGCATGCAATAGATTGCAAGGTTGAAACAACAAACTGCGTACTCTCGGGCACAATTGCGCAAATTATAGAGGTGTCAAAAAAAATAAAAAAACAACCTGATAATCTTTCATTTAATAAAATTTCATCACAGTTGATAAATCAAATATACTCATATAAAAAATCGCACAAGACAAAAATAATGGGGATTTTAAATCTTACTGATGACTCATTCTCAGATGGTGGTGAATACATAAACTATGAACAAGCCTGCCGACATATAAAAGAGATGATAGAAAATGGTGCAGACATAATTGATGCAGGTGCGGAAAGCACCCGTCCCAATGCAGATGAAATCTGTCCTGATACACAAATTAAAAGAATTATTCCAATAATCAAATTTATAAAAAATAATTACCAAAATACACCCTTGAGCATAGATACCAGAAGCTCAAAAGTTGCTTATGAGGCGCTTAAAGAAGGCGCAAATATTATAAATGATGTTTCAGGTCTAAGATTTGACAAGCAAATGGCAGCAACCGTGGCACAATTTAATGCAAAAATTGTAATAACTCACTCGCGCTCTACTCCAAAAGATATGGATAATATGTGCAATTACAACAATTTAATTGACGATATATATTTTGAGCTTAAAAAACAATGTGATTATGCAACAGATGAAGGAATCAAACCAGAAAACATCATAATAGATGTAGGCTTTGGTTTTGCAAAAAACTTTGAGCAAAATATTGAATTAATGTCAAGAATAGAAGAATTTAAAAGTCTTGGCTTTGAAATTCTTGCAGGTGTGTCAAGAAAAAGATTTATTCAGGCTATTGCAAATGCAAAAACAGCAAAAGAGGCTGATGAGATTAGCGCATTGGCAGCAGCATATTTTACCTCAAAAGGTATTGATTATGTAAGGGTTCATAATGTTGAAAAAACCAAGTCTGCAATTAATTTTGCACAATTACTTAATCAATAAAAAATTTACAATCACTGCTACTTTTCTTAGAATTCATTACCTTTTTAAAGACTTCACTAAATGGCACAATAGGGGTAAATTTATAACCGCAATTTTCACTTAAATCTGCACCCATCATAAAAATTTCTTCCTGAGGGTAATCTCTGCATATTCTATCTCTATTTTTATGAATTTTGCACATTCTTGTTTTTTCGTCCAAATTCAGGCAACGAAATATAAGACCTGTTTCATCCTTACCGACAACTTCAAGATTTGCATAAAAATTGTGTAAATTATTTAATTTGTTAAACATATCTTCATTATCCAAAATACTCTTTCCATGTTTAACATATATTTTTTCACAACATCGCCCGCAGCAGTTACATTTCCCGCTACGGTAATATTTTCTTTTTAAAACATAAAGATAATAAAATCTTTTTAATTTATGAAGCAATTTCATTTAAAAAATCTTCATTAGACAAAAGTGAGAATATAGCATCGTCATCGTCAATTGAAATTTCACCATTTAACGCTTTAGAAATAACTATTGCATCTGCACTTTTATCATCTGCATCACTTAACACAAGATTAGTGAATTTCTGCACATCTCGTTCTCGCTCATAAAGCTTTATTGCAGCATCAGAGATATTTGATTCATCAACAAACAAATTGTCATCTTTGCCACCATATACACCTGATGTACCCAAAGAAGAAATTTTACTTATACTGCTTTGTGATACAGCTTCGTTTCTTTCATTAGAAATTCTGTCAAGCATGACCCAAGTCCTTATTCATACACATGTATAGTATGCAATATTTAGAATAAAATTGTATCAATCTTTAGGTCTATTTTTCAACCAAGAGCATTCATAAGGATGAAACCTGATAAAATATTGCTATCGGCAGAATAATGGCGTTCTTTTACGGCATCCGATGAGTTTCCCTCGACCGTATCAAAACTACCGTCAGGATAAACCTTGGTTACAATACCTGTGTGACTGGCACCGTTTTCAAGTTGTATCATAATATCACCCGGTCTGACATTATTTGCAATCAGTGATGCTTTATTACTACTGCCAACGGTACTTAAATATACACCCGAATCCTTACCCCATGTCTGAAGCCCTAAAACAGAAGAAGAACCAAAACCAGAGGGAATACTCATGCCCTTTGCCTGATAAGCGCGTTTAGTAATACTTGTTACAAAATCGGCACACCAATGTTGAGAAACACCCCCCGGCGAAAATTCCGCATTACCCTGGGCATCATTATTAATAACACCAACAAAAGACAAACCAATTTGCGCTGCAACTTGACCAACGTCAGAATTTGTATCTATACCTTGAAAATTACTCAAACCACTATCGTAAGACTGTTGCAACAATGCTTGCTCATTTGCAAGAGATTGCATTTGTTGTATTGAAAGTTTTGTAGCAAGCAAATCCTGCTGCATTTTTAATTGAGTGCTCGCAATGGAGGTTGTAAGCGATTGAATTTGAGAATAAATTTTAAATTTGGAATTACTAATACTGTTAAATTCGCTCATTATTGAAGAAATATCAGCATCAGGATTACTCATTTGAAGCAATAGGGTACTTCTTTGAGTATCAATATTGCTCAATTGCATTTTTAAATTCTCAATTTGCATTTTATACTGTTCAATTTGTTGTTCGTATAAACTTTGATTAAGTTCCCCTTGTTCTTGAATAAGAGCAATGGGATCGTCATTAGAAATCTCTAATGTCTGTAAATCATCCTCATTGTCGGCATCGACCGAAAGATTGGAAGCCTCGGAAGAAACAGCCGAATTATCACTTGAAGATGAAGCGGATGAAACATAGGCAGTGCCGTTTGAACCATTAATCTCGAAAATCTTATCTACCATAATATTAACCTTACTAACATAATTAATTTATCGTACAAAAAAGAAAAAACTTTAAACGCATGTTAAGAATGTTAAACAATTATTTTTATGTTATATTAATCACGTAAGAGAGGAAAAAATTATGGAAAATAAAAAAAGAGCATTATTATGTATACTTGACGGTTGGGGCATTTCCAAAGACAAAAAATACAATGCCATTTCGCAAGGAGAAACACCAAATTTTGATAAATTTTTAAAACAAATGCCACACACACAAATTTATGCAGACGGAAACAATGTAGGACTGCCTAAAGGGCAAATGGGAAACTCGGAAGTCGGACACCTGAACATTGGTGCAGGCAGAATTGTGTATCAAGAGCTTACAAGAATTAATAAATCGATTGAAGATGGCATGTTTTTTGAAAATGAAGAATTTCTAAATGCGATAGAGCATGTCAAAAAAAATAACTCATCACTGCATATTTATGGACTTGTTTCAACAGGCGGAGTACACAGCTCTATTGAACACCTGAAAGCACTAATAAAAATGGCCGCACAAAACGGACTTAAAAATGTTTATGTGCATGCATTTTTAGATGGACGTGACACACCTCCTCAAAGTGCCAAGGAATTCCTCGACGAGATTGAAAAAACACTGGCAAACTACAATCTGCCGCCCATTGCAACAGTGATTGGAAGATATTGGGTAATGGATAGGGACAAACGTTGGGAAAGGGTCGAAAAAGCATACAATGCACTGCTTTTAGGAGAAGGAAATAAAGCAGACAGCGCAATTAAAGGACTTGAAAATTCATACAAAGAAGGTAAATATGATGAATTTGTCGAACCTATTGTTGTCGGAGGAAAAAGAATAGAAAATAATGATGCAGTAATTTTCTTTAATTACAGACCCGACAGAGCAAGAGAAATAACAAGTGCAATTGCCCTAAAGGATTTTAACGGTTTTGAAAGAAAAGCCAAAAGAGAGAATATATATTATGTTTGTATGACACAATACGACGAAACTTTCCCTCTGCCGGTAGCATTTAAACCGGAAAGACTTACAAATATTTTAGGGCAAGTTCTTGATGACAATAATGTTAATGAGTACAGAACTGCAGAAACTGAAAAATATGCCCATATTACTTTCTTCTTTAACGGCGGAGAAGAAGTCCCGTTTAAACTTGAAACAAGAAAACTTGTTGCATCTCCTAAGGTTGCGACTTATGATTTAAAACCAGAAATGAGCGCTTATGAAGTATGTGACAATGTACTTGAAGCCCTTGATAACGAAAAATACGGTTTTATACTTGTAAATTTTGCAAATCCCGATATGGTGGGTCATACAGGCGTAATGGAAGCAGCAATAAAAGCTGTTGAAGCAGTTGATAAATGCGTGGGAAAAATTGCAGAAAAAGCACTAAAAAATAATGTAGAAATGATAATAACTGCAGATCACGGTAATGCGGAGTGGATGTACAACGAGCAGACAAGTTCACCACAAACCGCACACACGACAAACCCTGTGCCTTTTATTTTAGTTACAAACGACATGAAAAATATAAAGTTGAAAAATAACGGTGCGCTATGTGACATTGCACCAACCGTTCTTGATATACTGGGAATTAAAAAACCTCAGGAAATGACGGGGGAAAGTCTGATAGAACACTAAAAAATGCCCGCAATTAAGCGGGTATTTTTTTATAACAATAATGAAATCCGATAACTCCGATAAAAAATATTAGAACAGAAACTATTTGTGCAATTGGCACATTTGAAATATTTAAAACACTGTCAATCCTAATACTCTCAATCCAAAATCTGCCAATGGAATAAAGCATTAAATAAGAATAAAACACCATACCTGCACTATATTTTTTAAATTTTCTAAGCAATAAAAACAACAAGAAAAAAACAAAAATGCACCATAGAGATTCATACAAAAAAGTCGGATGGAAATAATCACAGGAGTAATATTCAACAGGTCTGTATCGAGGGTCAATATACAATTTCCAAGGTAAATTACACGGAGTGCCAAATGCCTCGGAATTAAAAAAATTACCCCATCTGCCAACAGCCTGAGCAGCGACAAGACCAAAGGATATAATATCCGCATAATTTAGGATTGGCAACTTGTGCTTCTTAAAATAGAAAATTCCTGCAAGTACACCTCCTAAAATTGCACCATGTATTGATATACCGCCATGCCAGATAGCAGGAATTTCTGCAATATGCAAAATATAATAGTCAAAATTCAAAGTTACATAATATAAACGTGCAAAAACTATTCCCGAAATAATCATTAAAGGAAAAAAATCAAACAAAATATCTCTATCAACAGATTTATAATATTTATTTGCAATGAAATCAGCGACAAAAATGCCGAATATAATTGCCAAAAACATCATAACGCCATACATTTTGACATCATAACCGCCAATAGAAAAAGCATTAACAAAGGGGGAGTGAAACAGCATTATTCTTCTGTACCGACATTTTCGGCTAAATTATACTTTAGCGCATATTTATATGCAGTTTCTTCAAGATATTTCATTTGGGCTTCCACATCCGACCTGTCATTTGTTTGCGGTTTTAACTCTAAATATTTATTATATGAATTTAATGAGTCATGCAATAAATCAATTAAAATTTTTGCATCTTGCTCACTAATATTCTTTAAATCTGAATACTCATCTTCGCCATCTGGTACAACAGCAACTTCAACACTGGTTTCATCGTTTGCATCATCCTCTAATAATTTCATTGCTTCACTTTCCTGAGCAACGGCAAGAGAATAATAAGAGTCGGCAAAATCAGGTTTTATTTTTATAGCTTCTTTTAATTGCTCTTGTGCTTTTTTAAAATCTTGAGCACTTATATAAGCCACACCCAAATTATAACGTGTTTCAAAGACAGTACCGTCCAAATCAACGCTTGATTCTAATCTGCAAATTGCACTTTGAATATCACCTTTTTGCATATATTCTTGCGCTTTATTATTTAATTCTTGAATGGCAATATTGTTTATACAGGCACTGCAAAGTACACTAACAAATAAAATAGCTAAAAATAAAGTGAGTTTTCTCATATAAAATCCTCTTTACCATGATTTTATAATCAAATATAAAGACTTGCAAGTATGTAAACAATAATTAAGCTATAGTATTAATTAAGCCAGTTAAAACTCTTTACATAACCGTCAGAATTTAACTTTCCTTTAATTTTTGCAAGAAAAAGCCTGTAATCATCACCTGAAATCTCAATCAAAGGAATTTTATTAACATTTTCAATTATTTGAGATTTTGCGCCTTCTTTAATTTTATTACCCGTAATCGTGCTTAAAAGAGTATTTAAGGAGGCATTTCCAAATGCACCCAATACATTACTGACATTTTTTGAAAGTCTGCCGAGTATTTCTATGTCAGCATTATCATTTATAACGTCATACCCGCCGTAAATAAATAAACTTAGATTGTTTCCTTTTGAAAAAATTTCAAGAGAGCTGATTTTTCCGTCATGCACGTCAAAACTGCCTTTAATCGCTGAGAACTCGCCTGTTTTATACGGAGTAAGAACTTCAATTAAGTTGTTTAATGTTAAACCTAAAATACCGCTCTTTATTAAATTTCCAGCCCTGAGCAAATATTCAAGCGAACCCAATTTAGGCATTTTGCCATTATTAACGCTAAAATTAACATTTCCAGAAACAAGTTTTATATCTTGTGCATTTTCAGGAATTTTACCTTTTAAGTTAATATTAGCATTTGTTTTCCCGTAAATCTGATTTTGTAAACCTAAAAAACTTTCACTAAGTACATTTGCATCACAATCATAGACAATTGAATCAATATCAAAAAGCAGAGAAGAAATATCAAAATTTCCTTTTGATTTAACTGTGCCACTTGCAATGTTAAATTCCATATTGTTTATGTTAAGCATATCTCCCGTAGGGTTTGAAAAGTCCATATAAAAATTTGAAGCCTTAATATTATATAGCTCAAGAGAATCAACCTTGGCATGACCCTTTGTAATAATCAAATCTTGAGGTCTTAAAACAATGGGTTGACCGGGAACAATATCCGAAGACCCCTTTGGTAAGTGCGAAATTCCTTCAATAAAACGCGAAAGGCTGATTTTTTTTGAATTAATTTCAAGATTATCAACAATAACAGGTAATTGCTGTCTGTTTCTTATATTACTAATGATTTCGACATCAGAATCAAAGCTCTTGCCGCGAATAAAAGCATTTATAGTATTTTTAGAAATATTACAATCCAAATCATTAATTTGTGTACTGTAAAGAGGTATATTTATATTGCTAAAATTAATTTTTCCAGTCGCATGTGGCAATAATACATTTCCGTTTAAATTTAAATCACAAGTAAATAGTCCCTGTTTTAATACCGACTTTTTAAAAATAACATTAAAGACTTTTGCCGTAACCGGATTTGGAGTAACTATATTAAAGTTATTAAAAAATAAATTTTTCCCCGAAGATACAATTTTTCCGCCTGCTCTTAGCATAGTAACTGCAGTCGGCTTGTTATTCTGAGAAGGGATAAACTTAACATATTTGGCACTATTAATTTTTGCAATGTTTTTTGTAAAGTCAGCTTTAACTTCAAATTCTCTATCATATTGAGTATCACCAAAATTAGCCCCCATATAGGTAATATCTGTTCCTTGCGGCAGAGTTAAATATGAAATTATGGAATAATTATCAAAGTCCCCTTTAATTCTACCTTTCATCCTTGTTTCACCTTTTACCTTAAAAGGATAAGTAAGATAAGGATTAATCAGCTTATCAGCAGAAATTTCATCAATATTTGTCGAATACATTGCATTAAATAAAGGCCTCTCAGATAAATAATTTGTAATCGAAGCATTAAAATAAATCGGAGTATTGCCATAGTTAAAATTAAGAGCATCAAGAAAAATTTTCTCTCCTGCGAATTTAATCCCACCGCTTTTTAACAGTAGTGGTATCTGCTGTTTTTTATTAAACATTGAAACATTATTAAAAGACACTTTTCCGTATGGCAAATTCTTTTTAAGATTTAAGTCAATACCAATCAAGCCCTTGTAATCGGTAAAATCGGACAATAAAACTTTAAATAATTGTATATCGGTAAAGTCAGCAATATTTTGCATTTTATCAAGTGCAAAGGAATTTGCGCAGAGTTTTAAATTTGCACGCGGTTTTCCAGTAAAATCAAGAATTTGACCATCAGAGAAAATGTCGGAACCGAAAAACTTTATATGCGAATTTGAAACTAAAGCACTTGTTCCTGAAGCAGAATATTTGCCACTGATAAATTCAATATTCTTGGATTTAGGGGAATTATAAGGGGTAAAATTTCCATTTATGGAAAGTTTTGAAAAATCAAAATTTTTAAAATCAGACGGAATGGCACCTTTGAGATGACCATCAATTCCAAACAAAAAATCAATTTCATTAATCGGACTATTAGTAAATACGAATTTTAAAATACGATTATTTAAGTAATCCTGCATACTCAACATCTCGCTAAAGCGAGAAAATAACACAGATTTTATACCAATATTCAAATCCAATTTGAGCTGAGTATTTTTATCCGCAAGATTATTGGAATCAGGTGCAATAAAACCCTTGGCAAAAGATTTTGCACCCATAAAATCAGAAATGATATCAATATCAAATTTATCAGAAAAAATAATTTTGCCCTTAGCGTTATAAAAGGGATACTTGGGTTGTATAACAGCATTGACACCATTAAGATAAATAGTGCCATGCGGCTTTATATCATTCATAAAATCAATTCCCTCAAGGCTCTTTGCCTTACCCTTAAAGATAATATCCATATCCGCAGGGCCGCTGGCAGATTTAATAAAAGATAAATCACCACTGTAGGGTTTAATTAAACAACTTGTTTTTGCAATATTTAATAAATTGCTCGCCTGTATGTTTTTAATCGAAGCAGTAACATCCAAATTATTAAAATCGTCGGCAAAACCCTTCAAAAAGAATTTTCCGCCGCTCATTTCAGCTGAAGTATTTTGAATATTAATTACCTTGCCGTTGAAATCCAGCTCAATTTTACCATTTGTTAAAACAGAATTTAAACCTTCAAGAGAAGCTTTTATATTTTTCCCGTAAAACTTACCGTTAACAATTGCATCATAAATCGTACCGCTTGTATTAATATGTATCTTTCCCACACCGGAAATCTTCATATAAGGCAAAGGTCCAAGCTTAAAACCTATGACTCGTTGCACCGGAATTAAATACTTGTGCGCAAATGCCAAATCAACGTCATCGGAAGAAACTACCTCATAACTACCCGCTTGATTATTATATATCTCAGAATAACCCTTAACGCGAACAAATTGACTATTTGGTCCTGGCACATAAACATCGACATTAACTTTATCTCCGACAAATTCACATTCTACATTTGCAGTATCAAAACCCTTTGGACGTGAAAAAAGAAAAATATCTTTTACACTCATTTTACCTTTAATGTCAGGTTTTAAACAATCCCCTTTAACATAAATATCACCATTCACTTTAGCATAGGGTTTAGCATTAATTAATTCGTTTATTAAATCAGTCTTATAATCTACAATGCCCGCCGGTAGCATATAAACAAAACGCATAATATCACTGTCGGCAATTTTAATATTAAAATCAGCCTTTGGTTTATTGGTTTTATAATCAAGCAAATAGCCTAAAAACTTAATATTAAAATCCTTGCCGACAAAGTAAGAGTTATTAACTTCAAGCACATTCTTTTTTGCAACAAAATTTAGTTTTAATTCAGACTTTTTAGGCAAAATAACTTTATTTTTTTTATTATTAAAATCAAAATCAAGAAAAATATCTGACGAATTAAAATCCAATGAGTAAACATTAAAAGGCTTTTGTTCAACCTTTTTGAACAAAAAATCAAATTTTAAATCTGATTTTGCAAATTTAAGACCGGAAAACTCGTTAATATAGGGCAAAAACGCACTAAAATCCGCATTTTTTACTTGTATATCAAAATCCGTATCCTTAGAATCCAAAAATCTATTTAAAGGAAATCTGGTTGAAACAAAAGCATTAAAATCGCTTTGTGTACAAAGAGCAGTATTTATATCACAAACCTTTAGAATACCTTCGGAATTATGTTTTAAATACTTGGAATGATTATTTAAAACAAAAGCAAACTTTTTTGACTCAAAAAAGAGATTTTTTTTATTTTTTTTATCCGCAAAACTAAATGAAAAATCATTAAAATTTAGATTTGCATTTTTAAATTTAATTTTTAACGGAATATTGGACTTTGCCTTGATAAATTTCTGAAAATTAAATAAACCGTCATTATCTCTTTCAATATTAATCGACAAATTATCAGCATAAAACAAAGAAATGGACAATTTTTTAAAAAGAAGGGGAATTAATTTAACACGGAATTTAATGTTCGAGCCTCTGAGAATATTTTCCCCCTCCGGAAGATTTAACAAAACACTTTCAGATGCAATCATGAGTGATAAATCAGGCAAAGTTTTTATTCTGGTGTTTTTTAATTGAGCATTTAAGCCTGTTTGCCTCAAAACCAACTGCTCAATTTTCTCGGAAGTAAAATATAAACCTGCAAAAAAACCTGACAACAAATACAGGCAAACACACATAAGCAGGGTAGCAGCCAAACATATTAAAATTTTCTTCTTAGGAAACAACATATACGTAATTATACTATCTCAAATCTTCATAGTAAAAATACTTCATATTTTTTAATTTGCTTTGGCAAAATTAAAAAAATAGCTTAAAATAATATTTATGAAAAGAATAATTTTGGCAATAGTCTTTGCGGTAATTTTTATACAAAATTTAAATACAGATGTTAAAGCTGCAACTACTCTCAATGCGGGTACTTTTATATTGGTTGACACAAAAAAAATACTCTCAACAGAATCACTGCAAGAGGGCGATAGGGTGCATTTTATCGCGCCTGCTGATGTCTGGGTTGATGAAGTAAATATAATACCAAAAAATTCAATTTTTACAGGCTATGTAAGCATGCTAAAAATGCCAATAAAAGGTATTAACGGCGCATTAAAATTTAAAATAACTCACATAACTTTACCCACAGGGGAAACAAGAGAAATTGACGGAAAAATAACAGACGGGATAAATGACATGTTTGGCGGAGAACTGGCACCTCCTGCATCATACAATCAGATGACACATTTATACCAATCTCGCTGGCATTGGTCAGGTACAACTCAATGGGTGCCAAGCGGAGAATATGAATATGGGAGGCACAGGGGAATAAAGCCCGGACAAAAATTATTTCTAGAGCTAGAAAGTCCATATACGCTAAGCGATTGAAACAAACTTTACTATAAAAATTTATAGTGTATATTAAAATAAGAATACAGGAGGAGACATGAGAAAATTACTTATTGCAAGCGCGGCAATTGCATTCTGCACTTCATTAATTTTTAACACAAACATTACTTATGCGGCTTCTAATTATTCATACGATTTTAATACATCGAACAACTATACTACGTTGCAAGGTCAAGTTGTATATGTGCCTGTAGGTACTACTACAAGTGCTATTTTATCACAGAGCCTTGATTCAAAAACATGTAGCGAAGGTATGAGCGTTTATGCAACGCTAAACAAAAACTTTACATATAACGGCATAGAAGTTGCGCCTGCAGGCTCAACATTAAACGGAACCGTTGTTAAATGCAAAAAAGCCGGTATTGGCAACAGAAACGGACAAATTCAAATAAAATTTACAGGCATAAGGACCCCTGCCGGATATAATGTGCCAATAAGCGCAGTGATAGCCACTACGGACAATAGTGGCATATTAAAAGGTGGCGCTACAAAAGACAGCGCAAAAGATTACGGAAAAAATATTGCCATAGGTGCTGCAGGAGGTGCAGTATTGGGAACGGCAATGGGACCTTTATCAGGCGGAGAAGTCGGCAAAGGGGCTGTATATGGCACAGCAGTAGGAGGAGGATTGGGCTTGCTTAACGCTGCAAGGCAATCCGGTGAAGATGTCCAAATACCTGCTAATGCCGTTATAGAAATATATTTTGATCAGCCGATAACTTTAAGTGCACCAAAGAGTTATTAAGAAAAATAGTAAATCGGCTAATTTAAATTAGTTTCATTTATTTAACAATAAATTCAAAGAAAACAAAAAAGAGAAATTTATGACTAAATTGAGAGATAAATTCTATATTGGCGACTACGACGACTTAACCGAAAGCGAAATAAAAACCTTACCAAACAGTTTTGACGATGACAGCGATGAACTTTCGCTAAAAAATTCGCTAGTAATGTCAGCCATTTTACACCCTGTTGTTTTTTTTATAGTATGGGCTCTCATTACTTATGCAATAAGTTTAAATTTCTTCCAAAAACCGCCCTTAAAACCAAGGGATATAGAATTTGTTATAACGCAAAATGAAGCAACACCGATAAATAAAAATACAAAATATCGCTCTGACAGAAACTCAAGAGCAGGCGGAATACATGACCCTAAGAGGGTTGTATCAATGCCGAGTGCGCCGTCAAAACCAAGCAAAAAAGCGGTTTTGTCACCTTCGTCGACACCAAAAAAAGTGGCTCAGCCAAAAAAACAAGTACCACAGACACCTAAAACACAGGTTAAAAAACAAGTAACACAACCACAAAAGGCGCCACAAAAACCGCAACCCGCTAAAGCACCTTCGCCTGTATTTAAACCAAATATTAAACCGTCGGTTACAACGCCGAAAACACAAGCGCCAAAGCTTTCACAAGTACCAAAAAGCCCATTTTCGGTAGCCGTACCAAAAAGTAGTGCCCCTGTCGGCCCTACGCCAAGCTACGGTTCAAAAACCGGCTCGGGCACATCAGGAGGAGGCAGCACAAGTTCGCTTGGAACAACAAAAGGGGCAGGCATGCCCGCACCTCAATTCTCTGCTTCAAAGGGCGGCTCAAGCTCAAGGGCTTCAAGAGGCTCAAGCGGTTCAAGAGGATCCGGATACTCAGGCGGAAACATAGGTAACCCCGGACCGGGCAACCCCTCGGGTCCCCCCGGAATTGATGCAATAAGACAACCCAATTGGGGACCTTATATGCGTGACCTTGAAGCAAGAATAAAACGAAATTGGAACCCGCCAAAAGGCGACCAAAGCAAGCGCGTAGTTCTATTATTTAAAATAGGCCGCGACGGAAGATTGCTATCTATACAAACAGTAAGAAGCTCAGGGCAGCCTTTATCGGATGCTGCAGCAAAAGCCGCAGTTGAACTTACTGCACCATTTAGACCCCTGCCACCGGAATTTAAAGGCAGCAGTATAGATATCGAATTTACATTTGATTATAACGTATTAGGTGCAAGTTACAGATAAATACAGAAAAATGAGGATAAAATTATGGAACTTTTCTTAGAATCACTAAAAATGGATTGGCCGGTACTTACCCCAATATTCATTTGCTCAATTCTTACAATTGCGGTTGCAATTAATAGATTTTATTATTACAAAAAAAATGATCGTAACATTGGTGAGTTTATTCAAACACTACAAAAAGCACTTGTCAAAAATAATATCGGTGCAGCACAAAGAGCTTCGGTACAATTAGGCGGCATAATCAGCGAAATGGTAGATGAAGGTCTAAGAATATACACCGAACAACGTACCGGTTTTTCAAGAGCATACGATATTTCCGCAAGTCTTGCTACAAGGAAACTTGAAAAAGGACTTACAATTCTGGGTACAATAGGCGGTGTAGCGCCATTTTTAGGTCTATTTGGTACTGTTGTACGTATTTTATACACATTCCAAGATTTAGCGGTTCAAGGTAATCAATCTGCAGCAGTTGCAACAGGTATTGCTTCAGCACTTATTGCCACAGCTTTTGGTCTTGGTGTCGCAATTGTAGCAGTAGTCTTATATAACTATTTCCAAACAGTTGTGTCACGATTTGAAAGTGATTTTAAACTTATAAAACTTGTATTTCTGAGCTTTATTGACTCGGATGAAGAAGTAAAAGTTGACGAATCGGGAACAATTGCTCTTTAATTTGAGGTAAAAAATGGCAATAAAAGTAAATGCAGACGGGAAAAAACCCGTATTCAACGAAATAAATATAACACCGCTAACGGATATTTTTCTTGTTTTGCTGATAATTATGATGGTTATTGCGCCAAGTTTTCAAACTCTTGACAAGAACATAACCATACCTGAAATAAACTCCGGAGTAAGCATTGAGGAGAAAAATGCAACAGTGGCACTTACGAAAGAAGGCGAGCTGTTCTTAAACGGAGAAAAAACAACGCATGATGCTCTTGAAGGTGCGCTTGCAGCACTTATTCCCAAAATGGAAAAGAAGGAAGTTGTTGTAAAGGCTGATGAAAAAGCTAAGAGCTCTGATATTATGCAAATTATGAAATCCGCGCAAAATGCAGGATTTGAAAAATTAGTCGTGGCAGGTGAGCCCTTAAGCAAAAAAGAGCAAAAAGAACTTAAAAGTAAGAGGGGGGACAAATGAGAAGACAAACATTCAATGAAATCAATATCACCCCCTTAACAGATATTTTTCTTGTTTTGCTGATAATTATGATGGTTATTGCGCCTATGCTTGACCAACAAGGTTTAAATCTTGCTATACCGGATTATATTGAAAAAACACAAGATACACCAAAAGAAAATAAAATATTAACTGTAACCGTCAGTGCTGACAATAAATATTATATCAATGAAAATGAAATTGCAGAAACCGAATTATTTAATACGATAAAAGACAAGACAGCAACTCTTACGGATGGTTTAATGATACAAGCAGAGGGCGACAGTCAGCATGGTTGCGTGGTTAAACTAATGGATACAGCCAGAAATGCCGGTGTAAAAAGTATTTCACTTATGGAAATTTAAAATCCCAAAAGGAGATTAAAATATGATTTTTAAAAAAATTAAACGTCATCCAAAAGCGCTTAAATTTATAAAAATCACGTCCATAAGTATTTTTGGATTGTTAGCAATATTATATTTAAGTTTCCTGACAATACTCCCAAATATTATCAACATAAACAAATTTATACCGCAAATAAACTCCGAAGTTGAAAGACAAACGGGCTTTAAACTGTCACTAAATAATCCAAAACTTATGACAACTTGGCGTCTTGGTATTAAGATTGCCGCAAAAGAATTTATTCTAAAATACTACGACGACTCAGAGTTTATAGTTTTAAGTTCTCCTTCAATAGAAATAAATCTACCCACGCTGGTATTTAAACATTTGAATTTGGATAAAATCTTTTTCGAAAACGCGAATATTGCATTTACGTTTACAAAAGACAAAAAATATACAATTGAAAATCACTTAAATAAAATTTTCAAGAATTCGCAGGAAAATAATAACCAGCAAAGCATAAACGCTTTTCCTGTTGAATTTAGAAATATTAATATTGAAGTCAAAAATGCAAAAGTCACACTAAAGGACGAAAATATATCCAAAACATTTGAGCTGGTTGCAAACAATTCAAAAATATCACTATCATCACTTAACGGACCGCTTAAAATAACAACATCGGGCTACTTAGGCGCGCAAGACGAAAAAGAAAAATTCACTGATTTTAATATAAATCTGCAAACAAAATTGCCAAATTTACAGAATAATGAACAACCTGACACCCAACATTATGAAATTATACTGCCTGATTTTAATCCTCTTTGCGGGCTTGATATGTTTGCATTTCGCTCAAAACTTAACGTAAACCTGAAAATTTCCGAATTGGGAGAAAAATTTAATGCAAAAGGCTATGCCAATATAGAGGATTTAACCTTAAAAATTGATAATTATAATTTGCCCGCCAGCTATATAAAAACAACATTTGACAAAAATACGGTAAAAACACAATCAAATATATACATTTCAAAAGACGAACTTTTGAAAACAAATAATGCCATGACTGTCGGCAAAAAGACAAAAATTAATTTAAACATCAAAACCGAGAAAATAAGCCTTGCAAATATACAAACGCTTATGTCTTCAATTCTTGAAATGTTTTCAATAAAGAATGATGTAAAATCCGCAACTGCAAGCGGGTATTTCAATTGCGATTTCAATTTAAAAAGCGATTTTAAAACAGTTCAGTCATCAGGAAAATTACAGTTACAAAACGGGAATATTAAATACCCAAAAGCAGGGCTAAATATAACAAATGCAATATCTCTACTGGATTTTAATGACAACAAAATAAATATTAAAGACACTCATGCATTTTTAAACGGCTCAAAGATTGCGCTAAAAGGCACAATAAACTCAAACACGGAAACTGACATAGAAATAACATCTGACCCCGTAAAAATAGCTGATGTTATTAAACTTGCAAAACAAACAGGAGTTGTAAAAGAAAATAACCTAAAGGATTACAGTTTTAACTCCGGCATTGTTACTGTGCTTGTCAAATTAAACGGCAATTTTAAGAATATAGTCCCAAATGCCAATATAAATCTGGAAAAATTTGCAATGCTGATTAAAAGTATGAATATGCCCATTAGCATTGAGAAAATAAATATAAGCGCACAGCCGGATAAAAAAAATAAAAATAATTTTATCGCAAAAATTGAAACTTCAAATTTTAAGACAACAATGAAGAACCCCAATATTGTAATTAGCACACCAAAATGCACAATTAATGCAGATAATGAAACATTATCACTGGACCCATTTAGTATTGATGTGCAAAGCACAAAAATTAACACCTCGGGAAATATTAAAAAGTATATGAGCAAGCCCGATATCAATTTTGATGTTAATGGAAATATCAAACCTCAGACAATACTTGCATTTGTACCTTCGAATAACAGAAAATACGTATCATATCAAGGGCAAATGCCTTTCAATATAAAAATTTCAGGTAATGCCAACAATATCAAGATTAAAGGTGCGATTACATCTGACCCCAAAAACTACATAAGCCTTGTAGATATTAAAAATATTAAGGGTGCAGAAAATAAACTTGATATTGATATTGAATTAAAAGGCAAAAATACTATCATTAACACGCTTGCAATTATTTCAAAAGGCGAAAGCATTGCCTCAATTACCGGAAAAATTAACGATATATATTCAAACAAGCCACAATTGGCACCGCTTAATATATCAATACCCAAAAAACTCTCATTTACAGTACCTATTGCAGGCAAGCTATCTTTAGATGCCGATGCAAATATTTCGCTAAGTTCAAATCTTTTTGCACCAAATGTCAGCGGTAATGTTAATATTTTAAACTTAAATTATCCGCAGTACAGTTCAACAATTTCTAACATTAAATTAGACTTCAAAAAATCAATCATAGATACACATGCACAGGGTATTAAAATTTACGATTCCGATTTTGGAGGCAACGCAGAGATTTTAAATAACTTTGGAAAAACAATAACCATAAATTCATTGAATTTTAACTCAAATTACGTCAATGCGGATTCATTAACAAAATTAACTGCTTCTATGCCCAATACACAAACAACCGCTGGTCCCAGCATACCCTTAACCATAAAAAAAGGTAGCGGGAAAATCAACAAATTAAAATCAGGCACAATAGAAGTACAAAATTTAGAGTTTAATTTTAACTTATATAACAACCTATTTACACTGTCTAATATTGCCGCAACCTTTGCAGATGGCAAAATAACAGGTGATGCGACATACAACATTGCAAACACAAAAGTAACCGTGGATGGCATAGGAAAAACAATAAATGCAAGAAAGGCAGCTTCTTGTTTTGTTGGAGGCAGTTCAATTATAGTCGCAGGAACTGCAAATGGTATGGCAAAATTAAATTTCAGGGGAAATAACTACGACCAGCAAATGAGAACACTCAATGGTCAAGTCATTTTTGACATTTCAAACGGTCAATTTGGTGAAGCGGCGAGATTTGAAAGATTTTTGCATGCAGGCAATCTGCTATCCCAAAGCTTATTGAATTGGAATATAAATCAGACAATTTCGGCAGTTACAAACAGAAACACCGGCGAGTTTAAAACAATTGAGGGCAAAATTTCTCTTGCTAACGGGTGGGCAAATATAACAAGTCTTGAATCGTCAGGACCCAATATGAGTCTTTATATTACAGGTAAATATAATTTGCTTACCGAAAACTCAGAACTTAAAGTTCTTGGGAGAATATCATCTTCAGTTGTGAGTGTGCTTGGACCCCTTGGCTCGTTTTCATTAAACAAGGTGGTAGATAAATTGCCTGATACCGGACTTGCAATATTAAATACAATAAAATCAATCGCACCTGCAAACCCATTGTTTGCGGACATTAACAAAAATGACCTTGCAAAAATTCCGCAATTGAGCAATAGCACAAACAACTCTACTTCAAAAGATTTTCAAGTACTAATTAACGGACCGCTTTCAAAAACAACCTCAATAAAATCTTTTAAATGGGCAAACGTTGAAACAACAAATGCAAACTAAGCTGCATTTATAACTTCACCGAGTGAACTGATATAGTCTTGTTGATTGTTGATAGTGTCAGGACTTGCAAGGATTGACACAGTCGGTTTATTTTTAAATATATGCTTTGCTGCCATTGAAATATCATCTACGGTTATCAAATCAATAGCCTTTACGTACTCATCAATTCTTTTAACACCGTATGGCAAGGTCATATTCACAGACAGCAAATCAGTTTCCGTGGCAGGCAACTCCATCTGTTTGGCAATTCTTTGTTTTAACTGCATTTTTGCAGATTCCAGTTCTTCCTGTGTTACTTTTTCACTCAACAACTTTTGAACTTGGGCATCAAAACCTTCCAAAGACTTTTGTAAATTATCATATTTGATATCATTTTGAGCCTTATCATCTGTTGTACTCATAATAAACATGGTAAGAATACCTGTATCTTCAAAAGATTGAACCTGAGATGACACTCTATAAGCAAGTTTTTGTTTTTCTCTGAGCTCTTGGAAAAGTCTGGAAGCAGGTGAACCGCCCAAAATTTCATTCAATAATTCAAATTTAACTTCATCTTGAATATTACCAGACAACTTAAATGAATAAGTTTTATAAATTTGTGCCTGATTTAATTCGGCCGTATCAACAATAACCTTTGTTGTATTATTAGGCTTATAGATGTTGGAGAATCTGGGTGTAAAATCTTTAAAAACAACCGGACTTTTTGAAATATAAGACAGAGCAGCGGTTTTTAAATTCATATTTTTGGCAAAAGGCGCACTAACAACATAATTTGAGGATGAATTATTAATCATGTCATTGTAATGCTTAATAACATCATTTAACGTCATGCCCTCCAAACCCGAAAGTATTTCTTTTGGCGAACCGAAATAACCAGGATACAACTGAACAAGCATATTGTCAGAACCATCTTTATCAACTGACTCGAAATAACTCTTTATTTTATTTTTTGCAAGTTCAAAGTCATTTTGAGAAAAATTGGGCTTGTACATTATCTCATTCAAAAGTGCCAAAGTTTCAGGTAAATCTTTTGATAGACAATCAGCACTTGCCAAAATTTGAAAACCGTTTGAATCAAAATTATATTCGATACCCTTGGATGTGGTTTCTTTTTGGATTTGAGTTTTAGAGCGCATAGCAGAGCCCGAATTTAAAAGTTCGGTTAGGACATAGGGAACTGCCAAATTCTTTGGCATGGCAGAAAATGCGCTTAATCGCCAATTAAGATAGCAAACATCTGATTTTTCAGAATTATTAAGAACAACATGAGAATTATTACTTAATGCAAATTCATCAATGTCTGATGTATCAATTTTTGCCGAACCGAAAGAAATTTCATTCGCAAATGATGCAGATGACTTTTTGACAAATTTACTTTGAGAATAATTATTCATGATTTGCTCGTCACTTACGTTTGCGGGATGAACAATCGCCATTGAAACTTTATTTAAATCAATATATTTTTGCGCAGCAACAACAATATCTTGAGCAGTAAGAGAATTGATAATATTCTGCATTTGTGAAACATCATGCAAATTTCCGTCTAAATATCCGCTGCCGATTGTTTCACAAATTGTTTCCGCGCTTTCAAAATTAATCGCAAGCTGTTTTGTAAGAGCACTCTTAATAGTTTGCATTTCGTAATCGGTAGGCGGATTATTTTTTAAATTCAATATTACATCATAAAAAGCATCGATTGCTTTCTGTTCATACTGAGCAGGGGTATTCAATTGAACAAAAAGTGCCTGCGGGTCATTTTTTTGTAAGCCTACTTTTTGTAAGCTTAAATAACTATAGGAATTAAAAGGCAATAATGCCTTTGATAACCTTGAAGACGAATTATTCTCAAGTAAAACATCTAATGCTTCAAGCGCAATTGTATCTTTTATATTGTTTGCAACAGGCGCGGCAAAACCCATTATAACATTTGTAGAATTAGTTACTCCTGACTTTAAATCAATTCTTACGGATTTTTGAATAGGAGTAAGTTTTTCTTTTATTACGTCATTGGAACGAACTCTTGCAGGCTGATTAAATTCCGCAGACAACACTTCTATTGCCTCGCTGGGGTTAACATCGCCAACCACAACCGTATACAGACTATCAGGCGTATAATGCTTAGACCAATACCCTACAACATCATCACGGTTTAAATTATTAACTGTTTCAATTGAACCTGCAACAAGATTTTCTGACTTTGAATTGATTTGAAAAAGATTTCTCACAACCTCATTTGCAGCTTTTGTTGTAGCATCATCATTAATCATACTAATTTCAGATGTTACCGGACCTTTTTCTTTTTCCAGCATATCAGGATAAAATTTAGGACGTAAAATCATATCAGCATGCATTTTTGCAGCTTTTTTAAAATCGTCAGCCTCCATAATTCCTGATGAAATATAATAATCAGTCTGTGCATAATCGGTTGATGCGTTTGTAGAAGCACCCATTTTTGTAACATCTTTAAAAAATTGACCTGGCGCAAGTTTTTCACTGCCATTAAAAAGATTGTGTTCAATAAAATGACTTATTCCGCGTATTCTGTCACTTTCATTCATGGAACCTGAATCAACAAAAGTTTTTAAAATAGTAGTACCTTCTCTAGGAAGAATCGCCACTTTTTGTCCACTTTTGAGCATATATGTGTATATATCATCTCCAAAAGGTGTTTTAATAGTACCTAAAAAGGTATAATCACCTGCAATTTTGGGGTTAATCAAAAGAGGATTAATTGGGTTTGTCGCATAAAACGGCATAACCGGATAAGGCGGAATATATTCCTGTGGCGCCCCATAATAAATATTCTGGACTACCGGAGGATAATAGCCGTTACTATATATACTGTTAGAGTTGTAGTTGATATTTGGCAGCATAAACCTTCCTATGTTTTTTATAAAAAAACAATAACACAAATTATTTACATAAAATATATAAAAAATTAATTTATCGTTACAAAGAAATATGCAAAAAATAATGTTTCAAGTATTATATAAATAACAAAACGGAGACTCCCATGAAACAAAAAAAGCAAATCGGTATAGCCAGAGCATTATCATATTACAATTATTTCCCGTACTACTGGGGCTTTTTTAATCATCTTGGCATAGAAATAATTTTAAGCACACCCACAACAAAAAAAACACTTTCCGAAGGCTCATCACTTGTGGTAACCGAAACTTGTTTGCCAATTAAAATATACGTCGGGCATGTTGTCGAACTTGTTAACAAGGGTGTTAAAAAAATTTTTATTCCTTCAATTCAGTCAATTGCACCAAAAATATACAATTGTTCTAAAATAAGAGGGTTGCCCGATTTAATTCGTAACGTAGTAAAAGGTGATTTTGAAATAATTGAAGCAACATTAGATAAATCAGAGAAAAATTTAGGTCTATACGAATTTTTAAAACAAGCAGTAAAACCGTTTGGCATTACAAATGAAAAACTTATAAAAGAGGCATCACGTGCAGGTTTTGTAGTGCAAAATAACTTTAGAGTAATGATGCAACAAGGTTTAAGTTTTGATGAGGCATTAAAAAATGCAATGGATGGCAAGGTTGTTATTGCACCAAAACAAGAAGAAATACAAGGTGTTATACATGTTGCACTTGTTGCGCATGGATATAATATATACGACAAAAAAGCCTGTATGGACATATTTAAAAAATTAAAAAATATGGGAGTAGTTGTGCACAATGCATACCAATTAACGGACGGCGAACTGCAAAGCGGCATTAACACGTTAGACACAACACCATATTGGGCAAATCAAATGGAAGTTACGGGCTGTGCGGGGCACTATTTGAAAAACGATAAAATCGACGGAATAATTACAATAACAGCCTTTGGATGCGGTCCTGATTCTCTTATGATTGAAGACATCAAAAGAAAGGCAAAAAATTTCCAAAAACCGCTTTTAAATCTCTCAATAGACGAACACACGGGAGAAGCAGGTTTCGTAACAAGACTTGAGGCGTTTTGCGACATGCTATTTAGAAATAAAAGAGCAAAACTTTCAGATAAATTCAATGAAAATTTTGAAACAAAAACAAAAACTTTTGATGACATTAGCAATGTAATGAGTCTAGGCAGATAAAAACTCTTATTCTTCATCTTCAATTATAGCTTGCGATACAAGTTCAAACTCGTCATCGTCTTCAATTGTTTCAAAGATATAATCAGAATTATCTTGTTTTAACCTCATAAGAACTATTTCGCACTCATCCTCCCCGTCAACATCAGCATCGGCAGGTACCAAAAGCGCATAATCAACATCGTTTACGCTAACTATATCAATAAGTTTTAATTCTATTTCTTCACCGTTTTCACCAATAGTTTTTATTATTTCAAAATCATTTTCTTTCATAATTACCCCTTCTCGTTTATATAATCCTGTAAAATTATACATGCACTTAATATATCTACCATTCCCTTGTCTTTAATATTTTTTTTACCTTGTTTCTTTAAGGTTTCTTCAGCTTCAAAAGAACTGAGCCGTTCATCATGATATAAAATTTCATATTCACCATCAAGAGGTTTGATAAAATCGATACAATTTTTAGCCTGAAAACCCAGTGTACCATCCATATTGTAAGGTACTCCGATTAAAATTGTTTTTGTATTATATTTATCACATATTTGTATAATTTCGGACAGAGCCATTTGGTCACCTTTAGGACCGTCTTTTCTTTTAACAAGTCCAACTTTAGACACAACAATGCGCATCGGGTCGCATACTGCGACTCCAATTCGTTTTGTACCAATATCCAACGCAATTATTCTTCCTTTGATGTCCATTTTTCCTCGATATCACTTAGTAAAGAACTCAAAAAACTTTCATCAAAAACATTATGAGTTTTGCCGAAAATATTTTTTGGCGAATTTTTAAGAGAATTCAAATAATTAACAAGGTAAATATAAATGCTTTTTTTAATTAAAACAAAGATAAAATATTTGGTTAATTCAATATCAAAAGAAACACTGTAAAGTGCATTTGCAGTATTTTGCATATTTGATTTGTGTAAAATATAAGACTGAAAATAAAGTTGAGTATAGAAACGATTTATAAAATCATCATCATTCATTAAGACATCAATTAAATTTTCTATGTTTTTTTCTAAAATTTCAAAACTATCAATATTTTTATTTAAAATATTGTCAAACAAATTACTTAACAAAGGCAAAGTGGAATAATCATAAAACCAACTTGAAAAAATATCAGAGTTTACAACTTCATTCAAGACTTTTTTAGTCGTTTTAATCTTCTTTAAATGTTTGCAGAGCAATTTATCAAAAGAATAATCAATACTTTTAACATCATAAGTCAAATGCCGCCAGCAAATGAACTCATAAGGAATTTTTACATTGTTTCTCCAACCTTGTGATGAAAGATAATCAAATATTAATTTACCCTCACTTAAAGAAATTTTCGAATGAACGGACGACTTGAAAAAACGCAACAGAATAACATCAAAATCTTTTTTTGAAATCTCATTAAAACCAAAACAGGCAATTGGACCGTTATATAAATTAAAAACCGTAAAAAAAGTTTGAACAAATCCATTTTTTCTTTGTCTTGCAAAAACACAAGAAATATTTGAGTTACCGTCGGCACAAGAATACCAAAAACCAAGAGGGGAGGAATCTGATAAAACATTTGAAAATATATCTTGCAGGGGTTTTTTTGCATCAAGCCCGAAAAGGATTAGTTTAGCATATAATTTGTGCGATTTTTGTGCCAGATTCTTATCCGGGCAATTTTGAGCACACCACTTTAATGGTTCAAGAGCAAAATAAGAATGCGATTTTACAAGAGCATCCAATATTTTGTCGCTAATATAGTTATCAGGATAAAAATACGCAAAAGGTGCAAGAATATTGGCAAGTTCATCACCGGAATAATCGTCGACAATTGAATTTATAAGCATTGTTTTATCTTCATCAGCGACAGTAAAAAAGAAATCAAAGAAATCAATTTGTACTTCGGGGCTTGTTTTTGCATCTTGTAGGAATTTCTTTGTTTCAATATCAATAGCTTCATCGGGATTGCTTATATGCGAAACAATAAAATTATAATCAATGTTTTGACCCTGCTCACGCAAAATATTAATTAAAAATAGCTTTTTTGCATCTGAAACATTACTGTCATTTAAGAGTAAAAAAACAGAATCGCAGATTGTTTTGTTGTCACAGACACTAAATAAAAACAAAGTAAGTAAATTGTCATAAAAAGAGCCGTTGGCACTAATTTCCTTTAGTAATAATTGCGCAACAAGACTCTTGTTTTCAATTTCATTAAGTACTCTTATACACTCCTCAACTTGTGAATCCGAAGGAGTTTCAAGATTTTTGAACTTCAATACACTTTGTAGAACTTGTGCCCTAATTTGAATTTTTGAGATTTGACTCATCGTTTGGTGCCCCAGAGCATATCAATAATTCTCTGAGCTTCCGCAGATAATGCGCCATCTTGTAAAATTAAATATTGAACAGCAATTAATGTACATTCCGAGCAAATATTAACCCCCGGACCCTTAACAAGTTTGGGCACCATGGTATTGGGACGACCACAAAAACTGCAGTATTCAAGTTCAGTCTTTGGCGGCTCATTTTTTGCCTCAGATTGTTTTTTTGTCTTTGAACCGATTGATACAACTTTTTTTCTTTTATCTTCCATAAAAAACCTTAAAAATTTACCAATAAAACTATTTTATATGTTTTTTTAAAACAATACAAGAAAATTAAGAAAATCTAAGTTTTTTTGCCTTTTGCAATCTTATAATTCTATTCTTAAACTTTTCCTTTTGGCATTCCGTTAAATACGGGCTATTGTCAATGTTAAGAAAAACATTTTTAAAATCATCGACATTAATATTAACACAGTCAAGTCTGTCATTAGTGTAAAAATCAGGAAAATCGGAATCTGATGAAATAGTGGTGTTTGAACTCCAATTTTTGTATTCAAAAACAAAATCTGTTATTTTGACATCCAGAGGTTCGCAATAAGGGAGAATTTTTTTCAATAAAATTGTTTTATACATTGATAACTCTTGCGCAACAACAGAATTCGCACAGCTTACAAACATTTTGGAATTTTTAATAGCATAAGGTTTTGATGAGTTTTTAAATTTTTTACCTGAAATTAAACCCCAAAAAGAAAAAATTGCAGAATGCCTAAGGGCAATTTGCACATCTTTGGTATTAAAAAAACTATTGTCTAATATATCAGATATATTTGAAAAATTATCAACCATAAAATTAAAACGGCGGCACAATATGCCGCCGCATAGTTAAATCTACTCTGCACAAGCAAGAGCTTGCTCTTTTAATTTAGCTGCAAATGATATATCTTCCCAAGGTACATTAAAATCAGTTCTGCCAATGTGACCATAAGCGGCAAGCCTTTGATAGAATTTTCCGCCATTTTTTGCCGGCAAATTTCTTAAATCAAATTGCTTGATTATAGCCGCAGGCCTTAAATCAAAATTCTTCTCAACTAATTTAGAAAGACATTCATCACTAATTTTGCCCGTATCAAAAGTATCAACCAAAATCGAAACAGGGCGGCTTACACCGATTGCATAAGCTAATTCAACTTCACACTTTTCTGCCAAGCCTGCGGCGACGATATTTTTTGCAACCCAACGAGCCGCATAAGCCGCAGAACGGTCAACTTTGGTAGGATCTTTACCTGAAAATGCCCCTCCGCCATGACGAGCATAGCCGCCGTAAGTATCAACAATAATTTTTCTGCCAGTTAAGCCTGCATCGCCTTGTGGTCCGCCTATTACAAACCTACCGGACGGGTTAATCAAATATTTTGTAGTCGCATCGGGCTTAATTGCATCATTTGCAAATACCGGCTCAATTACGTATTTAATCATATCTTCGCGAATTTGAGCCTGAATTTTTTGATTATCACTCATACCATTAATTTCAGGGTCATGTTGGGTAGAAATTACGATAGTGTCAATTCTTGCAGGTTTACCGTTAACATACTCAACTGTAACTTGTGATTTTCCGTCAGGTCTTAAATAATCAACTGTTCTGTCTTTTCTGACTTTTGAAAGCTGAAAAGCAAGCCTGTGAGCAAGCGAAATTGGCAAGGGCATAAGCTCAGGCGTTTCGTTGCAAGCATAGCCAAACATAATACCCTGATCACCCGCGCCAATATCAAGAGTTTCGTCTTTTGAAGTATCAGCATTATCATTTCTTGTTTCAAGTGCCTTATTAACACCGCCTGCGATATCTGTAGATTGTTCATCGATGCTTGTTAGCACAGCACAAGTTTTATAATCAAAACCGCCGCCTTCTTCACCGTTGTAACCTATAGATTTAATAGTGTTTCTTACAACTGAGGGTATATCAACATAACAATTTGAAGTTATTTCTCCGCAAACAAGAGCCATACCGGTAGTAACAGTTGTTTCTGCAGCAACTCTTGACTTAGGATCTTTTGTTAAAAATTCGTCTAATATAGCATCTGAAATTTGATCACACACCTTATCGGGATGACCCTCGGTAACAGATTCAGACGTGAATAAAAAATTTTTTAATGCCATTAATACTCACTCCAATAAAATATAACAATATTAGTGTAACCTAAAAAAAATCGTGGTCAAATAATATTTTTATTCTATAATTACTTTATAATACACTTTAAGAGGATTAAAAACATGGAATTGTCTTACAAAAAACAAAATTGTACACAAATCAATGAGGAGTATATAGGCAAAGATTGCATTTTAGCCGGCTGGGTTTCAACAGTTCGCGACCTTGGCGGTATAATTTTTGTTGAAGTTCGTGACAGAAGCGGACTCTTTCAAGTTGTAGCAGATCCTCAAATTAACCCGCAAGTGTATGAAAAATTTCAACAGCTCAGAAGTGAATTTGTAATACAAGTTAGCGGTAAAATTTCAAAACGTCCCGATGATACAATCAATGATAAATTAAAAACGGGCATGCTCGAAATGTATCCGGATAACATTGAAATACTTTCAAAATCAATTGCCCTGCCCTTTGTACTGGATGATGAAGATGTATCGGAAGAAGTAAGACTTAAATATCGCTACTTAGACATAAGACGCGAAAAAATGCTTTCAAACCTCACATTAAGGCATAAAATCGTTGCAGCAATAAGAAATTATCTCAATAAAGAGGATTTTTTGGAAGTTGAAACACCAAACTTAACAAAAGCAACCCCTGAAGGCGCAAGAGATTATCTTGTACCAAGCAGAGTACATGATGGAAAATTCTATGCTTTACCCCAATCTCCACAAATTTTCAAACAACTCCTAATGGTCGGCGGCATTGAAAAATATTATCAAATTGCACGTTGCTTTAGAGATGAGGACTTACGTGCAGACAGACAACCTGAATTCACTCAGGTTGACATAGAGATGAGTTTTGTAAAACAAGATGATGTAATCAAAATGGCGGAAGGTTTGATTGTTGATGCTTTTAAGGCTGCAGGAGTTGAAGTAAAGGCACCTTTTAAAAGATTAACTTGGAAAGATGCAATGGAAAAGTATGGTTCAGATAAGCCGGACACCCGTTTTGGACTTGAACTTTTTGATGTATCCGATATTATGTCGGCTTCTACTTTTGAAGCCTTTAAATCAGTTGTAGAAAAAGGCGGCACGGTAAGAGCAATCAAAATTCCGGGTATAGCTAGCTACTCAAGAAAAGAAATGGATGATGTAAGAAATCTTGCAATATCATTTGGCGCAAAAGGATTAGCCTGGGTTACTTACATGGAAGACGGCACTGTTAAATCACCTGTATTTAAATTTTTAACACAAGAACAAATTGACGAAATTCAAAAAAGAGCAGATGCTCAAAAAGGCGATATTGTCTTCTTTGTTGCAGATGCACATAAAGTTGTATTTGATGTACTTGGAAGATTTAGGCTATACTTTGGTGATAGATTGGGATTAATTGATAAATCACAACATGATTTACTCTGGGTTATTGATTTTCCTTTGTTTGAATATTCGCAAGAAGAAGACCGCTATGTAAGTGTACACCATCCGTTTACTATGCCTGCTTATGAAGATTTGGATAAACTTGAAACAGACAAAGCAAATGTCAAATCGATAGCTTACGATGTTGTATACAACGGCAACGAGCTTGGCGGAGGCTCTATTAGAATTCATGACCCAGAAATTCAAGAAAAAGCATTTAAGGCTCTTGGATTAAGTGAAGAAGAAATACAAAATAAATTTGAATTTATGATTAATGCCTTCAAATACGGTACACCGCCACATGGAGGTATAGCACTCGGTTTGGACAGATTAGTGGCACTGCTTGTCAGAGCAAATTCAATAAGAGATGTGATAGCATTCCCTAAAAATGCGCAAGCAAAATGTGTAATGACACAGGCACCGTCAGAAGTTTCAGAAGAACAGCTCAGGGAACTTCATATCAAACTTAGAAATTTACCAAAAATTCATTAATGATAAAAAGCGGCAATTAGCCGCTTTTTTAATAAATATCAACTCCTGAATTGATATTGTCATATATTATTTTGGATGCTTTTTGGATTAAATCACGTGCACCGTAATCATTATGAGGACGTTTAACAAGTACAACAACAATGTACTTTCTGCCATTTTGTGCATAAACTATTCCCGCATCCCCCAGCATCTTACCAATATCGCCCGTCTTATGAATTAAAATTGCCTCAGATGGCAGCCCTGCTTGCAAAAGACTCCTGTTTTCAACATTGGCCATGTACTCTTTTATTGTAATTTTGCTTTTATCGCTCAAAAAGTTTGGATTATCGAGGTTGTATAACAAAGTTGCAATTTGCCTTGCACTTATTTTATTTTTTCCCTCCAAATCAGGAAGTCTGTTGTTTAATTCGATTTTATCCAATCCCAATGAACGCATTGATGAATTTATGGCACTTTTGCCTCCTGATTCTTCAATCAACATATTTGTAGCCGAATTGTCGGATTGTGTAATCATAATTTTTGCAAGGTAATCAACCGTATAATATCTATTTAGAGGGCTAAATTGCAGTTTACCGGAACCTGCAGTCAAATTTCGGTAATTATAAAGCAATTTCTTTGACAAAATTGTTGAATTTGAGTCGTCAGCTTCTGACCTGTCAATTTTTCTGAATAATTCAATCAATACAGGCAATTTAATTATACTTGCAGCGGGGAATTTTTCATCAGCATTAATATCCACTTCTTTTGCACTTGAATACTCCCAAACATAAACCGAAGGGTGAAGTTGCTGGTATTTTTCAAAAAGTTCGCGCAATTGGGATGTAATTACCGAAAACTCGCCTGAAGTGATTATTGGTACAATTGTTTTTACATGAGTATTTAGAGGAACAATTAAATTTTGACCAAATAATTCCGAATTATGTATATAATTCAAATACACTGATATATATTTACTTGCATCCAATTTAATATTTCTGTTTAAAATGTGATTTAAAATTAGAGGTTCAAAATAATTACTATAAACACTCGGCGCAACAACATAACCAAAAAAAGAAAGAAAAATACTTAAAATTAAAAAATGCAAAAAAGCAATAAAAGGGTTTTTTCTTTTTTTTGCACGTTTTTTTAATTTGCCACCAAATTGATACCTCTTTACGGTACCATATTCATAATAAAAATCTTGTTGTTGTCTTAACGGTGCAGGCAAAAATTACTCTCCATCTATATAATATCAGTTTATTAAATATTCAACAAAAATACATAGTATATTTATATGAAAAAAGAGAATAAGAACAAAAAATATGATATACTAACATCAATGAATATAAATAATATTAAAATTTATGCCATAATCACAATAATACTGTTATCACAAAATTTAGCTTTTTGCGATACTATAGCTACACCATACACGGAATATAATGGTAAAATAAAAACGGCTGGCGGCGGATTAATTATTATGCGCGACAAAGGTATCGATTTAACGTATCACAGAGAAGTAAACAGCGAATATTTTGGAGATACGGTAATGTACAAGAAAAATATTTTCTCAAAACAAATCCATACACTAAATGGCAGAATAGAAAGTCTGGATAGGATGAATGCAATAATTTACACTCCTGTCGGAAAAATTGAAATTCAAAGATATAAAATCAAAGACATAATTATGAAAGTACCAAATAGAGGATATTAACGGCATGAACATTATTTTTTACAGTCAAAACGGAACAAGCGAATATGCAAAGAATTTAATCGACATTAATGACGAATTTACAGTGCGCGAATTAAAATTTGATGAAATAAAAAACTACAAAGAAGTAAATCCCGGAGTCATTGTAATAGATGCACCCATCGAAAAAATAAAGGATGTATGTGCAGTGACAAAATTTGAAACATCTGTTTTAATAATTGTTGAGCAATACCCCAACGATTTAACCGTAAGATCGGATTCGCATGATTTTATAGTAAAACCGATTAACACCAAAGAACTTGTAACAAGAATCGAAGCACTTGCAAAAACATCAAAATACAGAACGAGCCTGAAAAAACTCTCTATAACAGACGAATTGACAGGTTTATACAATAGAAAATATTTACACCACAGACTTGAAGCAGAAATGTCCAGAGCAAAAAGGTATGGTACGCCATTATCATGTTTGCTTATAGATATAGACTTTTTCAAAACGGTAAATGATATGTATGGTTATGATTGGGGCGATGTTCTGCTGAAAAAAGTCGCTCAAATGCTTGAAGCGCTTGTCAGAAAAGAAGATATCTTAACAAGATACGGTGATGAGGAATTTATTCTTGTACTTCCTAACACATCTGAAGATAATGCTTTCATCTTTGCTGAAAGATTCAGACGCGACATAGAAAAAATGGAATTCATACCTGCAAACGAAGAAGAAAGGCATCCGATAACAATATCGGGAGGCATTTCATCCTTTCCTTTCCTTGAAAACGTAGATGAAAATTCAAATACGGTAATAAGATATGCCGAACATGCGCTTTATGCTGCAAAAAGTCGCGGCAAAAACCAAATAGTTGAATTTTCGAAAATGAATTTGGACTACTAATGTTAACTAAAAGAATAATTCCTTGTCTTGATATTAAGGATGGGCACACTGTTAAAGGCATAAATTTCGAGAATTTGAAATTGGCAGGCGACCCTGTTGAATTAGCAAAAAAATATTCAAAACAAGGCGCTGATGAATTAGTATTCCTTGATATAACCGCAACCAACGAAAAACGAAAAACAATAGTTGAACTAGTAGAAAAAGTTGCAAAAAATGTATTTATACCTTTCACTGTCGGTGGCGGAATAAATTCAACCGAGGACATAAGGGCTATTTTAAATGCAGGTGCCGATAAAATTTCAATAAATTCTTCCGCTGTTAATACTCCCGATTTAATAAATACGTGCGTAAACTATTTCGGTTCGCAGTGCATTGTAATTGCTATTGATGCTAAAAAAATAAACGGCGAATATTATGTGCATATAAATGCCGGCAAAAAAAATACCGGTATAAAACTTTCATCTTGGGCAAAAGAAGTGGAACTGCGTGGTGCGGGGGAAATACTTTTAACATCAATGGATTTTGACGGCACACAAAAAGGATTTGATATTGAAATGAATAATTTAGTATCAAATCTGGTAAAAATTCCCGTAATAGCTTCAGGTGGTGCAGGGGCAGACAGCAGACATTTCAAAGAGGTATTTGAAAAAACAAATGTAGATGCAGCACTTGCAGCCTCTATTTTTCATTATGATACATTGCCTATAGATAAATTAAAAAGAGATTTAAACAAGTTTAACATAAAAACAAGAACAATATGAGAAATGCCGACCTTATGGTCGGCATTTTAGTTACATGGTATTAATAGGGATGATGTGTGTCTAACTAAACATTTTGAATGAACTTTCAATGTTGCTTTGAATAACTTTTTGAACAGATTCAAATTCTGTTTCAACTGCTTTATGTTGAGTTTCAATTTGTTTTTGGTCTGTTTCAAGTTTTTTATCTTGTGCTTGAACTCTTGCTGTTGCGGATTGATATTGGGCTTGAGCTGTAGCATCATCTTCAGTGTAATAGTTATCTTGAATTTCAGTCATTCCTGACCAGCTTACAGACTGCCATTCAGCACCTACACCATTTTCAGTGCCCTCGTCACCAATTTCATTGCCATTGCCGTCAATAGCGGAATATTGTTCTATAATAAATCTGCCGTTTCTTAATCCTTCTTGGAAATAGTTTTCTGTTTCAGAGGCATCAGACAATCTTGAATCTACTACATAAACTTCATATACGCTGCTGCCATTGTGAGTACCTGAAATAATAACTTTGTTGCCATCTTTTTTAAGAGAAACACCGGAAGAATCACCATAACCGGCATCTTCTAAAGATTTAGGCAACTCGCTTGTGCTAGGAACAACTATCTGTCCTCTTGCATTTTTTACACGGTAGTCAGAGAAATTTGAACCGTCTTCATTTTTTCCAAGCTCAATCAAGTTTCTGTAAGTTAAATTAACAGTTTGAGTTTGGTTAGCTTCACCCTGTTTAACAAATCTGGTTAATTTCATCTGTCTGTTTGAAGTTTTACGCGCATATTGAGAGGAAACACTTTCGAGTTCCGTAGCAAGCGTTAATCTTCTTTGAGAAATTTCTTGAGCGCGATACTCTAAATCACTTTTTCTTGCTGTTAGAAGTAACAATCTGCCTTGACTTGCTGCTAGTCCCATATTATACCACCTTTACATATCTTACTTATATAAAAACATTCAGTATATACTAATTTCATACAAAGTATATATTGTAACATTTCTTTACATAAGTAATTGTTCATCCTTTCTGGTTTTATAATTCCCATGTTGTAACCTTGTCATTCATACAATCGGCAAGAATAATTTAAAACTTTAGAAAAAGTATAATTTAATATTAAGAATTGTAACAAAGTATACTGTAACATCGTTTAATGCATTTTTTAAAAATTTGAGATACAATAATTCTGAGGGAGTTATGGAAAAGAAAAAAACTATTTTTATATCAATATTTGCAACCATTGGGCTGTTACTGACAATTGAATTGGCAATAATCTTTTTCAAGGTTAACTTTAACGAGCAATTCAGTGCAAGTTTTTGCTCGGTAAATAACTTAATTGACTGTGATGGAGTGGCAAAAACTAATTATTCAATGTTTTTAGGCATACCACTTGCACTATGGGGTATGGCATTTTACTTATTAACATTGTTCTTGAATTTTGTACACTTAATCCAAAATAAATTTAAAAATACCATATTTGATGTTTTTAAAAACCCAAAAAGTTACATAGCAACTCTGGGGCTGATATCTTTTGCAATTTCAATATGTCTTGCGACAATATCAATATTTAAAATTAACAAAATATGTGTTTTATGCTTCATAACATATTTTATCGATTTATTTATTGCTATTATTGCAAAAAGTAACAAAAGCTTTTTTATAAAAGATATTAAAAACACGGTTCTAGACTTTATCGATGGTGTAAAAAAGTACACCCTGTTGTTTATTGCAGTACTCATAGCTTTTGTTTCATTTGTTACATATACAAGCATATCAATGGTATTTTCGCCACAACAAAAAATACAAAAGTCATTTGAAGAATTTATGACAATGGAAAAAAATAAGTATGCTGTAAGCGGAAATATATTAGGCAATCCAAATGGAGAAAAGATATATGTATACAGTGATTTTATGTGTCCGTTTTGTCGCGTAACAAATATAATGGCATCTAAATTTGCACACGAGCAAAAGGAAATACAAATAATACACATGAATTTTCCACTGGATACCTCATGTAATCAATACATACCCCACACCGTACATCCCGGCGCCTGTACCCTTGCAAAATATGCACTTGCAGCAAAAAAACAAGGTAAATATTGGGATATGTCAAATTTAATTTTTGACGAACATCCTTCAAACGAAGCTGATATACTGTATCTTAGCGAAAAATTAAACATTGACATAGCGCAACTTGTGAATGATGTTGCATCAAAAGAGGTTGAATCAGAACTGTTAAAACAAATTGATACTGCTCATCAGAAAGGCATTTACGGTACACCCACAATTGTCATCGATGACATACCATATATGAGCGCAATGCCTTACTACAAGATTAAAACACTATACAATCAGGCAAAAAAACGGCATAAAAAGGCACAAAAACAATGAAAAAAGTGCTTTTACACGCATGTTGCGCGGTCTGCTGCGCATATCCGATAAAATACTTACGCAAAGAAGGATATGATCCGATTGTATATTTTTACAATCCTAATATATTTCCGCAAAAAGAATATCAAATAAGATTAGATGAGCTTATTCACTATTCTAAAAGCAATAAATTTGAGCTAATAATAGAAACAGGCACCCCACAAGATTTTGAAAATATTTCCCAAGGACTTGAAAATGAACCTGAAAAAGGCATAAGATGTGAAAAATGCTATTTTTTAAGGCTTAATAAAACAGCCAAAAAAGCAAAAGAGCTGGAAATAAAATATTTCACAACAACACTAAGTGTTAGCCCGCATAAAATAACAAGTAAGATTTTTAAAGCGGGAGAGGATGCATCAAGATTAAATAATATAGAATTTTTAAAATACGACTTTAAAAAACACGACGGATTTAAAATAACTCAACAAATTGCCAGAGATAACAATATGTATAAACAAACATACTGTGGCTGCAAATATTCTATTCGAACAGAGATTTTACCGCAGAATTAACATCCTTGCTGTTAAAAATATAGCTGCCTGCAACTAAAGAATTTGCACCCATTCTTGTACAAATTTTTGCATTAACATCATTAATGCCGCCATCAACCTGTATATATAAGTTATTCTTATTATAAAGTCTTGCATATTCTTTAACATCAGCAATTTTTGATACACAATTATGCAAAAATTTTTGACCGCCAAAACCCGGCTCAACAGTCATTATTAACACTAAATCTAAACGAGGTATAAGTTTTTCAATAACCTCAACAGGGGTAGCAGGCTTAATTGAAAGTCCCGCAAGCTTACCAGCTTTTTTAATTTTATCAATAATATCACCACACAAGTCAGGTTGAGATTCGTAATGAAAAGTAACAATGTCGGCGCTCGCCCCTAAAAAATCATTAACATACTTATCAGGCTCACTAATCATTAAGTGTACATCCAAGACCAAATCGGTAACACGACGCAAACACTTCACAACAGGTGCGCCAATAGTAATATTTGGCACAAAATGACCATCCATAACATCAATATGAGCCCATTTTGCACCTGCTGCCTGAACTCTTTTTAATTCAGACTCAAGATTTGCAAAATCAGCTGATAATATAGAAGGTGAAACTATTGTTTCCACAGCCCCTCCTTTTTTAAATATTCAAGTGCATTCTTGGCAGCTTCCTGCTGGGCAGACTTTTTTGAACTGCCAAAACCTCTGGCAAGCATACATCCTTTAAAATAAACAGCTACTTCAAAAATTGAATCATGTTCGGAACCTGTTTTTGAAACCAACACATACTCGGGCAAGGAATGGTCCAAATCCTGAGTATACTCTTGCAGTTGCTGTTTGGGATTTATATTTTCAATATTTTTTTCAATATCAAGAATATCGTCAGAAAAATTTAAAATCATAAAATCTTCAACTCTTTTATAATTGCAAGTAAGGTAAATAGCGCCAAGAAAGGCCTCAAAAGAACATGCAAGTATGGACTGTTTATGCTCGCCACCTGACTTACGTTCATTATTGGAAAGCAAAATAAAATCATTTAAACCTATTTTAGCTGCAAATTTTGCCAACATTTTATCAGAAACAATTTCGCCTCTCAGTTTAGATAAAATACCCTCTTTATAATTAGGATATTTTAAATAAAGATATTTACTTACAATAAGCTTTAATACAGCATCGCCTAAAAATTCTAACCTTTCATAAGAACATTCAAGAGGGATATCCGCCTCATGAACATAAGAAGTGTGCCTCATGGCTTTTTCAAAAAGAGTAAAGTCATCACTGTTACCAAATCCCAGTTTATCAAGATACTCACAATATGCACGCTCTCTATCAGAAGTAGACATCTATAGCACCTTGAATATATTTAAAAAATTCCAAAATTATATTATGACCGTAAGCGAAATTAACAAAGTAATAATAAGCAACGGGCAAGGCAAAAAGATAGCCGTCAGTTCTATCCAAAATACCACCATGGCCGGGCAAAATATTACTTGAATCTTTAACACCCGCATCACGTTTAACTAAAGATTCCGATAAATCTCCCAACTGGGAAGAAACAGTTATCAACAAACCGGCAAATAATGCCTGAAAAACAGAAAGTTTTGTATAAAAAATGCCCGATAATGCAACAATTACAGCACATAAAGTAGCACCCAGAGCACCCTCAACTGTTTTTTTGGGGCTGATAACCGGAGATAGTTTACACTTGCCAAACCTTGAGCCGAAATAATATCCGCCAATGTCGGTTGCAACCACAACTAAAAACACAAATATAACAAGCCAAAGCCCTTCGTTGATTCCAATTTGAAAAGCATTGATTCTATCAAGACCGATTTGACGTATTAGCAATAAATGGCAAGGCAACCAACCGCAATACAAAAAACCCAGAGTAGTAGTAGCAACATTTACAATATAGGGTTGACGTCCCATGAACAAAACCATAAGAAAAGATGCCATCACAGCAAGAGAAATTATGGAAGGTAAAAGGTCAAACCTTCTGAAAAAAATTAAAAGAGTAAAAGCAAAATCAGCAAGCAAAATCAAAGAAAGACTTGGATGAAAACCTTTAGTTCTAAGAATTTTAACATACTCAATTGAACCCAAAAATATAACAACCAACAAAAAAGCCAGTATGGGAATACCACCCATAAAAAGGCAAGAAAGCGCAACCAGAGAAATGACTACACCTGTAATCACTCTCCGAAACTTATTTTGCTGTTGTGTTTCTTCCACTATACCGTTAAAACCTCTTTTTCTTTTTCCGCAACCACATCTTCAATAATTGAAATATACTTATCGGTCAATTTTTGTACATCAGCCTGAGCATCTTTAACTGCATCTTCGGGCATATTTTCAGTTTTTTCTAGCTTTTTAACATCATCAGTCATATCACGTCTGACATTTCTTATAGCAACCTTAGCATTTTCGCCCATTGCTTTTACATCCTTTGAAAGTTGCTTTCTTCTGTCCTCAGTTAAAGGAGGAAAAGCAAGTCTTACAACAATTCCATCCGAATTTGGCGCAATTCCCAACTCAGCTTTTACAATCGCCTTTTCAATTTCCTTAATTATCGTTTTATCAAAAGGAGTGATAACCAAAGTTGTTCCTTCTGAAACGCTAACTTGTGCCATCTGACGAAGCGGAGTAGGTGCACCATAATAGTCAACCATAACTTTATCAAGTATCAATGGATTTGCCCTTCCTGTTCTAACTGTTGCAAGCTCTTTTTTTAACTGTGCAACACATTTTTCCATTTTGTCTTTACCGCAATTTTTAATTTCGTCAACTGACATTTTTATTCTCCTACGTATGTTCCAATATATTCATTATTTAAAATTTTAATAATACTGTCCTCTTGTGCAAAATCAAATACAAAAATCGGAATATTATTTTGCTTGCACAGCGAACAAGATGTCAAATCCATAACTTTTAAATTATTAAGAATAATATCATCATAACTAATCTTATCATATTTTTTTGCGTTCGGATTTTCACGGGGGTCATCATCATAGACTCCATCGACACCGTTTTTAGCCATCAGCATGGCCTGAGCGCCAATTTCCGCAGCCCTAAGAGCAGCAGCAGTATCAGTTGTAAAGAAAGGATTACCTGTTCCTGCAGCGAAAATAACAACCCTATTTTTTTCAAGATGTCTTATTGCTTTAAAGCGTATATAAGGTTCTGCAATTTTATGAATATCAAGCGCAGACTGCACTCTGCAAGGAATGCCTATTTTTCTTAATTCACTTTGTAAAGCAATTGCATTCATAACTGTTGCAAGCATGCCGACATAATCGCCTGATGCCTGGTCCATACCAAGTTTTTGTGAATTTTTCATTCCGCGAAAAATATTGCCGCCACCCACAACAATTGCAATTTGAACACCAAGCCTATGGACTTTTTTTATCTCGTTACAAATCATCTCGACAGGCCTAGGGTCAATCCCAAACTCCTGAGAACCCAACAACGCTTCACCACTAATTTTAAGCAATATTTTTTTATATTTTAATTCTGACATAATTTAGCCTTATAAATCTAACTTAAATTAATTATACAAGAAAGTCAATTCGATGTATAATTGTAAATATGAATTTAGACACACAAAATGCCAAAAATATAATTTCAAAAGATAATGAGCTTTCAAAAAAAGCAGCTTGTGAAATAATTAACAACATTGATATTAAAAGCTTTGAAACACTTTGCAAAAATTCAAATCAATTTTATGACTTTATAACTGATAAAATCATAAAAAACCTTTTACACGCTACAAATAAAAATAATATAAATTCAACTTTTGAATTTGCAAAATTTTACGACAATATTATAGGGCAATATATTAATCAAGCATGGCTGAAATTTGCAAACGACGACTTAACTGATGAAATTTTAGAGATTTTTGAAAACGGAACAGAAAACCAGAAAATATACGCAGCAAAATATTTTGCAAACGTTAACGACTCGCTTGCGCTTGAATTATTACGCAAATATGCATTTTGTGAAAATAATGACCTTTCAAGCGCATGTGCTTATGCACTTAGAGCATTTAAGGATGAAGCAAGCAGAAAAAATGCGCTTAATTTATTGCAAGAAAATGATGTTTTTAAAAAATATAATGCAACTAAATTTTTGATAAATTTTGGCAATATTGATGATTTAAGATTAATAATTAGCGAATTTGACAATACCGCATTTAGTTCAAATATTACAGAAGGAATATTGTACAACTATGATTTTGAAAGCTTAAAAAATATCTTAACAGAAAGCGAAATTTTAAAATTATATGACGAATTAATATCTTCATACCCCGAGGATATAACTCTTGAAACCGTGTATGAATTTAACCTTGATGAAGTTATGGAAAAATTTTTAATTTCTAAAAATTCATACACCGCAAGGATTTTAGCTGATGCAAAAAATGTTTTTAATCTTATTAATTCAGATACAATTTACACGTATGACTTGGACAAAAATAGTTTGAACGCAATTTATAAGATTAATAGCTTATTAAAAAATTATCACACTAATAGCGAATTTATAGCGCAAGAATTGGATAAAAATCAAAAACGTGCACTAAGAGCGCTCAATACACTTATAATTATAAATGATAAATCAGCCAATGATAAAATTTTAAGTCTTTATAACAATACAAATGACCCGCTTTTACTTTGTGAATGCGCAAGGGCATCAAAGGCGCTAGAATTAGAACTTGATAAAAACAGCGGAATTGAAAAAATAAAAGATAAAAATGCCTTAGAATTATTCAAAAGTTATTTTTAATTTATTTCACTTTGCTCATCAATGTCGTTATTCTCAGGCTTAACAGGAGTTGCCTCATCAAGTTTTATATAATGAGCATCATCCCATCTCAAATCGATATATTTTATTTTTTGCTTAAATTTAGCTGCCTCCGGCAAAATTGTAGCAATCCACTTTGCCCTTTTTAGAGCAGTGTCATTAATTTCGCCAAATCTTATTAATACTTTTTCCAGCTTAATATAAACATCCGAAGGATTTCTTAAATCAATATACTCAATTTTTTGCCCGCCATAAGTCTCAATTGCTTTTGTAAGACACAATATTTCATCTACGCGCTCTTTATTCCACTTTTCGTAATCATCACCCCTGACACCGTAAGTAATAATTTTATAAGTATGAAATTTAGGACTAATAGGCATATATTCTCTGTCGATAAACACACCGTCTGTCGTAATTGCTGAAATAGGCACTGCATCAAGCGCAGGAGTGATTAAAAATGCAGGAGTACGTTCTTCAATAATTATATTTATTCTGGCAGGATGCCATAGTCGTCTTATATAAACTTTTTTTATAGGTTGTAATTTTAAAATATTTTTCTCTATTTCTTCGGTATCCAATCTGAAAATTTGAACATAGGGTAGCTGCACCTGTCTTACCAAATCTATGATTTTATACTTTGGTGTAATTGCATTACCTTCAATTTTGATAACGCTTTCATCTGCAACAGCCACTAAATCAGGGTTTAAATACCAACCCGAAAGTTTTAAAACCTTAAAGGCAAAGACTATAATCGCAACTATTAGAAAAATTCGCAATAAAACACGAAAGTTTCTAATTGCACTGCGCCTAGATGCAATTAGCCTTCTCATTTTATTTGCCTTTAATCTGCGTCTATAATACTCTTGTCCCATCAAAACTCCGCAGTTTTTAAAATAAGTTCTACAAGATTATTATAATCTATTCCCATATAATTTGCTTGAGCGGGTAAATCACTTAAATCGGTCATTCCGGGGTTAGTATTAATTTCGAGCACATAAGGGGTGTTATTATAAACAAGAAAATCAACTCTGGCAAGTCCGCTACATTCACAAGCTTCGAAAGATTTAATCGCAATATCCTGAATATCAGAGGTCAATTTTTCATCAAAGTCTGCCGGAAGAATAAATTTAGTAAGTCCTTTTGTATACTTTGCATCATAATCATACCATTGAGTTTTTGTTTCAAAGCCTAAAATTGGAGTAGCAAATGTTTCGATTTTGCCGTTGACCATGCGCTGAAGAACTCCGACAGTTGCACTTTTACCCTGATAATATTCTTCAATTAAAATTTTCCTATCCGATTTTTGTGCAAGTAAGAAAGCATCTTGAAGTTGTGCAAAATTGTCTACCTTGCTCATACCAATACTTGAACCTTCTTTTACAGGCTTAACCATAAGAGGAAAATCAAGACCTGCAATATTTTGCTTAAGATTGGCAATATCAGAAACGCAAACAGAAGATATCAAAGGAATAGCACAAGAAGCCAAGATGTTTTTAGTGGTTTCTTTATCCATACAAATTGCACTTGACTTAACTTTGCAACCCGTATATTTAATACCCAAAATTTCTAAAAGTCCCTGAATACAGCCATCTTCACCATATCTGCCATGAAGGACATTAAAAGCGTACTCAAAGCATCCCTTTGTCAATATAGCAGCAATATTTTTATCAACATCAATAAGCTCGGAATTATTATATCCCAATTGCAAAAGCGCATTGTGGACATTTTTACCGCTTCTTAATGAAACATCACGTTCTGCAGACATACCGCCACATAAAACAGCAATTTTAGATTCTTTATTTAATTTTTTTGTAAAATCTTCCATATTTCTTCCTCTGACTCACTAAACTGTCCTGCTCGGACAATTTCACATTCCAATTCTATATTAAATTTTTTCTTAACACTATCATACATTTTATATAACACATTTGTATAGTCGCATGATGAACAATTGTGATAATTTATAACAAAATTACCATGTTTTTCCCACACACCTGCATTTCCAATATGATAACCCTTTAAATTGCACTTATCGACCAACATACCTGCACTTAACTTTTCTCCATTGGGTAAAACAGGATTTTTAAAAACACTGCCCAGATTGGGCAAAACAAGGCTGGGCTGAACACGTTTTCTAAACTCAATATTTTCATCCATCTTTGATTTAATTAAGTTTTTATCTTTTTTTTCGAGTTGAAATTTAGCACCAAGGACAACATATCTGCCTTTTGACTTCTTAATGATAGAAGTTCTGTATGAAAAATCAAGCTCATCTTTATTAAGAATACATACCTTTTTTTCTAGCACATCATAAACGCGCGCGCTTAGGATAAAATCGCTTATACTTTGACCATGTGCGCCTGCATTCATGGCAACAGCACCGCCCAAGGTGGCAGGAATGCCTATTAAAAATTCAAATCCATGCAGGCTGTTATCGTAAGCCTGAGCAGATAATTTTTGAACACTTGCGCCTGCTTCAACTTCAACGACATCCCGCCTGAAAGAAATTTCAGACATTTTTTTTGTTATGATTACCGGCTTACGAACACCAAGGCTTGAAAATAGGGTATTTGAGCCCCAACCTAAAATATGAACGTCGTCGTACAAGTCAATAACCGAAATCAATTCACTTTCATTTTTTACAAAATATGCAATATCAGCGACAGATGACATTTTTAATGTATTAAAATTTTGCAACTGAAAATTATTATAAAATTCAATATTATTTTTTGAGCATGTACAATTCATTCAAAACACCGCTCATTTTTGTTACATCTCCTGCGCCAAAAGTAAAAACAATATCATTTTTTTTCAGTTTTTCAATAATTTTTTCCGCAGCTTGCTCAACTGTACCCGAAAAATAATCGCAGGGAGTATCTAAATCAGCGGCAAAGTCCTTTGGTGTTTTACCACCCGAATAAACTTCGCCGGCAGAGTATACATCGAGCACAACAACATAATCTGCGTTTTTCAAAACGTCGAGAAAATCATTGTATAAACCTTGAAATCGTGAATGCCTATGAGGCTGAAAAATGGCAACAATTCTGCCATCGTTATAATTTTTTAGTGCATCCAACGTAGCTTTAATTTCGCGAGGATGATGAGCATAATCGTCAATCACTTTTATATTGTTAAATTCAGCAGATTTTTGAAAGCGCCTTCCCATGCCGGAAAATGTTTTGAAAAACTTTGAGAAATATTCAAAAGGGATACCCGCTTCCATTAAAACAGCAGCTACCCCAAGAGCATTTAAGACATTATGCAACCCCGGAATAGAAAGCTCAATTCTTCCTATTAAAATATTGTCTTGATAAAGATAAAAAGAACTGCCAGAAATATCAAGCTTAACATTTTTTGCTTTATACTTTGCTTGCGCATTATCAACCGCATACCCGACAAAGTTTTTAAATCCATTGTTATTATGAATTAATTTTAAATTTCCCGAATCATCGAGGTTGATTAAAACTTTTGAATCTTGCTTAAGTGAATTTAGCAGAGTAGAAAATGTATTCAACACATCACTCAAACCATTTTTATAAAAATCAAGATGGTCAGCCTCAAGATTATTAATCAATAAGTATTTTGGTGAATATTTTACAATCGTGCCGTCACTTTCATCCAATTCGGCTACAAAATATGGCGTATTTTTGTCCTCGCAATCGCCATTAGTATTTAATTCAGGGATTATTCCGCCTATTGCATAAGCAGGTTTAAAGCCTGCCTTAGAAAGCAGATAAGCGCACAAACCCGATGTTGTCGTTTTACCATGCGTACCTGAAAAACCCATGAAAGAATCATATCCGCAAGATATTATTTTCAGCAAATCCGAACGGTGTATGATTTTCAGACCGCGTTCTTTAGCCTCAATAAGTTCAGGATTATCCTCTTTTATAGCACTTGAAATAACAACAACAGGAGAGCCTGAAATATTATCGGCGCAGTGCCCTATATACACTCTTGCACCATATTCTTCAAGTTTAAGCACATATTTACTCTTGGTAATATCAGAACCGCTAATTTTTTTCCCTTCTTTTAAAAGTATCTTCGCCAGAGCACTTTGTCCAATGCCGCCAATTGCAATAAAATGATAATCAGGCGCAAAAGATTCCATTTATTTAACACCCCCGCAGCACTCACTAACAACCCCATGTTGAGTTTTGCCCCAATCCATAGTTTTTTTTGTAAATATAATTTTAAAGATGATAAACATTGCTATAGGGAACCAAATAAGCACAATGTAAACTGCAGTTATTATTGCTTGCCATACTGCTCTGAAAAAACCGTAATGAGAATACTTAATTAATGAATAAATAAGACCGCATGCAAAAAATACCGAGGTACAAAAGAGCAAAAATATTGATGTCAAAATACTATCCTCGTAACCACGCACAAACTTGAATGCCTGTATAAATAATTCTGCAATTAACCAAAACGGTAACAAAAACTCTGAAATATATGCAATTAAATCAAAACCAACCCTAAGCGACATATCTTTTGAAAAAAATACATCTTTTGCAAATTCCAAATATCTTCTTATACTGCCCTCAACCCAACGCCGTCTTTGTCGGATTAGGGCACTGAAACAAATAACACCTTCTTCATATACAATAGCATCCTGACAAAAACGAATATCCCAACCCTTAATGTGCAATCTCGTTGACATATCCAAATCATCAGTAATCGTGTCATTATTCCAGCCATTAATGTCTTGCAATGCCTTTCTTTTAATAATTTCACCATTACCCCTAAGCTCTACCGCACCTTTTACCGCATCTCTGCCAATTTGAAGATAAGAATCAAACACATACTCGTTATATTGACAAGTGGTAAGAAAGTTTTGTTTGGCATTAATAATTGTTTTTCTCGCCTGAACGGCACCTACTGTTTCAGGTTCAAGTTTAGGCAATAAAAGATTGATAAACTCAGGTTCAATCCTTGCATCAGCATCAAAAACCAAAATGGCATCACCTTTTGAATTTTGAAAAGCATCGTTCAAAACCGCGGATTTGCCCGGAAAAGCATTTTTATCGCGTATTAAAGCCTTAATTTTAGGATTATTTTTTTCCAGATTTTTAATAATCTGCCCTGTATCATCGGTGGAACGATCATCAATTAAAATCAACTCATAATCATCATAATTAACATTTAAAATATTTTTGACAGTATCACAAATTACTTCATGCTCATTATGACATGGAATCATAATAGTGATAAAAGGTCTGTAATTCGACACACACACTCTTGGATGCTTTTTCAGCTTGCGCCTTTGATGCTTAATTGAAAGATACATATACAGCATATAAAGTGCCATAAAACATATCAAAAAAACAACAGCATAAGATGTTTTAAAATAATTTTGGAAAATAACCAAAAAAGCTAAAAGGCAAGATATTATAAGTGTTAATGTTATTCTATCTTTCATAAAACCAACGAATATAACTTCCTCAAATAAATTGTATCAAAAAATAAATATTGGTACAAAAACTAAAAAAATATTTACAATCATAGTCTAAACACAGGATAAAAAACGCAAAAAAGAGGTTTAAAATGAAAATATAGGTAAGTTTCAGAGGTGTTGATATGAATAATTCGGAAATTTATATCCCTCAAACAAATGGCGAGGTATCTGACTCACTTACACAAAATTGGACTCCTCAAGCGTGCGAGTGTTATTCAATTAATTGCGACTGCAAAAAATGTTCAGTAGAAATTTCAAAGTATTCTTTTGTATGTCAAATGCCAAAAATTATAGAAATACTTCTTAAGACACACGGAAAGCCTCAGCACAACTTATTTTAATTACATTTCTTTTGTTTTATCCAGAAAAGTTTTTAAAGCTTCATTTTTATTTTGAGGCGTATCAAGTGTAATTCTCTTATCATCCTCGGTATTCAAATCATTGAGAGTAACCATAGGCGAATAAAACCTTCTGACAAACAAAAGTACTACAAAAATTACAACCGAACTAATTGCAACCGCCAACATAACTTTAAGGAACATTTTTACCATTTTAGTAAGTTCCGAGCGGGTATCAGGTACAACCTTCCTTGTAAGCGCCACATTATCATTGGGTGAGCTTTGGACATCATCAATTACTATCTGTCTTTGCTCGCCCAATCCCATTTCATCATTTAAGTCTAGGGCACCACTTTCGCTATCTGTATAAGAATTATCATCAGAAACAGCTTCAGTTTGAACATTTAAGTCAACCACACCTGTATCTTGCTCATTTTGTGCAAAAACAATTGAATTTGAAAAAATTATAAATACTGTAGCTATTAAAATCAAAAACTTATGCATTTTTAGCCTTCCTTGTTCTTCGTACCGTTCTTTTAGGCTTTGTAGCTTCTGCTTGTAAGGTAGTATCCGATTGTTCGGAATTGGAATCTTCAACGACATTTTCTACTTTTTGTGCCTCTTTCTTCTGAGTTTTTTTGGTTTTTCTTGAAACTTTTTTGGTTTTCTTTACTTCGATAGTTTCTTGATTTTCAGACTCTGAAGCATCATTTACAACACTTTCATGCTTAAGGTTTTCATCTTTTTTGACTTCAACTTCAAATATTTTACCAATTGCCGCATCTATTATAACTTCGGCAGAGGTATCCAAAAATGACTCGTCAGCTTGAGTTTGTGTATTTTCAACAACATCATTCTGTTTATTAAAATCCTTATTGAATTTATTTCTTTTATCCTTCTTATTAAATTTTTGCTGATTATTGCTTGGCTTGGCATCAGTATTAAAATTTGCAGCAAAAGGACCTTTTATTTTATTCATTTTTGCGCGTGTTTCGCCCAGAGCATTAGAAGATTGAAATTTTAATTCTTCAACAATAAAACCCTGTCCGCCACATTTATCACATTTTTTTGTAAAAATTTCTGCAAGAGATTGACCTTGTCTGTGCCTTGTAAGTTCAACAAGACCAAGGTCAGACAACTGCCCAATCTGAGGTTTAGCTTTGTCTTGCTCAAGAGCAAGTTCAAAGTGCTCAAGCACCGCAAGTTTATCCATTCTAGAAACCATATCAATAAAGTCTACGACAACCATACCGCCTATATTTCTAAGCTTCAACTGACGTGCAATTTCATCTGCAGCCTGCAAATTTGTTTTCAAAATTGTTTCAGCCTGCGTTGCAGAGCTGGTGAATTTTCCGCTGTTAACATCAACAACCGTCAAAGCTTCTGTTTGCTGGATAAATAAATAACCGCCCAAGGGTAAATTAACTTTTGTTTGCAAAGCGGCATGTATTTCTTTGTTAACTCCGGTTGCAACTAGCAAAGGTTCTGAGCCCTTATGCATACTGACTTTAACATTAATATTCCAGTGTTGTAACAGCTGTGAAGTTCTGTGTAGCGCAAAAGGTGTATCCACAATTATTTCTTCTACATCTTCGCTGCAAGCCTCACGAATGACTCTATAGAGCAAGTCCTGATCACGATACAATAAGCAGGGAGGATTAGCAGTATCTGCTGCAGTTACTATTGAATTCCATTTTTCTAACAATATTTCAATATCTTCTTGAATTTCTGCCTCAGACTGACCTTCAGCCTCAGTCCTAACAATAACACCGACACCGACTGGTTTTAAAAGGCTCACGATAGATTTCAAACGGGCACGTTCTTTATTGGAAACTATCTTTCTTGAAACATTAATTCCGGTTTCGTCGGGCAACAATACCAAAAATCTGCCCGGCAAACTCAAAGATGTTGTAACTCTGGGACCTTTATGCCCTGTAGGTTCTTTTTCAACCTGAACAATTAATTTTTGATTTGGCTTAACCTTGTCTTTTAATGCACCCTTACCTGCAATATCATTTGCATGAATAAAGGCCATTTTATCACTCATACCAACATCCAAAAAAGCAGCCTCGATACTGGGTAAAACATTGTCTACTCTTGCCAGATAAACGTCCCCCATAAGTACATCACCCTTTGACACAAAAAATTCGTTTACTTTGCCATTATCAATAACGGCGGCTATGTTGTCTTTTTCGGAAATTACAATTTTTTTTGACATAAACTAATCCTTTTAAATCTTATAAAACTTTCATATTTTTATCGAAAAAACAAACCCTTTTTACATTAAACAAATAATTCTCACCATATACATGCTTTAAAAATTCATCTGCACGCAAAGAGGGGATATCGACATCCTGACCTGTTTTTAGAACAAAAGTCAAAATACCTTCTTTAAATTCCAAAGAATTTAAAGACTTCCGATAATTAATAACTTTATTTAAACCTTTTTTTGTTTTTCTTTCGATTAAAATATCATCGCAAGATAAACACTTTTTTGTATTATACTCTATATCTTTAAAATTTAAAATACTCTCATTTTTGTTGAGTATCGGAATTGCTTGGTATTTTGCCCACTGTATAAGCGTATCAAGCGGGGGTAATTTTGTTAAGACATCAGAAAAATCTCGACATTCAACAAGTTTTACATTTTTATTTGTATTTTTTTCAAACAAATCCTTAAAATTCTCAATAATGGGCTCATGAGTTTGAAAATAAACAAGTTCGCAATCACTTTCGATGAATAACGGAAGTGCAGGCGAAAAACCTGTTTTGGGAATTTTATTAAACCCCTCACTTAAGACAAGTTTGAGATTACAGCGCCTTAAGGTTTTGATAATAAGGTTTTGCCAATCTAAATGTGAAATATATTTCAGCTCACCGTATTTTGTCAGTTTTAGTCTGTATTTATAAATTTTTTCCTGCATTTTTTAATGCTTTAAACTTATTCTGAACCCTGAACTTAGAAGTATTTTCAAGGACCTTATTTAGTATATCTTCTCGATGAGTACGATTTAACTCACCTATTTTTTCCAGAGTATCCTTAATCTGTATCGCACGCGCTTGTTTAATCATTTGATTAAAAGCGCACTCATTTATATAACTCCTAGAAATCGGACTCTCCATAAAAAAACTATACCATTTTTTATTAATATAGGCATGTGAAATTAAGATTTGTTACATAAAAATTCAAAATAATTTAAAACATCATCTGTATAAAATCTGTTTTTTGAAGAAAAAGGCAATACATCAACACCAAAGTATTTTTTTGTCTGCGCAATCTTTTTTGCAATTTCATTTCTGGAAATATAATCACATTTTGAAAGTATAACAAAATTAGCTATATTATTTACGCTAAGCCACTCATGCATTTGAAAATCATTTTTCTGAATTTCATGTCTTGCATCAATAAATTGAACACAACAAGTCAGATTGACTCTTTTTAAAAGATATTCCTCAAGGTTATTTTGCCACTGTGCCTGTTCGGCTTTAGATACTTTTGCATAACCATAACCAGGCAAGTCTGCAATTATAAATGAATTTGAACTTGTGCGCAGTTCAAACAAATTAATAAGTCGAGTTTTCCCTGGAGTATTAGATGTTTTTGCCAACCTTTGATTATTTGCTAATGTATTTATAAAGGTAGATTTTCCCACATTTGAACGCCCCAAAAGGGCAAATTCACACAGCTGTGACTGAATACAAAGTTTAAGATTTGGAGAGCTTAGTAAAAAACTCGCTTGTTTTATTATCATAATTAGGTGTTCTCAACTCATTAATCCGTTTTTTATATACAACGGCAGACAGCAAATTATACACATTATCATTATTTACAACATTAACCTGAATTGTATCATCCATAATTTCCACATTTACCGATTTTGTACTTACAAAATCAGATTTAAGATTTGCAATTTGTATAATTTTTTTGCGCAAAACACCCAAAGGCTGTGCAATAAAGTCTTCGAATGATTTAAGGATGACATTTCTCATAATCTTGCAATTATTATAGCAAATAATTTGCTTTTTTGTATAATAAATTAAGAGAGCTTAATAAAGGATATTAAAATGTATCATGAAATAAACCCTATGCACTACGGAGTGGCTATTGAAAGAGATGAAACATTATTCAAAGATAAATCAGAATTTCAGGAAGTAGAAATATTTAAAAGCAAAGGATTGGGCAATGTCCTCACTCTTGACGGACTTATGATGACAACCGAAAAGGATGAGTTTTTCTATCATGAAATGATTTCACATATCCCCCTTATTGCACACAAAAATCCTGAATATGTTCTTGTTATAGGCGGTGGCGACGGCGGAACGGTAAGAGAAGTTTTAAAGCACACATCTGTTAAAAGTGTGGAAATGTGCGAAATTGACAATATGGTAATAGAAGCAAGTAAAAAATTCCTACCCTCAATATCATCCAAATTGGACGACCCCAAGGTTAAAATATTTGTTGAAGATGCCATTGAGTTTATAAAAAACAAAAATAATTGTTACGATGTAGTTTTAATAGATTCGACAGACCCCATGGGTCCAGGGGAAGGCTTATTTACCGAAGAATTTTATACAAATGTAAAAAATTCATTGAAAGAAGGCGGAATTGTTGTTGCGCAATCAGAATCACCATTTGCAAATGAAATTGAAATGGGCAAAATGTATAAATTATTAAGAAAAGTATTCAAAAATGTTGCCCCATATTGCGGGCCCATCCCCACATATCCGGGCGGATACTGGTCATGGGCATTTTGTTCCGACAATGTTGAAATCCCTCATTGTCACAAAAAAGTAGATAAACAACGAGCCGATGAAATTTCAAAAAATTGCAAACTGTATAACACAAGAATGCAGACAGCGGTCTTTGATGTACCGAATTTTGTAAAAAAAATAGCGCTTGGTGAATAATTTGAACGATATTACGGTAAAAAAAGCAATAAAAGGACTCAAGGGAACATTTACAATCCCGCCGGATAAATCTGTTTCGCACCGCAGCTTGATTTTTGGTGCACTTACTGGCGGAAAAGTTAAAATTAACAATTTTTCACACGGTGAGGACTGCAGAGCAACACTAAAAATTATAAAAAATCTCGGTTGTGAAGTAAGTTTTCTTGACGAAAGAACACTTATATTAAACGCCCCAAAAGAACTTAAAAGCCCCTTAGAAGTTCTTGATTGCGGTAATTCAGGTACATCAATGAGATTGTTATCCGGCATGCTTGCCGCACAAAACTTTAAAAGCATACTTGTCGGAGATAACAGTCTTTCAAAACGCCCAATGAAACGCATAATTGAACCATTAAGCCTTATGGGTGCCAAAATTAAATCGAACGATTTTAAAGCACCGCTTGAAATATTTGGTACAAAATTAAGCCCAATTGAATACCATAGCCCTATTGCTTCGGCGCAGGTAAAATCCTGCTTGCTGCTCGCAGGTGTAAATACACAAGGGACAACAACGATTTATGAAAATATCCTATCAAGAAACCATTCCGAAAAAATGTTTAAATATCTCGAGGCAGAAATTGAAACAGGTAAAGACAACAAAGGATATTATACAAAAATAAAAAAATCTCAGCTTGCACCCAAAGATATCAATATTGTGGGCGATATATCTTCGGCAGCGTTTTTTATGGTTATGGCAGCAATAATTCCTGACAGCGAAATAATTATAAAAAATGTCGGTATAAACCCCACGCGCACAGGAATTTTAGATATTTTTGACAAAATGAACGTAAATTACACCATTTTAGATAAAAAAATAATTTCAAACGAAGAAAGTGCAGATATAAAAATCTCGTATAGCCCCCATATAGAAGGCTGTGAAATATCTGGCGAAATAATTCCAAGACTTATAGATGAACTGCCGATTATTGCGGTTTTAGCAGCACGCGCAAACGGGCAAACAATTGTAAAAGATGCACAAGATTTAAGAAATAAGGAATCAGACAGAATTAGTGCATTATCTCAAGGGTTAAAGAAAATAGGTATAGACATGGAAGAAAAACAAGACGGCTTTATTATAAACGGAAGCCAAAAAGATTTTTCAGGAGGCAAAGAAGTACAGACATACCTTGACCATAGACTTGCAATGAGCTTTTTTACCGCAGGATTATTATGTAAAAATTCGATAAATATAAAAGATTTCATCTGGGTTAATACCTCATTTCCTGAATTTTTACCAATTTTTAACACAATTTATTCCACATAAGGGCAATTTTTAGCCTTTACATGTTTTATTGCTGTATGGAAAGAATAAATTCAAAATATTTAACATATCCTAAAATTCCCGACATGCAAAGCGGTACAACAAAATTAAAAATTTTTTATACTAACGACTGGCATGGGCAAACAGATAATATGGGTGCAACATTAGGTGCATCATTACAATTTGATTCCAGTACGAAAGGTCAAAATATTGATACATTAAAACTTAGTGCCGGAGACAGTTGGTCGGGAGGCAACGAGAAAAAAAACAAATTAATACTTAATCTGATGAACTACATGGGTTTTGATGCAAGTACCATAGGCAACCATGAGCTTGATGCCGGCTCAAAGAAATTCGTTGATACAATTAAAGGCACAAATGCAACAAAATTTGTTTCATCAAACTTAAAAACAAGCAGCGGGCAAAACATAAGCGGTGTAGTAAGCTCATTAATAGAAGAAAAAAACGGCAATAAATACGGTATTATAGGCTTATCACCTCTGGATTTAAAAACGGTCGTAGCAACAGAGAAAATACCAGATTTAAATGTTTTGGATTTTGAACAAACCGTAAAAAATACGCAAGCGGAAATTAACAAACTTAGAGCAAACGGCATAAATAAAATTATTATTTTATCTCACATAGGAAAAGATTTAGACCAAAAACTTGCCGCACAACTGGACGGAGTTGATATAATAGTCGGCGGTCACTCTCATGACAAGATTGAAGGCGCAAAAGAAGGTGAAAATCTGCTAAGAAGCAAATCGGGCGAGCCTGTTATAATTCTTCAAACAGGTCAAAATGCAGATAATTACGGTATTTTAGACGTAGAATTTGATGAAAACGGAATATTAACCAGAGTTGCAAATTCCGTTGTTGAAACAAACAAATCTAAAAACTCAATTATTGACAACATCAGAGATTCTGAAATTGGAAGCTCGCCACAAATCGCAACAATAAAAGAGATTGATCCAATGCCTGAAAACAGAAAGATAACACCTAGTGCATGGACAGCGAAAATTGCAGATTCAATGAGAGAAGCTCTGAATACAGATATTGCAATAATAAACAGTGCAAACATAAGAAAAGTTCCACAAATTGGCAAACTAACGGAACGTGATGTTGAAGAATCAGCACCGATGAAAAATCGCTTGATAAAAACTCAAATGAGCGAAGAACAAATAGTTTCAGCAATTAAAAGTGCAGCATATCGTTCTTTCGGCGCGGTTGACAGTTACCCCGGATTATTGCAATGCAGCGGTATAAAATATAGCGCAGACACAAACGGCAATTTACTCTTTTTAAGTTTTATCGACAAAAACGGCAATGAAACACAAATAGATGTAAATAACCCGTCAAAAACAAAAATGTACTCAGTTGCACTTGACAGTTTTCTTGCAAACGGACAAGAATACCCCGATATGAAACCAAAGGGTCAAATTCAGGAATTTGATTTCGACAAAGACAAAACTATGATTGACTACCTAAAAAAACAACAAGATAAAGACTCATTGGTAATTAAAGACGATGGCAGACTGAAAATAGTACAAACATCGCAACCCCAACGAAAAAGCAATAATATGAGAAACATTTAAGAGTAATCTTGCCCAGCAACTTCATGAAATATTTTACACAGAGATAACCAACAAGAAATGATGCCAAAAAGCCCCAGAATATGGCTGTGAAATTAAATTTTGATATTGATGAAAAATCAGTTTCAATTAAAGGATACGCCATTGATGCACCTAAAATTACAGGAATGCTCATTAAAAAAGAAAATCTTGCAGCTTTTACCCTGTCTGTGCCCAAAAAAACTTGAGTCGCAATGGTTAATCCCGAGCGCGAAAGCCCCGGAAAAATAGCAAGACCTTGCGCCAAACCGGTCCATAACGCTGTTTTTAAATTCATTTCTCTATTTTTTGACTTTAATTTTTCACTAAAGAAAAGAATAAAACCGGTGATTATTAAAAACAAACTGACTAGTTTAGGATTTTCAACAAGCGAATGTGTGGGCTCTTTTAAAATTAAAGCAACAATACAAGTAATTGGAGTGGCGGCAATAATATAAACTGCTGTTTTAAAATCGGGATTATCGTATTTTCTATCTCTTATTCCTATAAATAAAGCTTTTATAATATTCATAATATCTTTACGAAAGAAAATCAAAACAGCAAGTAATGTTGCAAGGTGGACCATAATGTCAAAAAATATTTCCTCGGACCCTACTTCGTTTAAAAATTGTGAACCAGTAGCAATTTTGTATATCGACTGAGAAAAAACTATATGTGCCGAACTGGAAATAGGTAAAAATTCACTAATACCTTGAACAGCACCCACGATAATTGCCTGCAATGTTTGCATAATTTACTCCCAATATGATGCTCGCGATGTTGGCGTTTCCCAAACATTTACACGCGAAACTCCGCTAAAATGTTCTTTTGTTTTTTTATAAATAAATTTTGAAATAATTTCAGAACTTGGCGAAACACCTTTAAATTCAGGAAGTTCATTTATATCGGCGTGATCAAGATAATCAATAATTTTATTAACAGTCTTTTTTAAAACTTTAAAATCTACTAAAATATTTGATTTATCGAGTTTATCACCTCGAATATATACTTCCACCTTCCAGTTGTGCCCATGCTGATTTTCACAATTACCTTTATAATTCAGTAAATGATGGGCAGCAGAAAAACTTGTCTCTATTTTTACTTCGTACATACAAGTATTTTATCATCAACAAAAAACATGTAAAACAAAATGCCCTCTTTTTAAGAGGGCATTTAATATGTGTTAAATTACTAGCCTTTAATTTGATTCATAACTTCTTCAGCAAAGTTATCTTGTCTTTTTTCCAAACCTTCGCCAAGTACAAATCTATCAAATTTAACAATCGATAATTTGCCTTTTATTAATTGTTCAACCGTTTCATCCGGATTTTTTACGAAAGGCTGTTCTAAAAGAACTTTTTGAGCCATTTGTTTATTAACACGACCTTCAACGATTTTAGCTCTAATAGCTTCAGGTTTATTTGCAAGGTCTTCTTTACCCATTTCAATTCTTGTTTCTTCATCTATTACTGCCTGAGGAATTTGCTCTCTTGAAACAAATTCGGGTGCAGATGAAGCAATGTGCAAACAGATATCTTTTGCTATTGTTTTATTGTCATCAGAACAAGCGCCATCGCATTTGGTTTCTAACAATACACCAATTTTACCGTTATGTATGTATGAAGTAACACAGCATTGTGCATCATAGCGCACAAATCTTCTGATAGTAATCTTTTCGCCTATTTTTGCAATTTGCTCTTTTATGACATCATCAATTTTCTTTTTGCAAACAGGGCAATCCATTTCAAGCATTTGTTCTACAGAATTAGGGTTGAGCTTAGCAACAGCTTGAGCCATCATATTTGCAAGGTCTTTAAAACTGTCATTTTTTGCCACAAAATCAGTTTCACAGTTCATTTCAACCATAGCACCGACTTTGCCATCGATAAATGAAGCAACAACACCTTCAGCAGCAATTCTGCCCATTTTTTTATCGGCAGATGCAATACCTTTTTGTCTTAAGATTTCTGCCGCTTTTTCCATATCACCCTGAGCTTCAACAAGTGCTTTTTTTGCATCCATCATGCCAGCACCTGTTTTATCTCTGAGTTCTTTTACCATAGAGGCTTTTATTTCCATAGTTATACTCCTTTATTATTCAGCTGTAACATTTGCATCCGCTGCTTCAATTTTTTCAATTTTTTTACCTTCTGCAGCTTTGTTTTGTCTTAATTCTTTACCTTCCAAAATTGCATCCGCCAACTTTGAAGCAACAAGTTTAATTGAGCGCAGAGCATCATCATTGCCCGGGATAATATAATCAATGCCGTCAGGATCGGCATTTGTGTCTGCTAAACAAATAACGGGTATATTTAACTTATTTGCTTCCTGAATTGCAATCAATTCCTTCTTCTGGTCAACAACAAAAAGCATATCAGGCATGCCTTTCATTTCTTTAATACCACCCAAAGTTTTTGATAATTTTGAAAGCTGTCTGTTTAATTGCGCCACTTCCTTTTTAGGCAATTTTTGTGCATGACCTGATTCCATAAATGATTCGAGCTCTCTTAATTTATTTACTCTGCCTCTTATTGTTTCAAAATTTGTCATCATGCCGCCAAGCCATCTGCGATTAACATAATATGCACCAGCTCTTGTTGCCTCTTGAGCAATAACATCCATTGCTTGTTTTTTAGTTCCAACAAAAAGAATGTTTCTGCCTCTTGCAGCCATTTCTCTAACTGCTTCATAGGCTTCATCAAGTTTATCGGATGTTTTTCTTAAATCCAAAATATAAATACCGTTTTTTGCACCAAAAATAAACGGTTTCATTTTAGGGTTCCATTTTTGTGTTTGGTGCCCAAAGTGTACACCTGCATCGAGTAATTCGACTAATGTTGCTACTGCCATAGTTTTAATCCTTTCATTTAATTACCTTAAGGTTTAATTTTCTACCCCTATTGGCACGGGCTGGTATAACTACCATACGAATTATAAATAAACCTTATGTTAAAAGATTATTACAAACAAAGAAAATAATCAACTAAAAAGGATGGTGACAAGCAACCGAGGAATTTGAAATATTTTTAATTTCAGGCATTGCGGAACGACAAAAATCATCCGCACGCTCACACCTGGGATTAAACGGACAACCATAAATTGTTTCAGTTATCTGCGAAGGTTGTCCTTTAATATTCTTAAGTTTTTTACCTTTTTTAACAGGCAATGCCTCAATAAGAGCTCTTGTATAAGGATGATGAGGATTTTTAAAAAGTTCGTACGTGCTTGCGCGTTCAACAATGCTGCCTAAATACATTATTGAGATATCATCACTATATTGGGCAACAACACCTAAATCATGGGTAATTAAAATAATTGTTTTTCCTTGTTTTTTAATCTTCTCTAGCAAGTTTAAAATTTGCGCTTGTATTGTAACATCAAGTGCTGTAGTAGGCTCATCGGCAATCAAAATATCGGCATTTGTTGCTAATGCCATAGCAATAATTACTCTTTGTTTCATTCCGCCCGAAAGCTCATGCGGGTACGCTTTAATTCTATTGGCAGCATCTTTAAATTCGACACTTTCCAAGGTTTCTATTGCAATTTTTAATGCTTCATCTTTGTCAGCATTTGTGTGCGACATTACAACTTCTAAAAGCTGATTTTCGACTGTATACAAAGGGTTTAAACTTGTCATCGGATCTTGAGGAATAAGGGCAATTTTTTTACCCCTAATACTGCGCATTTGATTTTCATTATAATTAAGAATGTTATTATTCTCAAAAATAATTTTGCCGCCCATTATCTTGGAATTCTTTGGCAAGAGTCTGAGTACACTCATGACACTCATCGTTTTACCGCAGCCCGACTCACCGACAATTGCATGTATTTTACCCTTAAAAAATGAAAAATTAACATTTTTTAAAACAGGAAAAACTCTGCCATCGATTTCAATCCCAAGCGAAAAATTATTAATTTCCAATATTGATTTTTCACTCATAAATGAAATTATAGCACAGCACAGATTGCATAAAACCGTCCATAGTATAATTTATTTTACAATCTGTTCTCTGGCTTCATTATTTAAAGTATTACGACGTTTTTTTCTGCGCATTAAATCAACAAAAGCTTCAAGCCTTGTTATATAGCCTGCTTTTCCTGTTTGTTCATCCATAATTAAGCTCAAAATTGGTAGATTAACATCCTCTCTCATTTTCGGAAAAATATTTTGGGACATAATTTCAGGCATGCATGTAAACGGAGAAACATGAATAAGTCCGTCGGTACCTTTTTTATGTGCATACATAACATCGCTTATACATTCAAGGGCATCACCGCCAATATCACGCATAAGATATGGTTTTGCCATCCTATAAGCACGTTCAAGATGAGTTTCTCCGCGCTTACACATTTTTGGAATTATAGCATCCTTTAAAAATCCGCCAACAGTCAAACTTCGTCTGACTTGAACACCAAGTTTACCTAATTCGCGTTCAATATTCTGATTGGAAAAACTATCTAAAACAAGAAAAATCTCACCCGTTAAATCAACCCTCAACACATCTCTGTTTGAATCAATTTTGACATTTGAAATTTCACTAAGTCCTTTTTTTAAAGCTTTTTTAAGCTCAGATGAGGTATTTGCATCCATTATATACTTTAGGGCACGTTTATGAGCTTTTTCGCTATCCCCGAAATTAATTTCGCGTGCTCTGTGATAAGAAAGAAAATTTTGCAGCTCATCCATAGCAAATACTTTTCGAACAGCTATATTAATAGCGCGCACAATTCTTATTATATCTTTTGAACCGGTAAGCTGAACAAGGAAATCATACATGCCTTTAAACCCGTCATACAGGGAAAGCTCGATATAGTTTGCATGATAACCCATATCCTCAAGCACACCTTTTATACTTTTTCCATACTCGCCGAGTCTGCAAATACCGGGAGATGAAATCATGGCAACATAATCTGCACCACCTTCTATTGCCTCGATAAAATTGCCGAGAATTAATTTATAAGGTAAGCAAATTGCTTCAGGCGAATTTTTTGTACCAAGGGACAAAGTTTTTTTGCTTGTATAAGGAGGGATAAACGGTTCAATACCCATTTTTTTTAGCGCGGCAGCCCAAGCTATGTAAATTGTTCCCATGTGAGGAAAGGCAACTTTTATTTTTTTATCATTGGTTTTATTTGACATAATTATATTTTTGCACAAAGATATTTTTTACGCAAAATTGCATTTGATTAACCGCAAAAAAATTTTTTTAGTGTTTTATAACAACGGGAGGTAGTATGAAAATAAATCCTATACAAACATATACATTCAAAGGGGAAAAGGCAAAACTTAAAACAGAAAAACAGACAAAACCGATTAAAAGAATGAATACAACATTAAATTATGAACAAGTTAAGTTACTGTATGATGCACTGGATTGTTCCCGTAGCTTAAAAAAAAGAATGTACGACTATAAAATCGGAATGAGTTTAACGGGCGGCATGGACATCGAAAATATGTATTTATACTGCAAACACTTAAATTATACTCTCGAACAAATAACAAAAGAAATTGAGGGTAAATAACATAACACGAACTGGATGCAAATTACGTAGAAGCTTCCAATGAAGGCTGCAATGCAAGATATACTCTCGATAGCAACTTGTGTTAAACTAAATTACTTCACACAAAAAAGCGGGCAATTTGCCCGCTTTTAATTTTTACACAGAAGAACAACTATTTTAATTCAACAGTTGCGCCTGCTTCTTCAAGTTTTTTCTTCATTTCAGCAGCTTCTTCTTTTTTAACATTTTCTTTGATAGGTTTAGGTGCACCATCAACTAAATCTTTTGCTTCTTTTAAGCCAAGACCTGTGATTTCACGTACGATTTTAAGTACCGGAATTTTGTTAGCACCTGCTGAAGCTAAAACTACAGTCACTTCGGAAGCTTCTTCAGCACCGCCTTCAGCTGCGCCTGCTGCCGGAGCTGCTGCAGCAACTGCTACAGGGGCTGCTGCTGATACGCCGAATTTTTCTTCCATAGCTTTTACTAACTCAGCAGCTTCAATAAGAGTTAATTTTTCAATTGATTCTAAAATTGTTTCTACGTTGCTCATTTTTTATCCTTTCAATTATTTTTTGTATCCTATGATGCTTTCTGTTTTGCAACAGCGTCGATAGCTCTAACTAGCGCACTCATAACACCGTTTACGCTGTAAACAATGCCTGATGCAGGAGAGTTGATAGAGCCGAGAATTTTTGCGTAAAGTTCTTCTTTTGAAGGCATTTTGGCAAGTTGCTGAGCCTCTTGTGCGCTTAAAAGTTTACCATCAAGCACGCCGCCTATAATTTCACCTTTTTTATTTTCCTTGATGAATTTGGCAACTACTTTTGCAGCGCTGACCTCATCGCCAAAACCAAAAGCAATGGCGCTGGGACCTTGCATAAGTGATTCAACAACTTCAAAATTTGTGCCCTTGGAAGCAATTTTACACAAGGTGTTTTTAGTAACGGTGTAATCAGAATTTTCTTTTTGCAATTCGCGGCGAAGTTCAGTTATTTCCTCAACGCTTAAACCACGATAATCTGTAACTATAGCAACTTTTGCCTGTTCAAATTGCTTTTTGAAATATTCGATTTTCTCGTTTTTAAAAGCCTTTGTTGACATTTATTGCGCTCCTTTCTAAAGGGTGTTCGCAGAAACAAAAAAGTTTTGCGAATATTTGTACACGCAAAACAATAACAAAAGAGCATATTTTACTTTTTTTGTTACCTAGGTCGGATATTAAGCTTAGGCACCGACTGTCTTGGGTACATTATAAAAATATATAAAACAAAAAATATTGTCAACAAGAATTGTTACAAATATTAAACAGGTGTATATACAAGTATATACAATAATTTTAGGAGGAATTAATACTTTTTTCAAAAAAATTAATGACAAAATGGGATTTTTTGGTATTATAATTACTCTGGTACACAAGATGGAAAATATAAAAAACACAATTGAAAAAAATGCCAAATTAAGAGGTTACCTTGACTTAATAAACAAAATAGCCAAGGTTGAATACAAAAGTGTATCTTCACAACATTTAATAGAATTTGATGAACTTGTTAATATTGGCATTCAAACCGTAGATATATTATGTTCTGATGAAAAAAAAGATTTATATAATGAATCTTACCTTTCAACTGCAATAAAATGGGCAATCAGAAACGAATTAAGACGACGATATCGTTGGCATGGAGTGAAACACAATCAAAAAGATATAGAAAATCAAACAACTGAAATAAGAGAAGCAATATATAAAACAATATTGTCTACAGATGAAATGCTGGACAATGACAAACCGTTTGAAATTAAAGATATAAGAAAAAACCCCGAAGAAACATACGAATTCGAACAAATTTCCCAAGCAATTAAAAAAGCAATTTCTACACTGCCACAAAGAGAAAGAGAACTCATAGAGTCAAAATTTTTCCAAGAGAAAAAACTCCATGAATTATCGGCAGAATTTTCAATATCGCCTTCCAGAATTTCAAGAATTATTAAATCAGGTTTAGATAAAATTAAAGACGAACTGATTAAAAATGAAATTGTTTAATTCGTATTTATAAATAATAAAAAACCCGCTAATAAGCGGGTTATATGGTGCCCTGGGCCAGACTTGAACTGGCACGAGGTTATTAGCCCCATTGGATTTTAAGTCCAACGTGTCTACCGATTCCACCACCAGGGCTTAAGCTCCTTAAGCTCTTACAAGCTTTTTTATTCTAATATAAAAATAAATTGTTGTCTAGCTGTTTTTTTCAATAAGTTCATTAATCTCAGCGACCATTTGTTCAGGGTCAACTCCATGAACTTTTGCACCTGCTTCGAGATTTTCAAAACGCGCAGCAGCACAGCCTATGCAACCTAATCCATATTTTGCAAATACTTCCAAACTTTCCGGATGGTTTTGCACAATTTCTATAATTCCCATTTCTTTAGTAACTTTACTCATTATTTTGCCTTTTCTATTCTGATAATTAATATAATACTATGAAATATCAGCAATTTGCAACTTACAATTTTATAGGTCTTAAATCAGTTCAGAAAAACTTTATAAGAAACAATTTTACATTCAGAGAACATAAAATATCTCTAATTCAAATTCTATATGAGAGCATAAATAATATCAAAGCTGCAATAAATTATATACAAAATGATTACTGATCCGATTCAAAATTTTTCTTCATCATTTTTTCAAAATCAGAAGGCTTAATATCTTTGATAAAATTTTTGAATTCGGCAGCTTCTTCTTCATCCTTTTGTGTATCTGTCGAAACAACTCCGGATGCCAAAACATTTTCTGTTACATATATCGGAACATCTGCTCTTATTGCAATAGCAATAGCATCAGATGGTCTTGCATCAATTTCGACTTCTTTTTGCAAGTCATTATTGTATGTAAAAATTGTAGAAAAATATGTCTGCTCGTCTACATTATTTATTTCAATTTTTGTTATTTCATAGCCAGATGAATTACAAAATTCAAGAAATAAATCATGTGTCATAGGGCGACTCGAAGGTATATTCTCAATTTTTCTAATTATAGAACTTGCTTCCGCAGAGCCAATCCATATAGGCAATGCTCGTCTGTTTTCTAAATCATTTAAGACAACAATGGGTGAACCACTCCTTGTATCAAGCGCAATTCCCATAACTCTCATTTCAATCATAAAAAATACTCCTTTTACAAGGAGTATTATACATTAAAATAAAATTTTATCATCCGTTATCCGTAATATTCTTCTTTTAATATGCCGCTTACTTCTTCTTTGCCTCTTTCGATAAAGTTTTTATCTTTTCCGTACATATCGTTATACATATTCTCAACATCAGAGCGAATATCATCGGGCAAGCTCATAACATAAGCAAGTACTTTTTCATCGGTTCCCCAGCCTTCAACGGCATTTCTAAATAAACTTACGCAGTTTCTGATATATATTTGATAATCCGCGCTGTTTTTGTCCATATCCATATATCTTTCGTAAGATTCAAGTTGGGTATTACTTTCTTTACTTGTACCGCCAAGTTTTGCAAGTGCGTAGCCTTCTAGTATATCCTCAGTACCCCAAGAAGTTTCACTTCTGATTAGTTCAAACAAATCATATCCGCGTGCTTGAAGCTCTGCTTGTACTTCGCGTAAAACTTCAGGTGTAGTTGCTTCATCGCTTAATAATCTTATAAATTCTTCTTCGTCTGTTCCAATAGTAAAAGGACCTGTCTTGAAGTTAGCCGTCGCATCGAGAATACCAAGTACAATGTCATTAACAAGTATTCTTTTTGCTTCTTCTTCGGCATCCGAATCTGTGTCTGTATCAGTGTCTGTATCGGTATCTGTGTCTGTATCTGTATCGGTATCTGTGTCTGTATCTGTATCGGTATCTGTGTCTGTATCGGTATCTGTATCAGTGTCTGTATCAGTGTCTGTATCAGTGTCTGTGTCTGTATCTGTGTCGATATCTGTGTCGGCATCAGTATCTGTGTCTGTATCAGCAGTAGTTTGTGAATTTCTATATTCTTCTAATTTGTTTCTATAATTTTCAATAACCGAATCATAATCGCTTGAATAATCTACATCAGCAGAAGAAAGTGCATTTTCATAACTCACAAATATATTTGAGTATGAAGAACCTGAATAGCTTGCATTTAAATTTGCATTTGGTAAAGATTCAGCACTGCCATAATTATCAAAAATACTTGCCTGACCGGAACCAAAATCGTAATCGCTATAAGAACTGTCCTGCAATGCTTGCATATTAGACAAAGTGTTCCAATATGGCGTAAAAGAATTAAATCCATAATTACTTGACATATTCTCTCCTTAATATTTCTCTCGTATATATCTAATAAACAATTTTTATTAAAAAAAATTGACAAAAAAGAATATAAAAAATATAAAAAGCAATAATAACAAGTATTTTAGCGCTTAACAATTGTAACAAAAAAAGCACCTCAATTGAGGTGCTTTGCTATAGTTAATATTCTTAGACTTGTTCAGTAGAACCTATTCCGTACAAATCTTCAATAAATGTCCTGAATAACAAATTTGTTTTATATTCATTTGTTTCTTTCATTGCAAGATAAGCTGATTTAAATTCTTGAGCAGTTGAGCCTACTTTACCCGTAAATGCCTTTCTAACGTCACCTGGTGTTAAATCTTTAATTTTAGCACCCTTTTTGAAAAGATTTACAAGATTATCTTTTGCATTTGTAAACATTTGACCAAAAGTATTTTTAGTAGCGGCACCCGCAGCATCATCGGCAGAACCTGCGGCAGCACCCGCAGCATCATCTGCAGAACCTGCAGCAGCACCTGCAACGTCATCGGCTGAACCTGCAGCAGCACCTGCAACGTCATCGGCTGAACCTGCAGCAGCACCTGCAACGTCATCGGCTGAACCTGTGGCAGCATTTGCAGCATCATCGGCTGAAGTTGCGGCAGCATTTGCTCTAAAAGCACTAATACCGGAAGTAACAGCGCCTACGGAACCTCCGACAACGGCACCGCCAACCGCACCTGTTGCAGTTGAAGTTAATAATCCTTGCGCGGTAAAGTCTGTACCGTCAAATACGGCATCGGCAGTATAATTTGTAGCACCCATTACGCCACCGCTTATTGCGCCTGCTTTAGCACCCGAAATTACACCCTGTTTAATTGTTTCTTTTACAAGAACTTTGCCCCCTTCTTTTGCAACAGCCGTACCGACAGCACCGATACCTGCGGTTGCAGCGGTAACAACACCGCCTACTGCGCCTGTTAATCCGTCTTTTAGTCCATCTGTAAATGTATAATCGCCCTCAACATTATTTGTTGCTTTATCCGAAGCTTTAATACCTATTTTAACAGCAGCACCAACACCTGCACCAAGAGCAAGGCTGGCACCAAAAGAGAATGGTGCGGCAATTACACCAACAGCTACTGCAAGACCTGAAGCAATATTGGCAAAAGTATCAACAACGGAACCTTGCTTTTCTGCATATTTATTTAATTTTTCTACAGCAGCTTCATAAGAAATTTCGCCGGATTCAGCTTTGCTTAAAGTTTCTTCGACAGCATTTGAACCGTTACTGTGACCAAAGAAATTTTTAATTCCGTTCCAAGCTTTTCCGACCCAGCCCTGTTCATCTTGAATCTGTGAGTATGCGGTGCGAAGTTGAGCAATTTGCTCATCCGTAGCCTTTGTACCGCCATCATCCGCAATCTCGGTACTTCCGGATGAATTATTGCCGGAGACCGATGAATTACCTTGTGTACCGTTCTGAATATTGTCTAAATCCGATTTATAAGTATCCAGAACAGAAGAATAACTTCCCGAGTAATCAACACCGCCGAACAAAAGCTCATTATCCGCGACATTAGCAATTTTATTTTGAATTGCAGTATTTATGTTCTCAGGATTTCTGTACATTGAAAAACTGTCAGCGTAAATTGCGCTTGAACTCATAATAATATCCTCTCTATATATGTATTTATATTTTTAAAAAATATTTGTTGAATAAAATTGATATATTAAAAACAAAATCATTTACACAGAGCGCAAAACACAATAATAGCAAGAAAAAATTGTAAACAAATGTTAACAAGTTCGCAATTTTTACTTATAGATTTTTTTTATTAATACATAGTTAGTGTGTGGTACATAAAGAAGTGGAAACTGATAGAATTATAATTACGCCGAGCTACAGGCCGTTTTGCAGTTCAAACCGTAATATAAAAACTTTTACAAATCATCAATGCAATGATAAATTTGTAAGCAGTAATCAAAAGGTAAATCCGGCCCAGCAAAATCCTATATACGGAATTAATGACACATATTTGGCAAAGGTTGCGCCTGCAATATATGTGAGCAAATATTCCAATATGCAATTTTTAAACGAAGCAGCACAAAGCAACAAAAATATCAGCTCAACAATAAGCACTAAGGGTAAAAAAGTAATTATTTATCCTAAAAATATATCTGCAGAAATCAATCCTCATTTCATACCAACCTGCACAACCGCACATAAAATCATGGGAAAATGCGAAGAAAACTTCTCAAAAGAAGAATATGAAATTATGAGAAAGGCATCTCTTTTGCATGATATAGGAAAAGTATACATTCCTGAAACTATTCTAAATAAAAAAGGCAAATTAACACCGGAAGAAAAAAGTATAGTAGATCAACATGCCAATTTAAGTTATGAAACATTAAAAAGCGGTGGTGTAAGTGCGCCGGTATTAGAACTTGTAAGGAAACATCATACTTATTCAAATTCAAACAAACCCTTGGTACAAATACTGCAAATTGCAGACATTTGGAGTGCATTAAAAGAAAAAAGAGCATACAAAGAATCTTTTTCAGACAAAGAAGCAATGAGTATACTCTACCAAAGAGCCCAAAACGGTGATTTTGAAAAAAAATATGTAGATGCATTAGCTGCATGAAACCCCAATTGTAGATATCTTCTTTGGCAATTGAATAATTAAAAAAACAATTTTAAACTTATTCATCATTACAAAGGAGAAACTACATGAAATTTGAAGATTTTTTATATACGCAAAATGGTGCAGACTTGTTTGAAAAAACCGAAGGATTGGATAATGTATTATCAAGCGGCATTATGACTGGAAGCGAGGGGCTTGGGATACGTCTTTGCGAAAAAACATCTCCCGAAGTAAAAATAAAGGAAAAAAACGGATGCGAACATAAAGTAATTATGCTTGGCTCTAATTCTTATTTAAATTTGACAACAAATAAGAAAGTCTGCGATGCATCCATAAGGGCGATAGAAAAATTCGGCTACGGAATGGGTGCAGTATCTGTGTATGCAGGCATAACAGATATACACAAAGAGCTTGAAAAAAGAATTGCAAATTTTTACAAAACCGAAGATGCAGTACTTTTTCCAAGCGGATACGGGACTAATATTGGAGTGATTTCAGCACTTTGTTCCAGCGGAGATATTATTATCAACGATAGCGCAAATCACGCTTCTATTTTTGACGGGTCAAAATTATCCGGTGCAGATTTAAGAATATACCCTCACAATAATATAAAAGCATTAAAAAAAATTCTGGAAAAATTAAAAAACAGCAATGCAGCAAAACTGATAATCACGGATGGCGTATTTTCAATGTATGGCGATATTGCAAAACTGGATGAAATATGTGATTTAGCAGAATTTTATGGTGCAAAAGTAATGGTAGATGATGCACATGGGCTTGGCATAGTAGGACCGACAGGCAGAGGAAGTGCTCAACTGTATGGAGTAGAGAAAAGAATACACTTAAATGTGGGTATGCTTAGCAAAACAGCAGGTGCAATCGGCGGCTATTGCGCCACAACAAGAAAAGTTGCACAGTATCTGCGACACTATGCAAGAAGTTATTTCTTTTCAACGGCACTTCCGGCACCGATAGCAGCAGGATTAAATGAAATATTTAAATTATTGGAACATGACAGAGCGGGCAGAAAAGAACTTTGGGAGAATATAAATTACATTAAAAATAAACTAAATAAAGTCGGCTTTAATACGGGAAATTCGCAATCAGGAATTATACCTATTATAATAGGAGATGAAACAAAATTATTTAAAATGCATCAGGATTTAAGACTTAGCGGAGTATACACAAATATTGTTACATATCCTGCCGTAAGAAGAAAGGATTGCAGAATAAGAATATGTGTAATGAAAGACTTGAGCAAAAAACAAGCAGATAAAGCCGTAGAAATAATTGCAAAAACTGGAAAAAAATACGGAATTATATAAAATATTTCATAAAAGAATACTTAAAAATGCAAGTTATATTAACATAAAAAAACCACCCCTATTATTTGTTTTTCAAAAATATAGGAGGCGGTTTTTTAATAAATGATTACATTTATACTTATTTTATATCCTGCGTTTGTCTGTTTGAGCGCGTAACCTCTCTGCCACGGACATCATAGTATTTACCGTTGCCCTCCTCATCTTCAACATAGGTGCCTGTTTTGCGACCGCGTTGGTCATACATTGTAAAGTTATTTGTGTCACCATCCCTTACAGCTCTGCCTAAATTTCTGCCGCGAGCATCAATAATGTTTTTTTCTTTAACTTTTTCTTCATCTGCTTGCTTAGTATTTTCTTCTTTAAGCATTTCTTTATTGTCCGCTTTTGCAGCAGCCTGTACTTTCACCTTCTTTTTAGGCTCAATTTTATGACCGTATTTATCATACTTTGTACGCGCCAATACCGGTGCACAAAATCCAAATACCATAACCAATAATAAAACAAAAAACTTTTTCATTTGCATTCTCCTGTTTTGCATAAACCTGCAGAATAATTACATTATTAACTATAATTATATATTATTTTTTCAAAAATATAAAGATTGTGGTAATATAAAACTATGACTATATTAAAAATATTAAAATACGGAGATGAAAAGCTTCGCCAAAAATGCAAAGAAGTTTCAAAAGTTTCAAAAAAGATTAAAATTCTTGCAGAAAACATGATTGATACAATGTATGCAAATAACGGTGTCGGGCTTGCAGCACCTCAAGTTGGCGAAAATATAAGAATGTTTGTTATTGACGTATCCGCAGAGGACGAACCTTTAAACCCGATTGTTTTTATTAATCCGAAAATAATTAAAAAAAGCGGCGCAATAAAAAGTAATGAAGGATGTTTAAGCTTTCCTAAAGCGTATGTTGATGTAAGGCGCTATAAAAATATAATGGTTAAAGCCTTGGATTTAAAAGGCAGACCTTTTGTGCTCGAGGCAAAAGACGGCGAACTGCTTGCAAAGGCAATACAACATGAATATGACCATCTTGAAGGTATATTATTTATAGACCATTCAAGAAATATTTTCGAGGCAATTGAAGTTTTAAGACAAAATAATTTACCTTCAATTGAACAAGACAAGATAATCGATGAACCCGAGTTGGAAGAGGAAATTTTAAAACAAGAGAGCGAATCCAAAGAATGAAAATAGCTTTTTTTGCAACACCGGACATAGCGATAGAATCATTTAAATATTTTATAAATTCAAAGGAATACGAGGTTTGCGCACTTGTAACACAACCTCCGAAACCTTCAAACAGAGGGAAAAAAATTGTTCAAAGCAAAATTAAAACCATTGCTTTGGAAAATAACATAGAAATATTGGAACCTGAAAAAATATCAAAAGAGCCCGAGATAATATCAAAATTAAAATCTTTTAACTGCGATTTTTTTATAACATTTGCATTTGGACAGATACTTTCTCAGGAAGTTATTGACATCCCTAAATTTGCAACAATAAACCTTCATGCTTCACTTTTACCTTGCTATCGCGGTGCCAACCCAATATGCGAAGCAATTTTAAACGGCGAAAAAATTACGGGCATTACCACAATGAAAACAGCTCTGGAACTTGATGCGGGGGATATATGCTTACAACAAGAAATAGCTCTTGATGATAAAATTAATACTCCCGAACTTATGGAAAAAATTTCAAATCTTTCTCCAAAACTGTTGGATGAAACTCTTAAAGGTATATATCAAGGCACTTTAATACCAAGAAAACAACAACATGATAAAGCTACATTTACCAAAAAAATCAAAAAAGAAGATAAGAGCATCGACTGGTCACAAAGTGCAAAAAAAATTCACGATAAAATACGCGCAATGCATACTATAAATACTTGCCATACAAAATTTAACGGGAAGTTGGTAAAAATTTTAAAGACAAAAGTTGCAGACTCGAACAAAAAAACAAAATGCGGTGAAATTTTAAACATAAACAAAGACGGAATTTGCGTTTGTTGCGGAGATAAAGCAATATTAATTCTTTCCGTAAAGCCTGAAGGTAAGGGTGAAATGAGTGCTTACAATTGGAGTTTAGGTGCTAAAATTAAAACAGGAGACACATTTGAAATATGCTAACCAGAGGAATTAGAGGCGCAATAACTCTTGAAAATAATGACAAAAAATCCGTAAGAGAAGCTACGGTTGAACTTTTAAATAAAATTTTAGAAAAAAACAACATTGAACTTGAAAGCATAGCCTTTGCAATTTTTACGGTCACATCGGATATAGATGCTGATTTTCCTGCAAAATATGCTCGTGAGTACTGCGGATTTGAAAATATACCAATGATGTGCTACCGCGAAATGGACGTAAAAGATTCAATAAATAAGTGTTTGCGTGCTCTTATCTGCGTAAATACAACAAAAGACCAAAAAGAAATAAAACATCAATACTTAAAAGGTGCAGCAATACTGCGACCTGACATAAACGAATAAGAGGAAATATGCCAAATTACATTGAAAAACAAGAAATTAATTACCCCTATTTGTCGCAACCCGTTTGTATATATACATATCAAAACGGGCACAAAATTGTAATTGCAAAAAAAGAAAGTCACATGGCAAATATAAGTACTTGGGTAAAAACAGGTTCTATTAATGAAAATTCAAATAATAACGGCGTATCACACTTTTTAGAACATTTAATGTTTAAAGGCACAAACAAATACAAGGCAGGCGTTTTTGACAGAACTCTTGAATCAAAAGGCGGAATTATAAATGCAGCAACTTGGAAAGATTACACTTATTATTATGTAACAATTCCAAAACGTTCTTTCGATATTGCTTTACACATGCATGCCGATATGATGATTGACCCGATTATTCCCGAAGAAGAAATAGGTCCCTCTTTTGATTTTAAAGGCAAGGTTCCGGAACAAAAGCGCGAAAGATATGTTGTTATTGAAGAAATACGAATGGGCAAGGACAATAATTGGCGTAAAGTATATTCGGCATTAAACGAAGCAATCTATGAAAAACATCCTTATAAACGAGAAGTAATAGGCACTGAAGCAATTATTTCATCAATTTCGCGTGAAGAAATAATGAGATACTATAAAACTTTTTATGTTCCAAACAATATGACAACCATTGTTGTCGGAGATTTTAATGATAATGAAATACTTGAAAAACTTGAAAATGAGTTTAAATTTAAAGATTTGACCAATTTTGAAAAATGCGTTGCCGATGAGAAAATACCGGAAATAAAAATCAAAAATCCAAGATATTTGGAACAAACAGGAGATGTGACAAGCGGATATTTAATGCTCGGCTTTTTGTGCGACAGCGCAAAAAAAATTAAAGAAACAATTGCGCTTGATGTATTGTCCATAATATTAGGCGAAGGCAAAAGCTCAAGACTCAACACAAGATTTATTGAAAACGAAAAAGAACCCTATGTATATCAAATCGAAACGTCACATTACCAATTTAAGGACGGAGACAATTTCTTTATAGAAGCAGTGTTTGCCCCAAGCAAAAAAGACGAATTTATCAAAGAAATAAAAAAAGAGCTTGATAAACTTACAAATATAAGCAATGAAGAATTGCAAAAAGCAAAAAAACGCGCGAGAGTTAACTTTGCTCAAGATGCAGAAACCGTTTCAGACATTGCAGATTCAATCGGATACTATATGACCGTTTGTGACGACTTAATACCGGCACAGATTTATCTTAAAACCCTTGAAGAAATAGACATAAACTATCTAAACACTATCGCCGCAAAATATCTGAACAAGGATTTTTGCTCAATCAGCACACTACTCCCGAAAGGAGAAAAATAATGGAACATATCATAAAAAACGACATAGATATAATCATAAATGACAGAAAAAATACACCGAGAACCTGCGTATGCTTCTATTTTGCAATAGATGAAGAAGAAAAAATCTCAGGCACACACGGGCTTTTTGCCAAACTTCTTTTACAGGGGACAAAAACGAAAGATGCCAAAACTCTTGCACAAGAACTTGAAAATAATTGTATTGATGTATCTATCAAAACTAAACAAGACTATCTGAAGATTAGTTTTTTATTTTTAAATGAAGATTTTAATCTTGCAATGCAATATGCAAAAGATATTTTACTTAATTCCACCTTTAAAGAATTCGAAAAAGAAAAATATAAAATGAAAGGCGAAATTCAAGCAGATTTAGACAACCCAAGAATTATGGCATCTGATGCATTTGTAAAAAGATTATTTAAAGGGCATTATTACTCAAACACTGCCTCAAAAACGCTTGAAGAACTTGATAAAATAAAACCGCAGGACATTTTTGAAACTCATAATAAAATTTTAAACGCAAGAAAAACAATATCCATAGCAGGTGACGTGCAAAATCCGCAAGAACTTGCTCAATACTTTGCAATAAATTTTGAATTTATGAAGTCAAATAAAACAAAATCAAAAATACCTGTATATGAAAATTTTACACCCCGGAACGGCAAAATTGAAGTTTTAAGAATTGCAAAAAATGACTTAAATCAAGCACAACTCTTTCAGGGTTTTATTGTTCCTAATGTAGGAAGTGATTTTTATCCCAAGATATCTGTAATGAATAACATTTTAGGTTCGTCCGGATTAAGTTCAAGGCTTTTTGTGGAATTAAGAGATAAACAAGGACTTGCATATACCGTAAGAAGCAGTTATGAAACCCTCTACAAATCCGCTGTTTTCAGTTTTTATATCGCAACAGAACCTAAGAACATTAAAAAATCTCTCGAGGGTTTTGAAGAAGAATTAACGAAATTGGCAAATTTTGAACCAAACATAGATGAACTCAATGGTGCCAAAGAAAATATAACAGGAAAACTCGAGTATTTTTCTCAAACAAACTCTCAACTCGCCTCAATAGAAGGCTACAATTACTTAATGGGTCTTGGACTTAATTTCAGTGATAAATTTATAAATATGATTAACAATGTAAGCGCAAAAGACGTAAGCGAAGCTGCAAAACTCATATTGGAGAAGAATTCTTTAATATGTGTTCTTGCGCCTGAGAAATATATAAATTTTTAACTTTATTTAATAATTTGCACAAAAATAAGCCATAAACTAAAATACTAATTATGCAAGAAGTAAAACGCGGACAAATTATTGATATAAGAAATCCCAAGTTTCCAAAACTTGAAGGAATAATTCAAACTGTCGAAAGTGACAGATTAAAGATTTATTATCCGGAAGAATACGAAAGCTATGCTTGGGCACTAAGCGAAGGTGACGAACTGCATGTAAAAGTGCATACTCAATTTGGAATTAAAACAATGAGTTCAATGGTAATTTGTGCACCCTCAAGCGATGGCGAACTTGTTATAGAAAACGCTTCAGCACATGAAGTTTCACAAAAAAGAGAATATGTACGCACGGCAACCGAATTCAGATTTTTTATAAAAAAGCAGGACAAGCTCATTGGTGCACTATGTAAAGATATATCTGCAGGTGGCATAAAATTTATACCGGACGAATATATATTTGACTTAAATGATGAAATTGAAATAAGATTTCAAGGTGACGAATTCGATAAAGATTTAAACATCCAAAGTGTTATAATTAACATAATTGGCGACAAAGTTATTGCAAAATATGTCAATATAAATGAATTTGACAGAGATAAAATATCAGGCTTTTGCCTAAAAACACTTAGTAATCTTGGATAAGATATCGGAGTAAAATTGAAAACCTATAACGAAATAAATAAGAAAATTAACAAATTAACAAAAAGCGGACAAATTCAAAAAGCTATAGAATATTGCCAATCAATGTTGATGAATGAACCTTCCAACACTGCACTATGTGTTCGTTTAGGTGATTTATATATGGATTGGCATTTAGACGTATATCAGGCAAAACAATATATTGACGAAGCAATAACACAATACCAAAGGGCTTCTGAAAGCCTGATAGATGACCCGCAGATATACTATAAGATAGGCTTTGCTTTTTATCACAAAGGCGAACTTGACAGAGCTATTAACTACTTTAACCTTGCAATCACAAAAGGCGCAAACAAAGCACAGTGCCACTACATGATTGCACAGTCGTTAAAGAAAAAAGACCGCTATCATGATGCACTTGATGAAGCAAATGAAGCTTTGAAACATACCTTGATTAAATCATCAAGGATACATTACTTGAAATACAGACTTTTAAAGGCTTTGTTTTTTAAATCAACCAAAACAAAAATGGAAAGTTATATCAATCTTATACTTTCAATTTTAACACTACCTTTTGACAAGGAAGCACTAAAGGATGTCAAAAATAAGACAAAAATTATAACAATTTTCCCGAAGCTTGTAAATGCATATAAATTTTATGCACTTAAAGATTATGAAAAAGCAATAGGAATTTATTCTCAGGCAATTGATAAAATGCCGGGTTTTGCGCCGTTATATTCTCTTTTGGGCGATGTATACAGAGCTGTAGGTAAGCATGAAGAAGCAATTGTTGAATACAAAATGGCACGTTGGATAGACTCACTCTGTTTCAGCGCATATTCAGGACTTGTGCAAGCTTATGAAGAAATGGGTGACTATGATAACGCTATTACGACATATAAAAAATTTATATCCATACATCCGAACAGCGCTGTTTTACACAGTAATGTAGCAAACCTATACTTTATGAAGGGCGAAATTGAACAAGCAATTTCGCATTATCAAAGTGCAATTACACTAAATCCTAAGCATGATTGGACAAGCCTTGTGGCACAAACTTTAGGATATATTCAACAAAATGTCACAAAAAATGTACAAGCAGCAATTTCGTCATTTCACATTGCACACCTTCTGGCACCAAAAGAAATTGACATATATGTAAGCTTAGGCAGTGCTTTTTATGATGCCGAAGATTATAAAAATGCGCTTATTGTATACAGACGCGCGTTAGAGCTTGAACCCAATAATGCAAAAATTCACTGCAATTTAGGATATTTACACTGGGGCATGGGAGATTTAACCGAGGCAATAAAAGAATACAAACTGTCAATAAAATACGACCCTACTTATGATATAGCACACAACAACCTTGGCGTAATATATCTGGATGATTTAGCACATATAGCAAATGCTATAGAATGCTTTAAACATGCTGCCGAGGCAAACCCAAACTATGCTCTTGCATATTATAATCTTGGCAGAGCGTATGCCATAAAGGGAGAAAAGATTGAAGCCGCAAAATACTATCAGCTGGCTTATGACGTCAATTCCATAACTGATGAAATAGACCCTGCAGATATTCAAGAAAGATTAAATAATCTTTTTGACTAATAATAATTTTTTAATTTTAGTGTAAAGTTATTCTATGCCAATATGGAACTATATATTAAAGAGGATTTTACAAGGGATACCGATAATTATAATTGTATCCTTTATAAGTTTTTTCCTGATAAGACTTTCTCCGGTTGACCCATTGGCTGAATTAAGGTTAAATCCGTCAATAACAAAACAAACTCTTGAAGCGGAAAAAATTCGCCTTGGACTTGATAAACCCATAATAATACAATATTTTATATGGGGTAAAAATTTTATTCGCGGAAATATGGGGACAACTGTCAGCGGAGAAAGTGTCAGCCTAAAAATTAAGGAAAGAGCATTTAACACAATATTATTGTCGCTAAGCGTTATTTTCTGGACATGGATTATCGGTATACCTCTGGGTATTATTGCAGCGTTAAATTACAGAAGCACTTTTGACAGAATTTTAACCGTAATGTCAAGTGCAGGCATGGCAATACCGTCTTTTTTCTTTGCAATTCTTTTATTGATTTTTGCTCAAAAAACAGGCTGGTTCCCAATTGGAGGGCTTACTTGTCCGAATTTTTCAAACTTTAGCACTTGGCACAAAATTCTGGATATAATTCATCATTTATTCCTGCCGACTTTTGTGCTCACAACAATATCTCTGGCGGGACTATCAAGACAAATGCGCTCAAATTTACTTGACGTTCTTGACAGCGACTATGTAAAATTTGCTAAAGCAAAAGGACTTTCGCCATACAAAGTTATAGTAAAGCATGCCCTTAGGAATGCAATTAATCCGCTTGTAACTCTTTTAGGATTTGAATTTGCAGCATTATTAAGCGGCGCAGCACTAACCGAATATGTTTTTCAATACCCCGGACTTGGCAGATTAATTCTTGAAGCAGTTATGAAGTCAGACATAAACCTTGTTATGGCAAGCCTTGTTATTGGTTCATTCATGCTAATTTTAGGCAATATTATAGCAGACATTCTTTTAAAATTAACCGATCCGAGGGTGAGGCTGTAATGAAAAGTTTTATTAGACAATTTGCTAAGGATAAATTTGCAATAATATCTTCAATGATACTTCTAATAATGTATCTGGGGATTTTTCTTGCAAATTTTATAGCACCTTATCCAAAAGATTATTCAAACAGAAAACTCTCTTACGCACCCCCTTCAAATATTTATTTTATAACTCCTGACGGTAAATTAAGCAGACCGTATACATATAATTACATAAGAAAATTTGATAAAAATTCATTGAGAACATATTTTATACAAGACAGAAGCCAAAAATACCATCTCACAATTTTCCCCAGAGGCTTTGAATATAAATTTTTGGGAATTATTAAAACAGACAGGCATCTTTTTGGAGTGCAAAACGGTGGAGAATTATTCCTACTGGGCTGCGACATAAACGGACGAGACAACTTCTCAAGGCTCTTGTACGGCGGGCAAGTTTCTTTAACAATAGGTTTTTTGGCATTATTTATTTCATTTCCCATTGGTCTTATATATGGAGGAATTGCCGGCTATCTGGGCGGAAAAATTGATATGCTGATGATGAGATTTGCTGAAGCTGTAATGTCCATACCAAGCTTTTACCTTCTGATAATTCTTGCGGCAGTTTTACCATCAGGGATGACAAGTTCGCAAAGATTTCTACTAATAACGGTAATACTTGCATTAATAGGTTGGGCAGGATTTTCTCGAGTAGTAAGAGGCATGGTACTATCAATTAAAACTCAGGATTTCGTTCGCGCCGCCCGTTCAATTGGCGCATCAAGGGCGAGAATTATTTTAAAACACATTCTCCCGCAAACATCAAGCTATGTAATTATTGCAATAACACTAAGCGTGCCGAGTTACATACTTGCAGAATCCGGACTCAGCTTCTTGGGTCTTGGGATACAACAGCCCGACGCAAGTTGGGGAAATATGCTCAAAGAAGCACAAGAGTTCGCAAATATCATGTACAGACCTTGGCTTTTAACTCCTGGTTTTTTAATTTTTGTTGCAGTTTTGTCATTTAATCTCATAGGAGATACAATAAGGGATATATTAGACCCAAAATCGGAAATCAAATAAGATAGTATGGAAAATTTCAATTTAGTAAGTGACTACAATATACTTGTGCTCTCAAGAATAGGCTTGTCAATATTTTTTGGATTTTTGCTTGGTTTTGAGCGAGAAATAACAGGGAAATTTGCAGGTCTTAGAACTCACATTCTGGTATGCACAGGTGCTTGCATTTTTACCATCCTCTCTATATATGGTTTTAAAATGCAAGAAATCGAAGGCTTTATCGGTACAAACGACCCTGCTCGTATAGCTGCACAAATAATAACCGGCATCGGCTTTATCGGCGCAGGTACCGTAATGCGAAGCGGTACAAATATTTTGGGCATTACTACTGCTGCAACTCTATGGGTGTGTGCAGCGGTCGGTATGGCATGCGGTACGGGTCAATTTTCACTTGCAACAATTGCAACGCTGTCTACAATGGCAATTTTGATATTAATCAGAATTTTTGAAAAAAAAGTTATTCAACAAAGAATATCGCACTACAGAAATATTGAAATAAAATTAAGCACAGGCATAAGAAACATAGATAAAATCAATGCCATAATAGAAAAAAACTTCACAAGAATAACAAAATTAGACAAAAAGGTTTTAAACGGCACTGATTTAAAAATTAACTTAACCGTACTCACAAATTGCAGCCTATACTCAATTAACGAAACATTTGCGCACCTTGAATGCATAAATTCACTTGAGGTTCAGGAAGTTTATGAATAAAGACACAGACGAAATACTTGAATACATAAAAACTATTTTCTGGACAATTTTTGTTGCGGCTATTATTGTCAGTATTTGTGTAGCAGACTTAAGAATAAATATAGGCAAGAAAAAAAATACCGAATTTCATATTAAAGAGCTCACAAACGTGAGGCTAAGTCTGGATGAATTATTTTATCTTGAAAGACAAAATCCGTCGGATTTTATGATAAATCTAAAAATTGCTTTCTTGTACGAAATAATAAAAGACACAAAAAACGCTGAAATAAACTACGAAAAAGCATTATCAAAATCTAACAACAATCCTTTTGCACTCTACAAGACGGCAATGTTTTATGTAACTCAGAAAGAATATAATAAAGCAATAAATTATATACTTATAATACCGGATAGCGGCAATAAAAAATACTACGAATTAAAAGCGCGTTTTTATTCAAAACTTGGTACGTCATTTTTGAATGATGATGATTATTACAACTCTATAAAAATCTATAAAATGGCACTTAAATATGCAAAAAACGTAAGTCCGGAAATTGAAAACAAGGTTAAAAAAGACTTAGCTAATGCATATAATGAATTTGCGGAGAAATTTATAAACGAGAATGACCCAAGGCATGCCATAACAATGCTTGAAAACGCTCTTGAAATTTTTCCGGATCCTTATGCAATGTATAAACTTGGATTAATATACAGAAATGTTGATGACGAAAAAGCATTAAAGCATATACAAAATGCCTATGATATTAAACCCGAAATAGTTAATACCGAAATTTATAACAAGCTTTTAACTCATCTTATAAAAAGATGTGCAGAGGAAGGAGAATACTCTAAATCAAGATTTTATACTCTAAAACTTGATAATTTAAAAAGAAAAATTATTAATACCAATATTTTTGAAGGCGACATAATAATAAGCAATTTTCGAATAATTGCACATAAAAAATTTATAATAGGCAAGAAGAAATACTATGCATCATTTAATATTAAAAACGGTTCAAATTATCCCATAGATAATTTATTTATAAAGCTGTCAATACACCCGCAAGGTGTTAAACCACTAACGGTAGAGCAAAAAGTCGTAAGCAGAAACAACCCCATAACCTCAGATAAAACCGCATATAATATTAAAATTCCAATAGACAATGCAAAACTGGATACAATATCAAAATATGCAGAAATACAAGTTCTTGCAAAAAAAGATATACGCTTGCAATGGACAATGATAGATTATTTAACCGTCAGTTTCACAAAATAGTGTAAAAAACTGTACTAAATATTATGCTTGTGTTATTAATAATAGTATACAGTATAAACAAGGTTAATTTTGGTGCACAATGAGAGTACATGAACTCGCTAAAGAACTTAATACAACAGCAAAAGAGCTTATCGAAAAAGCCAATACGGAATTAGATATTGTCTTAAAATCTCACAGTGCTACAGTGAGCGAAGCCAATATTGATAAAATTAGAGCACTGTACAATAAAAAAGATGAGAAAAAATCTAAGCCAAAAGCTTTTATAGTAAAAAAACAAAAAACAAAAGCTCAAGAAGAAGTGCAAAAAAGCGAGGAGGATAAAAAAGACACCCCCCTTCAAGAAAAAGAAGAAATAAAAGAAAACAGCGAACCAAAGCTAAAATCAAGGCTTGAAATAGTTCGTCCCGCACCCAAAAAAGCACCTCAAACGCCTTCAAAACCTACGGCACCTGAAGCAAATGTAAAATCCGTAACATCTGCAATACAAAAAAAACCTGCGATAAATAAAATCGAAAATATACCGTCATTAACCAAAAAAAACTTTGCAAAGCCCGCCATAGAGGAAAATGCGCAGGACAAAACAAAAAAAGATGTACAAAAGCCTAAAAAACCTGCGGAACAACAATTCCCGCGAACTCCAATCAAACGTCACATAATTTCTCAAGATATTTATGCAAATCAGGATTCGCGTAACAAAAAGAAAAAGAAAGAAAGAAGTTATAACAACAAAGAAGAAGAACAAGAAAGAATAAGCCTTGAAAAAGCTGTTCAGTCAAAACACAAAAAACATGTTCAAGAAACTCAAGCAATTGAAGAAGTAAAATCAGTGGTAATCAATCGACCAATGACAATTGGCGAATTGTCAGATAAAATCAAAAAAACACCTGCCGAAATTATTAAATTTTTGATGATGCAAGGAATTATGGTTACCGTAAATTCTCCAATCGATGTCGAAACGGCAAAAAAAGCGGCAGAAAACTTTGAAATAGAAGTTTTGGAAGAAGACCTTGAAGCCTTCATTGAAGAAGAAACAATGAAAGAAGAAAAAAACAAATATCTTCTTAATGCAGATGAAAGCATGCTGATAAAACGTGCGCCGGTTGTGACAATCATGGGTCATGTCGACCATGGAAAAACAACCCTGCTTGACTCCATAAGGGCATCTAAACATAAAATTGTATCAACCGAAGTTGGTGGCATAACACAGAGCATTGGCGCGTACACCGTTTGGCTTGATGACAGAAAAATTGTATTTATCGACACTCCGGGGCACGAAGCATTTACACAGATGAGAGCACGCGGCGCTCAATCAACAGATATAGCAATTCTTGTTGTAGCTGCCGACGATGGAGTAATGCCACAAACCGTTGAGGCAATAAACCATGCAAAATCTGCAAATGTACCCATAATAATTGCCGTAAATAAAATGGACAAACCTGATGCAGACCCTGATAGGGTACTTCAGCAATTAACCGAACATGGGCTTGTGCCTGAAAAATGGGGCGGGGACACAATTTGTGTTAATGTTTCAGCACTTCAAAAAACAGGTATAGATGAACTTTTGGAATATATACTACTTGTTGCAGATATGCAAGAATTGAAAGCTGTTGAAAAATGCCCTGCAACTGGTGTAATCATTGAAGCTAATTTGGATAAAGGCAAGGGACCTGTCGCAACAATGCTTGTTCAAAACGGAACACTTAAAATCGGAGATGCCATTGTTGTAGGAACAGTAGGCGGTAAAGTCCGCGCTTTACTGGATGACTCGGGAAGACGTGTAAAAAGTGCCGGACCGTCAACTCCTGTTGAAATCCTTGGTCTAAATGAAGTACCACAGGCAGGAGATACTTTTGAAGCTGTAGAAAACGAAAAAATCATGCGTCAAATAGTGCAAGAACGCAAACAAAAAGAACGTTCCAGCAGGTTAGAAGCAATGACGGCAGCGCATGTTAAAAAAGAAACATTAAATAATGATGAAATTAAGAACTTGAATTTAATTATAAAAGCAAACACTCATGGCTCTGCAGAAGCTGTTTCACAAGCAATTCAAAATGTAAAATCAACGAAAATAATACCTAAAATCATTCATGTTGGCGTAGGTGACATTTCTGAAGCTGATGTTATGCTTGCCTCTGCATCCGGTGCAATTATTATGGGTTTCACCGTAAAAGAAGATGCAAATGCGCTTTTAGCAGCAGATAAAGAAAAAGTGCAAATAAAAAAATATGAAATAATCTATCAGGTACTTGAAGACGTCGAAAAAACAATGTTATCACTGCTTGAACCTGAAATTGAAGAAATCGAGCTCGGCAAAGCGGAAGTCAGACAAGTATTTACAGTAGGCAAAACAAACCGTATTGCAGGATGTTATGTGCTGGAAGGTAAAATTGTACGCTCAAAAACAGCCGTGTTAATCAGAAACGGTGAACAAATATTTAAAGGCGAAATTGACCAGCTTAAACGCTTTAAAGACGACGTAAAAGAAGTTGCTACGGGATTTGAATGCGGTATATCATTTGCAAAATTTAATGATATTCAAGAAGGCGACATTATTGAAGTTTCAACAACAAAAGAAGTTGAAAGAGTGACTTTGGTATAGGAAAATAAAAATGTCTTTAAGAAATGAAAGAGTTAGAAAAGCATTAATGCGCGAAATTTCAGACATTTTGCGCACCGAAATAAAAGACCCGAAAATTGCAGGTATTGTATCAATAACGGATGTAGACGTTTCACCGGACAACTCCGCAGCAAGAGTTTTCTATAGTGTCTTTGGTGACGAAAAAACAAAAGAAGAAACAAAAGCTGCACTTGAAAAAGATACACCAAGGATACGCCATGCCGTAGGACAAAGAATAAGGCTAAGACACACACCTTCGCTATTATTTATATTAGATGAATCTCTTGAGAGAGGCGCAAAAATAACCGAGCTCATAGATAAAATTTCTCGCGGAGAGATAAAATAGGGCTCTATGTATTTTTTAAATATTTGCAAGGAAAAAGGGGATACATCTTTTGATGTCATACGCAAATTAAGAAAAATTTTAAACATAAAAAAAATTGGGCATTCAGGTACGCTCGACCCGCTTGCGCAAGGAGTATTGCAAGTTGCAGTCGGAAATGCATCAAGGCTGCTTGAATATCTTGAAGATGACAAAGAATATATTGCTGAAATAAAATTTGGATACACATCGGAAACTTTTGATGAAGAAGGTGCAAAAACTTTTATTAAAATTCCTGATTTTAATAAAGAAAAGCTAATGCACGCACTTGCAAGCTTTAAAGGTAAAATCTTGCAAATTCCCCCAAAGTTTTCCGCAATAAAAATAAACGGAAAAAAATTGTGCGACTTGGCTCGAAACAATAAAGAAATTCCGCACATTAAACCAAGAGAGGTTCAAATTTTTAAAATAGAACTTTTAAATTTCTTACCACCTGATTATGCAAAAATACAAATTCATTGCTCAAAAGGTACATATATTCGCTCGCTTGTGCATAATTTAGGGCAAAACCTTGGCTGTGGTGCATATATGAGCGATTTAATAAGGACAAGGGCAGGAAATTTCACGTTGGAAAATTCAGTAGAATTATCTCCTGAGATTGAAAAAAATGCCCTTAATCCCGTTGATGTTTTAAATCTTAACAAAATTGAAATAAATGCAGATGAATACAAAAAAGTCATAAACGGCAATCCGCTTACCTGTTTATTGGAAAAAACAAATAATAAAAAATTTATGTTGATTTTTAACAACAGACTTGTTTCAATTGCAAATTTATCGGATAATATATTAAAAATGGAAAAAGTTTTTAAAGCGGAGTAGAAAATGGGTGTTTTTATAAGAACGTTAATTATATGCCTTATAATTTGCGCAGGGTATTACTTTTATGTATTTTTGGGCAAAGAAAGTTATCATGCGCTTGACACAAACAAAACCACAGTCAGTCAAAAAACGGATAAATATGAAAAATCGGAAAACATCCGCAAGGAAGAAAATTTAAAACCTCAAATGCAAAAAATGAAAATATGTTTTATGAGTGATGAAAATACAGTACACTATGTTCAAAGGGAAACCGAAAATGCTACTCTTGAGGCTGCAATTGAAGAACTCTTAAAAGGTCCGACAAAATACGAAACAGCGCGCGGTGTATACTCGGAAATTCCATCAGATGTAAAACTTATGTGGGTTAAAGATGAAAATGGCAAAATAATTGTAAATCTGACTCGCAACTTTGAATACGGCGGAGGAACAAAAAGTATTCAAAACAGGATAAAACAAATTAAATTAACCGTAGATTCTTTTAATACAAATAAACCGGTTTACCTTTATTTGGATGGCAAACAGGTTGAATATATGGGCGGCGAAGGTATTTACATAGAGCAGCCCCTTAATTAGATATTTTAATCTTTACCCAATTATTTGGTACTACATCTTTATCGTTAACTCTTGCCTCTTTTGTGTACCATCTTGAGGGCGCAGCAACAATTTTATCCGGATTTTTATTAAGCCATGCTGCCCACCAAGAAAAAGAGGAATTTGCAACAATATTGTGTTTACATTCGGACATAAAATACATATCCTCTTGCCAGTTTGCAGTATCGGCAAAAACAAAATCATAGCCGTCAGGCAGAAACTCCTTGGAACCCTCAATATCATCAGAAAAAACAAAAAGCTTTGGATTTGTAATATTCTTGCACATATACTTTATAGCATTTGTATAATAGTCCTTTTTGCATACAAAATGAATTCGTTTGTTTGTTTCATTAGTAATATAATCCCCCAAGCGAAGATTAACACAAACTGCATTTGAATTTTTGATATCTTGCAGAAGATTGTGATTAACAATAAAACTTTTATCTCTAAATTCAAACAAAGAAAGTATTTCATCTCTCATGCAAGAAAAATATTTTTCACTCTGCCAAAAACCTTTTAAATAAGCACTACCTTTTATATTTAACAATTTAGGATTAAAAGTTTTACTTTTATCCTTATATAATATTTTTTTGAAAAAATGCTTACGATTTAAAATTTCACAATCCTCTTGATTTGCAATTTTAATATCAAATCCGAATTTATTTAATTCAAAATTTCTAACCTTATAATTTTCGTATGAAGATAAATCAATATACAAATCTTGCCCATGGAGCAAAGAAATAGTATAACCTAGGGCGTACTGAAACATTTGATTTCCTGCACCACCTATTAAATTTACAATAATCTTATCCATATTTAAAATTTATCATAAATTTTAAAAATTAAACAGTGGAATTAAGTTTGAACTCTAAAATCTTGCTTTGCAATTTTAAAATAGCCTCATGCTTGGTTGAAACACCCAGTTTTTTATAAATATGCGACATGTGCATCTTTACAGTGTCATTTGAAATGTGCAATTTTCGCGCTACATCTGAATATCTCGAAGAATCGGACATGACAGATGCAACTTCAAGTTCACGCTTTGTAAGACTGAATTGTTCGGCAACAGGCTTATCAAAATGGCAGGGCTTAAGCTTATCGTTCATTGCATTTATAACCCTATATATAAACTTGTTGAGCCTTTTATCGTAACTTGCGCCGTAATTTATAATCTCGTCGATAGCATTAGCAACACTTTCAAAAGAATCGGAATAAGATAAATAGCCAACAACACCGGCATTCACAGCCTTTATAAAATCATTTTCATCTAAATCATCCGTAACGATAAGCAATTTCATTAATGGAAAATCATTTCTAATTTTAAAAATATATTCATAAAAATTTTCACAAGGTTGAAATGAAGATAAAACTAGTATATTGGGGGAAAAGATAGAAATTTTTTCATAAAAGTCATAATATTGCGATTCGCCGATAATCATATATTTGCCGCAAAGCCTTAAAGAATTTCGGAGTTTAGTGCGGTTAATAACATTATTGTCGACGATAAAAATTGTTTTTTTCTCGCTTATTCCTTTTGCGCGAGAGGCTTTTTCGGCAGAAATTATCATATAAATACCTTATTCATACAAATTATAGTTACATGTAAATAAAATTTATAGATAAATAAATTTGACATATAAATTATAATTTTATAAATAAAATTGTTAAAGAGTTCCAAAAAACGCTTGGCAAGCAAATTTTAAGGTTTACATAACTTAATGTAAAAGAACACATGGTTTGATTTCTTGTTACAGATGGTTTGATTATTTTGGGCAAAATGAATGTGAGATTTTAGCGATCTGTAATTTTACCAATCGGTATCTGAATTTTTATTGGTGACTTTAGTATAAGATCCTTTGTTATATATTTCCAAGCATGCTGTATCCAAAAGGAGTTTTCATCCTGAGCAATATATGTTTGATAAAATGCTATTAAATTAATATGTTTATTTGTATCATTTAAATAATTTTGCCCCCAGTCAATACAATTTGGTATATCAATAGAATCAGGTATATGAATTAATAACGCATTTTTTAATATTTTAGTTTTCTCTTTTAAAGAGGAATATTTTAATAAATTTGAAACAGCATCATCCAACTTACTGCAAAAATTCTTTTCTTCATTCTTGTGGTATGGGCATATTGCATTAAAAATATAAGACATATTTTTATTAGCAAGATTTTCAGAACTCAGATTTTGAATTCTATAACAATATTGCTTGTCTTCATTTTTATTTATTATCTTTTGCCCATTATAAATAGATATATCCTTTATAATTTGTTCTTCTAAGGAATTCCATACATCTGTTTCTGGGTAGTTTGTGAAAAAAATTGTTATATCAAAATTATTCACTTTATTTTTATGAAAAATATTTTTAATAATAGTCTCTATACTTTTTGATTTGTTTTCGAATTCAGTTTGTCTTTGCGAAACACCAAAACTTTTGAAAGACCAGTTCATTTGAATATCATCATATTCAATTATCCCATCTACACCTGGTGTTCCTTTTGGCGTTGGGAACATTTTATAATTATTTTGAAAATAAGATAATGCGATAACTTCAAAACAATGCCCCTTGCAGGTATTTTTATCTTTACTTTTTATTTTATTTATTTGTTGATTAAGACAGGTTTTATTTATATTTTTTAAATTTTCAATAGCTTTTGACAAAATATACAATTCTTGACTTGCAGAAATATCTGTTCGTTGCCATAATATCTGAATGGGGTTATCACCATTCTCTTGCAACCAATTGATATTCAACTCGGTTTCTAAAGTATTTAAACACGATTTCCACTCATCATCTGGCAAATTATCAATAGGTTTAATTTTCTTCACGATTATATTACTATTTCCTGTTTTTTGAACTGCATATCATAAAGAGCCTTGTATTGTCCATTTTCGATCGACATTAATTCGTCATGATTTCCGAGTTCTACAAGCTGACCTTCATTTATAACTGCAATTTTGTCGGCATTTCTTATTGTTGAAAGTCTGTGAGCGATGACAAATACTGTTTTATCTTTCATTAAATTATCAATAGCCTGTTGGACAATAGCCTCAGACTTATTATCTAATGCAGATGTTGCCTCGTCAAGTATTACTATAGGTGCGTTTTTGATAAACGCTCTCGCAATAGCAATTCTTTGTTTTTGACCACCTGAAAGCATCACCCCTCTTTCTCCGATATATGTTTCAATACCATCATCAAGAGTTGAGATAAATTCTTCTAAGCAGGCATTTTTTATAGCCGCATTTAATTCTTCTTCTGTCGCTTCAGGTTTACCCATCAAAATATTTTCTTTAATAGTACCTGCAAATAAAAAATTATCCTGAAGTACAATCGAAATATTATTTCTCAACGATTCTATTTTGTAATCTGCAATGTCTATATCATCAATTTTTATTTTACCTTGTTTTATCTTATAAAAGTGTGGAATCAGATTTACTATTGTGGATTTACCACCGCCGGAATTTCCGACAAGAGCCATTGTTTCACCTTTATTTACGGTAAAGCTGATGTTTTTCAGTACAGGTACACCTTTTTTATATTCAAATGATACATCATCAAATACAATATTATTTTTTAGCCCTGCAAATGTTAAAGCATCCGGTTTATCTACTATATAAGGCTTAGCATCGAGATTTTTCATAACTCTTTCTAAAGCTAACATGGCGGTCTGCATTCCTTTAACATTCCCCCCAAGACCCTTAACCGGAGTATAAAGCATAATCAGAGCTGTAATAAATGAAACAAAATTCCCGCTTGAAATCGCTCCGGTTTGTATCAAATGACTTCCGTAACCAATAGCAAAACCAATACCAACAGACACTATTACGTGCATTAACGGAGATATACTTCCGGTTCTTTGCGTTATTTTAATTCTTAATCTAAAAAGATTATCTAACTGTTTAGCAAACTTTGAATTTTGGATATGATACAAATTATAGGCTTTTATCACCTTACTGCCGTTGTATGCCTCGTTGTATGAAGTAATGACAACAGCGTTCTCTGATTCAGATTTATTCGTGACGGATTTAATTCTATTTTTTACTCGGCTTAAAGGAATAATTGCAAGCCCAAGCATACAAATTGCTATAATTGATAATTGCCAGGAGTTATATATTAAGACTCCGATTAAAGATACAGACGAAAAAAATCTTGAAACAATCATCCTTATACTGCCTAACAAACCATTGCAGGCTGTATCAGCATCGTTATTAAATCGTTTCAGACTATCCCCTGAAGTTTTTGTATCAAAATAAACAGAACTCTTATGCATTAATTTGTTATACAATGCTTTTTTTAGATCATTAGTGACTTTCATTGTCACCCAGTCATTTGTGTAAGTAGATGCATAGTTCAAAATCCCCTGCAACGAAGTAAAGGCAACAATTAAAATCGGGATATACCAGGGCGATTGCATAGTTTTTTCAACCATTACAATATCCATATAAGGTTTTAACGACAAGGCTATAACTGCATCTAAGCAGCCTATCGGAACTGCCAAGCCAAGAGCTACTAATGCTCTGCCCCAATATGGTTTTATGAATGGGAAAATTTTTATATAGTTATTAATTGTTTCATTATTTTTTAATATATTCATCTATCCTTTCCTGATTAATTAAATATTATTGTCTAAATCCACTCTATGACGACAATTATTAAGCATGAATGGGATTTTATTGTAGTTGTTATAAATTGTTTTTAAGTATTCGTGCGGATTGTTTGGAGAATAAAATTCTGTATTTTCAAATTTAATTTTCTTTAGTGGGAAAATATCTGATTTCCTTCGAATACCTTTAATTGAATAATAATAAAAATCAAAATTATCAATGCCAGGAGCAATACAATTACTATCTTTAACTATATCCTGATTTTTGTTAATTTCTTGATTGTATATAGCAAATGCTTGTCCAAATGTTATGTCTTTACCGACAATTTGTTCTTTTATTGAAAGGGTATATTTTGTAAGTGTATTTACATTATGAAAATCGTTATAATAATCTAAAGCAAAAAAATCACACACAACAAATTTTTCAGTCGTTCCTTTATAACATTTTAAAGAAGTTAACCGCTGCAAAACGAATATTTGGTTTGGATATTGTTTGAAACATTCATTTAAATATTCCTTATACTTACTATTTATCCACTCAGAAGTATCAATATAAATATATTTTGATTTGAAATACTCTTTTAACTGTTCAAAATCTTTTCTCATTAAAGAGAAATCAACATCATCATCCCAAGGAATAAATCCACCATGTCTTACAGCCCCCAATAAAGTTCCATCATCCATAAAGGGAGTTAAGTTTGTATTTAACTCTATATCAGAGAGAATTTCTTTTGTGAATTCTAATTCTTCTAATTGAATTTTTCTTATTTTGCCTTTTGCAGTATGAAAAGTTGCTGGATCAATATTTAAAATTATATTTTCAAAATTATTCTTATCATTATTAAAATCTTCAACCTTGTGTTTTTTAATTTTGCTTTTCTTTGTAAAATCATTTATGATATCTCCAAAGTTATAGTCTGAATACTTTGAGACCATTTTTAGCGTTTTTATAAATTGATTATACATTTTGCCTTGGACATAATGCATTGTCACACCTAAGATACGATTAGTTACAACATAATCTTCTAAGGTTCTTTTTTGAAATATATGTTTAAGGTCTTCTTTATCTATCTTAAAATCTATCATCATCCATTCCTTATAATATTCTTATTGCACACTGTTTTGCTTGATAAGCGTATGCAATATATTCATAGTCAATATTGTTTTCTTTTACAAACTCCTGAAATGCTTTAAATTCATGTTCTTGCCAATTTGGATAATTAAAATATTCATCAAACTGTATAATTGTTCCTGATGTAATATTGTTCTTGAATGAATTTAGGATTATTTTTGTAGAAGAATACAAATCCGCATCACAATTTAAAAATGCTATTTTTTCATTCGCATGTTCTGCTGCAAATTTCGGTAACGTTGTATCAAACCACCCTTTAATTAGTTTTACATTATCTTTGACTTTAGGAAGCTTTTTTACCGAAAAATGCTCTTTTTTATAATAATTAGTCCAATCTTCAGGTAGACCTTCAAAAGAATCAAAGCCATAAATTATTTTATCTGGGATGTTAGAAGCTATGAAGTTTATAGATTTTCCTTTATAAACACCGCATTCAATGTACAGCCCATCATTGATTTTTACTTCAGATAAAGATTTTTCTAAAACATCAAAGCGAGTTTTAAAAGAAGGACAATGGCATAAATTTTTCATTATATACTCTGCACTCTGGTTTGCAGAGAGTTCAGCCATTTGTATTTTTAAATTTAATGCAGGTTGCACATCAATATTTTTGTGTGGATATTTTTGTTCAATTAAAAAGGTTAAATTATTCAATGATTGATTTATGTTATACAATAACAATTCTTTTTCAGATAATGGATAAGTAAATTTATGTCCGCACAATTCAAGAACATTAACACTATTATCATAGTCTTTATACTTTTTTACTAACTTCGCCATATAATTTCTCCTTATTTAAAAATAATTGTTTTATACCTTGAATATCTAATTGCACAGGATTATTAAGTAATCTACTTTTATTTACTGAATGTAATATTGTATCAATTTCGGATTCATTGAATACATACTGTTTTAAGCCAATTTCTTCAAATAGATTATTAAAATATTCCATTGGATTTTGAATTCCTAAACAGTGAAAAATTTCTTTAATTTTTTCTAAAACAAAATCTTTCCCCCTATAATCATTGCAATTAGAGTTGTTTACTTGAGAATTTAATTCCATTATTTGAGCTATACTCATTGCAACAGCAATTCCATGTGAAAGCCCTAATTCTGTTGTAATCTTGTATGATAATGCATGAGCCGCTGTAGTCCTTGAAATATTTATTGCTTTTCCTGAAAGATTTGATGCCTGCATCATTTTTGAAGAATTTTCAGTATTAGGATTGTTTATATATCCGACAAGGTTATCTCTGCATATTTCCATTGCACTTTTTGCATAATTTCTGCTTATAGATGTAGAATTAACTGCCCAGTAACTTTCGATAGACTGGCAGAATGCATCCAATGCACAACCAATTTTAATTTCCTTAGGTGTATTTTCAACGAATTGACTATCAATAATTGCATAATTAGGTAAAATTTTCGGATTATCTAAAGACGTCTTGACCCCGTCAACGTATAGGACTGCAAATTGCGTTGCTTCAGAGCCAGTTCCGGCTGTTGTTGGAATTGCAACCAGCTTTCTAGTTGATTTAATCTGCCATTTATAAGCCTTAGCAAAATCAATTACACTCCCGCCGCCTATTGCCAGGATTAAATCATAATCATTAGATATTTTATTGATTGTGATTTTTACTTCTTCATCTTTTGGATTAGTTGAAAAATCACTATAATATTGAATATTTATTCCATTCAACTGCTGTTCAATAATAGGTTTTATATTTTCATAAGAATTTTTGCCTCTGAATACAAGAATATTTTGTGCATTTTCAAGCTTTACTATTTTAGATAGATTTTCTATAGCACCTCTATAACAGAAATCCACCTGATTTAAATTTGCCATAAATGTCTTTTTATTTTCTTGCGGTTTTTCTTTTGGTCTGCCTAAATCGCTTCTTGCTCCGCATTTAATTTTTATTTCAAGTAATGCTGTATGAGTACTGTTAATAAATTCAGGCAATATTTCGTTTAAATCATTTAAATCTGAAACAGAATAAACTTTTTTATAACCGGCATTAAATGCAATTTGAGGAATATTCGCATTATTGGCAGTTGTTGGCTGTCCTCCGACAGAATCGTGAGCTTCGTTATTATAAACTATATGTTTAAAATTTTTGAGATTCTTGGAGGCATTTACAACAGTTGAACCCATATGCATTAAAAACGCCCCGTCTCCGTCAAAACAATAAATGTTTCTATCAGGTTTTCCTAATGCAATCCCAAGTGCAATTGAACTTGCATGTCCCATTGAACCAACTGTTAAAAAATCCTGTTTATGACTTTGTCCTAAGCGTTCTCTTGTTTCGTAAACCTCTCTTGAAATATGTCCTGTTGTTGAAATAACAACATCTGATAATGAAAGCGATTTTATAACTGTTTCAATAGCTGTTTCACGACTCAAATTATAACTATTCTGATTTTTTGTTTGTAATTCATATTTTTCGAATAACCCTTTTTTTATAATAAATGCAAAAGGTTTATTTGTTTCTTTTATATATTGTATTGCATTTATTATTACAGGTTCTGCCTGTTCAAAATCTTCCGGTAATATTTCCCATTTAATTCCCATCGAATCAAGAAGTTTATCGGTTACTTTCCCCTGTTTAATATGCTGTGGCTCGTCTTTTTTATCAGGTTCTCCACGCCAACCGATTAACATCAAAAGCGGAATATTATACACTTCTTCATCGGTCAAGGATAATAACGGATTAACGCAGTTTCCGATTCCTGAATTCTGCATATAAACAAGAGCCGGATTTCCTGTTGCAAGATAATGTCCGGCAGCAAGTGCGATTGCATTACCTTCATTTGCAGTTATTGTATGTTCTTTTAGCGTTGTATTATCCGTTATATATGCACAGAAATCTTTGAGCAGACTGTCAGGTACTCCTGCAAAACAATTTATATTATTATCTATCAGCAAATCAAATAACTGTTTTGGTTTCATTTATTTTGCCCCCGGAATTAAAGTAATAATATCTTTTATCTTCATGCAATATTCATCGGATGCCTCTTTACAGCGATGGTTTTCAAGGATTGATTTTGCTGTATTTACCATTGCAGGATATGCAGAACGCAACAAATGGTTTGCATAAATAACAACATTAATATTGTTCTCAATTAACTCTTTTTCAGTTACTTGACTGTATGAAGATGGAACAACAACAAGAGGTTTTCTGTTCGGCAGCTGATTGTATAGTGTTGCAAATTCTTTGATTTCATCAAAAGTTTTTTCTCTTGAATGTATCATAATGCCATCGGCACCTGCATCAAGATATGTTTTAGCCCTCATTATTGCATCATCCATCCCTTGTTTCAAAATAAGGCTTTCAATCCTTGCAATAATCATAAAATCATCTGTAACTTGTGCTTGTTTACCGGCTTTGATTTTTTCTGCAAAATCTTCTGGGTTATCTTGCTCTTGGAAAACTTCTGTTCCAAAAAGAGAATTTTTCTTAAGCCCGATTTTATCCTCAATAATAATGGCAGACACACCTAACCGTTCAAGAGTTTTTACTGTAAATATAAAATGCTCCTGCGGTCCACCGTTGTCACCATCATAAATTATTGGTTTTGTAGTAACTTCAAGAATATCATTTAATGTTGTCATCCTTGTAGTTGTATCTAAATAACCAATATCAGGTTTTGCCTGTGCTGCAGATTGGGTTAATGATGAAATCCATATTCCATCAAACTCAATTTTATGCCCATTTTCATCTATTGAAGTATTTTCGACAATTAAGCCGGATAAACCGTTATGAGCCTCACATACTGTAACTATCTCTTTAGAATCAAGCAGTCTTCTTAGTCTATGGCATCTTATTTCAGGAGTCGTTCCGACTTCTTTTAGAACTTGATTTAATTTTGTTGAAGATATTCCCTCTGTATATGGTATATCAATAACTTCTCCGCCCCATTCTGACATTACATCTACAATTCTTTGACGTGTTTTAGCCTGTACTCCTGTTTTCCAATCATCACCATGTAATACATAATCCGGTTTTATTTTTAGCAAGTTCGGAACATAATCAAGGGTTTCTTGCGGTACAACAGCGGTTACACCCTTAACATTTTCAACTACAATTTTCCTTTGTTCCCAAGTCATATATGGAAGACGTTTATAGCTTGCAATAGCTTTATCAGTCAAAAGCCCCACAATAAGTTCCCCGCCGTCTTTACTATCAAGAAGTTTTCTTGCCTCGTTAATAATATTTAGATGTCCCGGATGCAGTAAATCTGCACTCATGCCTATATAAATTTTTATCATTTTAAACCTCATATTTTTTTTATTAGTGCTAATATGTTATCAATTTCATCGATTGAATATTCTAAATGTTTGTTTTCTCCAACATCTACTGGAATCATCATATAATTTCCGTAACAAGTAGTAAGAAATTTATGAATATCATTAGGAGCAGAATATTCAACTTCGTTAAAATAAATTTTGTTTAATGGAAAAATTGTTGATACATCAAGTATTTTTTTAGAAATGTTATATGGAGCCTCAATTCCATATACTAAACAATTTCCTGAATGTTCTTTAGAATAAATATTTATATATTTATCAAATATTTGATTAATCTTTTTTAAATCAGCCGGATTATTGCATGGGCAGCAAGAGTATTGAGGCATATTTAGTTTGATTAAATCATTCACTAGCTTTTCTTTGTTTTGCATAACCGCATCATAAAAAGCATTTTTGTCCGAACAGATACAATAATCGTATAAAAAGATATCAACATAAGAATGTATATTTGAATCCCTAAAACAGAATTTTTTTACTCTACAAGGATCTTCTAATGAATCTAAATGTAGCCATTCTGTTAATATAAAATCAGGTTCATTCTTCACAGCTTCTTGAAGCCGAGAAAAACTTAAGCGTGTCATAGAAACATCTACATCATCATCCCAAGGAATGAATCCTTTATGGCGAGCAGCACCTAACAAAGTACCCCAATCCAACCAGTATTCTATGTTATATTTATCGCAAATTCTTTTAAAATTTTTTAATAATATATTGTTTGCAGTTTGTATAATTTTTAAATTTAAATTGTTATTTTTTATATCATTAACTGTATAAAATGAATTAATAAAATTATTTAATCTTTTATCAATGTGTTTTGTTAAATGTTCTTCTAATATTTCAAATTTATTTTTCCTCAAATACTTAGAACGTATAGATTTTCTTAATTGTTTATAGGGAATAAACATTGTTATAAACCTGATAATGAAATTAAACATTTGTACCTCCTGTTTGAGTTACATCTATATAATTTGTTTCAAGGATTTCTTCCAAACATTGTTTAGGAGAGGTTTCAAACATATTAAATTCTTTGATTTTAGCTTTATCAATATAAGGAAGCTGGATTAATCCAAAACCTGACATAACTTGATAAACATCCATATCATTCAAATAATACCGGTGTCTAAATTTTGTATATAAAACATCAATTGGGACTCCAGTCTGTAGCAAGAATTCCGTAAAACCACTTCTTAAAGACACAATTTTTTTTGCTTTTTTCGCAAGAGCAAAAGCCTCTGCAAAAGCTAAGTCACAAACCTTGTAATTAGTTGCAGATTTTAATTTAATATCATCCACAAGGTTTACAAACACATCGTAACCTTTTTTTTGAAATCTATTAATTAGTTCGCACCAAAAGTCGTCATCATATAACTTACAAGATTGTGCTTCAGGAGCTAAAAAGACAAAATTACTAAGATTTAAACCTGTTTTATTTATCTCTTCAATCATACTTTTTTCTGCTTCAGGTAAAACATTTGCTCTATTCATTTCTAAATCTTGTTCTGATATTTTTAAGCGATTAAGAATTGATTTAAAATAGTGACTTTCGCCAAGAGGATGTGTTTTTATATCCATTTCTACTTGTTTAAAATGAGGATGGCTAAACAGCAAAAAGAATCTAAAGTTATCAATCTTGAAGATATCTTCAAAAAATCGCAGGTCTAATTTGTCAATATAAATATAAGGAATATCCGGGCAAATCATTTTTATCATATCAATATGATATTTCCGTGTTGCTAATAACAGAGGATTTTTGCTTTTATTCTTTCTAATAAAATTTCTTATTACATAAGTTAATGTGAGATAAATCTCTCCGCTATTAGCGCTTAAAATGTATATGTCATCATATTTTTTATCAAAATACTTAAAGTTATGTTTTTTAAATTCATTTATCAATGATATTGAACGATACTTTATATTAAGAAAATAATAATTTCTGTAATTATTTTCTTCAATCCTCTTAATAATAGAATAACCAAGGAATTTTATATCTTTGTTTGAACGCATTGCATATGGGTCATTAACCTTTATTGTTGTAATTAATCCTCCTAAAAAACTCTGATGACGTTCAGCAGTCATATAATCAGAAGTTTGCTCCATAATTGTGAAGCCAAATAGTTTTACAAGTCTTTCATTATCATTTCTGATGTATTCAAAGATGCCCATTATATTTCCTCATTGATTTTGTATTCGATATTTAAAGCCTTATCTCTGTTTTTATTTATTGCATACGCCATATCTAAGCCGTTTGGCTTTCTATCATTAATTAAAATACGCTCACCCATTGGCATATCAGATAATAAATAGTCATAACGAATATTGTGTTCTTTTAAAAAATTACTTAATATAGGCAATTCTTCATTTTTTCTTGCAGTAAGCAATATAACTTTATCTTCAGACGGGATATTTGCAAAAAATTCTTTAACTCCATCGAGCAATGAATCAAAACCATCTATTTTGTATCCGTTGTGTTTAACTATTGTGCCATCAACATCTAGTATCCAAGTTTTATTTAATGGAGAAAATTCAAGCATTTACAATACCTCATTAAGTTTTATAATACCGTTATAAAAAGCACCGCAAATGCTATCGTAGTCTTCCCAAGCATAAGTTGTGAGAGAAAGCCATATTATTGCATGCAACAATATTAGCTTGAATTTATTTACCCCTGGCAGACAATCAAAGAAGAATTCTTCCATATCATCCCAATTATTTGGTTTAATCGCAAATTCGACTTCATTTTCTCTTATATCAAGAGTGAACTCTTTGCAATTGAATTGGTCATACTTACCTTTTAGTGAATAATATAATTTTGCCCAATCATAATCGACATCACCATAGAATTTTGTTTTGCCGAAATAGCCTCTCGGATCGATTAAGATGGCTTTCATATCATATGTGTCAAACATTAAATTTGAAAATGTACAATCGCCATGTATTAATCTAAACTCTTTTGGATAAACATTTTTAACAGCATCGACCAGTACATTTTTGTTGAAGAAAATATTTTTATAATAAATTCCATTAATTTTAATAAATTCTCTATCTGCAAATGGAATAAGTTTCTCCACTTTTGAAAGTCTGTCGAATGTTTTATTTAAGAAATTATCTTCAACATCAGATATATTTACGGGTTTTGCAGGTTCAAGATTGTGAAGTTCTTTTAAAGCCTCTATAAGTTTTCTCAATATTTCACGTTTTTGAGATTTAGTTAAACAATCGTATTCATAAATGTTTTTACCTCGTACACGTTTCATCGTAAGGGGAGTATAGTTATATATTTCTGGAATATTTTTGTATCCTAGTGATTTAACATGTTTATACCAAGCAACTTCATCTATAGCAATTTTTTTACCTTGCTCATTAATCCCTTGTTTTACAATGACATCTTCTTTATATTCTATTGAATTAAATGGTCTGCAACGAGGAGTTTCGCCTGTGTTATCTGTGTATGAAAGAAGTGTTCCTATTTCTTTTGAACCTTGTAAATTAAGTCTTTTGAAATCAAATTTTTGATTTTGTAACCACTCAACAAGAGCACCTTCATCTGTAATTTTATTCAATAGCTTTTTGTTTTCAAATATAAAAAGCCCTGCAACCCCATTTTCTTTTGAAGGTTCTTTTATAAATTTTTTATCAATATAAGACCAACGGCATTCAAAGTCATTAGATATTCCTATGTAATTCCCTGATACCTCCGGAATCTCAAAATTGTCCGCTAAAATAAGGTCACACCACATTATCATAAAAGGCTCATCTTCTGAATATGTTGAAATAGCCTCTTTTATACCGGATATAGTACCTTTTTTATTGGCTTTTATTATTTGGTAACGGTATTCAGTCCCAAAAGCATTAAGATATTTTTCTAACACATCTGCTTTATAATCTGCAATAATAGTAAATTCAGCATCATTAAATTTCTTAAATGCATAAAAAATAATTGGTAAATTATTTACAGGCACTAAACATTTAGGTTTATTCCTTGTAAGTCCTTCTAATCTGGTTCCCCTGCCGCCAGCTTGTATAATTATTTTTTTACACACTTTATGATTTTCTTCTACATTATTATACTGTTGATGCAAGAAAGTTCCCATTTACAGACAAACTCCTTCCCTGTACTTAAGATTCATATTTTCATTAACATCAATAAACTTTAAAGCTACCTTTACAGAAGTTTGATTAAATAGCCACAGAAGATACGCTAAATCGTTGTATTTTTTATAGTGATGATACGCAAATGTTTTTCGCCACGATATAATAGAATATTTATCAAGCCCAAGTTCTGCACAAACATCTTTAAATATATTAAAAATAGTGATTCTATGAATCTTACTCCCTCGTGAATTTAAAAATAAATACTCATCAATTCTTCCGTTTCCGACAATTTCTTTTATTAAATCCAAAATCTTTTGATTCAACGGAATTACTTTGTTTCTATCAACGTTTATGTAATGCTTTCTTTTTACATCTTTTATTTTTAAGTTCAATAATTTTACTAAATCCATACCTGTATTAATCGATAATAAAAACATCAGAAACTCACTGATTTGATTCTTCTTTCTAAACAAATCTTTTATAAGTACTATTTCTTCTATATTTTTTATCAGTAAATTAGTTCTCACTGCTACTAATTACTTTCTGAGAATTTTTCTCTTTAACATCACTTCCGAACCAAACTTTAAAACTCTACTCAATTAAACATTTGTTGAATTGTTTTAAAATCCTTTATTTTTAATAATTTTACCACAAAAATAAAAAAATTAATGTAGAAATTTATTATATTAAAATTTATAAACAAAAATCTCAATCTATCCGTACAGTCCAGAAAAAGTCCAGTTTTCCAGTTTGATTTTTTTGGAAAACATAATTTTCCGACCTGAAAACGCCCTCGCAGAGCGGGCTCTCCAAAATAATCAAAGTATCCGTACAAATCAAACTGGTCTTCTCCGATAAATCTATAATATCAAATAATATTTCTTTGTAAAGTACTATTTGGCAGCAGTGCCGGACATGTTTAATTTTTTAACAACTTTGTCCGTAATATCAATTCCGCCAAAATACATTACACGATAGTCAACGACTGTATTAATCTTATTTTCAATTGCCACAGCTTTGATAGCATTTTCAATTGCAGTGTCAATTTCCATTTCTTTCTTTTCTTTAAATTTAGCATAAGCTTCTTGTTTTGCAGCAAATGTTTTAGCTGTTGCTTCTTCAAAATTTTTCTTTTGAATAGGAGATTCTATTTTTTTAAACTCTTTTTCTTTATCGAGCAAATATCTTTGCAGCTCACTTGCTTTATCATCAATTTCACTGTTTGCAGCCTTTGCCTTTGAATAATTTTCAATAATTTTACGGTAATTTACCATGCCGATAGTATCGCAAAATGCAGGTGTTGCAAGCCCTAAAAGAAGTGCTGTTGCAAGGATTTTTTTAAATTTCATAAAATTCCTCCATATCTATGCTAAGATTATAACAAAGCAATTGAATTTAGTAAAGCAAAGGGGAATATAAGGTGTTAATCGGGGAAAATTTACACATAATTTCAAAACAAACAAAAGAAGCAATAGCGCAGCGAGATAGTAATTATGTGTTAAATAATGTAAAAAAACAAGTTCAAAACGGAATTAAGACAATTGATTTAAACATAGGACCCGCAAAAGGAAACGTGCAGGGTGCACTCAAATGGCTTATAGAACTTCTGGAAGAAAATTTCAACCTGAACTATTCCCTTGATACAACAAATATAGCGGAGATGAAACAGGGATTTTGTTCTCTTAAAAATTCCAAAGATGCATTTTTGAATTCAACATCGGCAGATGAAGAAAAGCTGAAAAATACTACAGAAATAGCTGCACAATATAATTCTAATATAATAGCATTAACCATGTGCTCGCAAACAGGAATTCCAAAAACACCGGATGAAAGAATGGAATTAGCGCTTACAATAATAGAGCAAACAAATGCATCAGGAATTAATAATTCCAAGGTATGGCTTGACCCTCTTATATTACCTGTTTGCGTAGCTCAAGAGCAGGCACTTGTATCACTTGATACAATAAGAATGCTAAAGGAAAGTTTTGAACCTGAAGTTAAGACCCTTATAGGGCTTTCAAACATCTCTAACGGTTGTCCGAAAGAACACAGAGCAGATGTAAACAGGGTTTTTTTAGCATTGGCACTTGGTTGCGGACTTGACGGCGCGATAATAGATGCCTTTGACACAAAGACAATTGAAGTCTACAATATTATTAAAAATCAAAAAGTCGATACTAAAACAGGGGAAATTTATCTGAAACTTTATAATTCTATGCTGAATTTTGATGATATTAATAATATTAAATATGATAAAAATGACAAAGAGCAATATAAAATAATAAGGTGTGCTCAAATTCTTTTAAATCAAGAAATTTACTCGCATAGTTTTCTATAAGGCTAAATACAATGGCAAAAAACTACACAAAAAGAAATCCGAGAGAATACAACAAGGCAAGAGGTTTTTTTCAATGGCTTACCTGTAGAGTTGTGTACGGCACATATTACAGAATCGCTTGCGGTCTAAAAATTACAGGAAGAAAAAATGTGCCAAAGGATAAATTTTTTATAGTTGCCTCAAACCATGTAAGCGCAATTGATCCCTTTATAGTAATTGATGCAATTGGCAGACATACCGCTTATATGGCAAAACAAGAACTCTTTAAACAACCTGTTGCAAGATTTTTCTTAAACCTTCTTGGTGCATTCGCGGTTAACAGAGAAAAATTAAGTGTTTCAACAATTAAAACCGCACTGGGAATAAAACAAACAAACTGGGTTCTGGGTCTTTTCCCGCAAGGCACAAGAGAAATAAATGGCAACATGGATAATATATCAAGGGGTTTTGCAGGACTTGCAAAAACTCTTAAATGCGATATTTTACCCGTCGGTATTGTGGGCGCAATTAAAAAAGAAAGAAAACCGTTTGAAAGTCATATACAAATAAACATAGGCGAACCAATACCCTACATGGAAGATACTCACGAGATGATAAACATCTGGAAAGAAAAAATCGCGCAGTTAACCGCAGGAGATATTAATGGAAAAGATTAACCACGCAAGAAAATATGCAAAGGATTTTAATATTTTAACAAGGCTGTATCAAATTTATGCCTTGTACATCCTGTATATACCGATTTTCAGCTTATTTTACAAATTTAAGTGCAAAAGAAATAATAACCTTGAAAACAAACCCTATATTTTTGCGGCAAATCATATATCGTATTGCGACCCGTTTTTAATGAACATGATAACCGTTCGCCCGCTTGCATACATGGCTAAAAAAGAGTTGTATGAAGTTAAAGGTAATTTCGGCAAATGGGTGGCAAAAAATATTTCAAGATTGGGCGGCTTTTCGGTAAATCGCGAAAAGCTTGAAGTATCAACTATTAAAACTTGTTTGGATGTATTTAAAGCAAATTTTAACCTTTGCATTTTCCCTCAAGGCGGAATTAGAAAAAATAAAAAAATTGAAGAAGTTAATAAAGGTTTTGTTGTCATAGCAAAAATGGTTAAGGCAGATATTGTTCCTGTAGGTTTATCAGGAATGGAAACATACAACTGGAATATATTTAAAAGACCTGTTGTAAATTTAAAAATGGGCACCCCTATTTCACATGAACTCTCGCATGAAGAAATTATAAAACAATGGAAAATTCAAACTGCAGAGCTCACCGGTTACGAACTTGTACAAACACAAGAACAATAGCAAAAAAATATATTCACAAGTTTTCATTTGTTTATAAAAGAGTCTTTTAGCCGAATGCATATATGTCAAGTATTATTGAAAAACCTATTATAAACGGTCTGTCACACATAAAAAACCCGTCAGCAGTTTTACCCACGCTTGTTATAGAAGCCTGCTGCACATCGGGCAGAACTTATCAAAGTTATAAAAGAGGCGGAAAACTTGAAGCACAAGAAAGATTTAGAGAGGAAGTAACTTGTGCGGCATTTTGGTTGTGGGGAGTAAAAGGCCTGAATAAAATCGGTGATTTTATAGGGGAAAAAATTTTTAAAAAAGAGCTAACCGATACCGGAAAAGATGCCTTAAGAGACCCTGCATATTTAATGAGCAATGGCGCGAAAATATTCAAATTCGGCAAAATTATATCAAGCGTAATTATAGCGACAGGACTTATAGGGTTTGTTGTGCCAAAAATTAACCATGCCATTACAACAAAAGCTTTAAAAAGAAACAAAGCAAAAGAAAAAAAACTAAGCTTGCAAGAGTTTATAAATAATTCAAAAGACAAAAAAGAAATAAATTACATAAACTTTAAAGGCAGCGAAAATTTTATAAATGCACTTATGAGGGCATCATACAATCTTGAAAACAAAAATGCATGGCGCTTAATTTCAACAGATGCCGGAATGATAGCAGGCAGAATGCATAATTCACGCCACCCCGCAGAAAGATTTGAGTACTTATTCAGAGATACAAGCTCAATAATCTTTTACAATGCAACAACAGGACTTGTAATAGCTGCCCTCAATAAACTATTCAAAAAAACAGACATTCACCCCAAAGCACTAGATATAATCTGTGAATTTCTAAATGAAAAACATGTAACAAAAGAACAATTATTAACAACAGTTAAACCTGAAATCAATAAACAGCTTGAAAATATAAACTTTGAAAAAAACGGCACAATAAAATTAACCGAGTTGATAAAAGAGCTTGAATCCATGAATTTTGGCATAGACATACTGGAAAAAGCACGCAAGATGAGTGAATTACAACCACTCTTAAGAGGCGAGGCAATACTTTCAAAAGCGCAGGTTAAAGATGTATTATCAAACAGTATTACCTCAGATCCGGTGTTTCTTAAAAGAGTTATCAATGCTGCAACATACGGCAGAGCAAGCGATAAGAAAAAATTTGTATCCGCGCAAACATGCCAGTCTATAAGGGAAAGTATCGACAGTTTTATACAAGAAATTATAAAAGCAGCGGACGGCAAAGAAATAACAAAAGATTTCATTAAAAAAGTCAAAAGAAATACACTGATAAGAACAGCTGCATTCCAATTTGCAGGATTAGCTTTTAGCGCGTTTGGACTGGCAATTTTAATCCCGCGTATGCAAATTATGTTAAGTCAAAAGTTATACGGCAAAAATACCTTTGAAGACATTGCAACAGGCAATAAAAAAGACGGCAAAAGCCGCCTTAAATAAATGCCAAAATTACATTTTTGATTTTTTAACATAGTGAGCAATTACCATAAAAATAGAAGCAACTGCTTATAAACCCACAATAATGTAAACGACTCTTGCAATTAAAGTGCCTTCGCCAAAGAGAAAACTTACCAAATTAAAATCAAAAGCACCTACAAGCCCCCAGTTTAGACCCCCTATAAGCAATAAGATGTAGGCAACCGTACCGAAAACTGAAATACATCCACATTCAAACATAGTTTTTTCCTTTTTATAATCTACATCACAAATTATTAATACTTAAAGAAATAAGAAAATACCATCGTTGGTAATTTTTGCGGCTAATAATTAATTTAGCCCCCAAGGGGATAATAAAAACATTAAGCTCTAATAAAATTTCTTTAAATTACGGGGGATTTATGGCTAAAAAAGCAAGAATATTAATAATTTTAAATATATTAATGTTTTTTTATACTCACATCGCCTTTTGTGAAACTATTACGGGGCAAATAAACCAAAATGAAACTTTAAAAAAGAAAAATAAAGTTGTTGACAGTTATACACAAAAACCGATTACCGGTGCAGCAATAAGTATTCCGGGTGTAGGATACAGAACAACAAGCGATGCTGAGGGCAGATTTGAATTAAATACACAAATCAACGATAAAGCGATTTTATCAGTACAAAAAGAAGGTTATAGACCATTTTCGTTAACTATAGATGAAAATATAGCATCAAAACCACTTAAGCTTGGTATTGAAAAAAGTAAAATCGGTGATGTAACAATTGAAAGCGATGTATGTCATCTTGGGGATGATGTATACTCTGAAACATCTGCAAATTCTACAGAATTTAGAGGCAAATCCGTCGGTACATATTTTTCAAAAACATTTAAAACAAAAATACTAAGACCAAATGAAGAAGCAGTAGTTATAATAGGTTCTGTTATAGGGCTAGACACAAAAATGGCAAAAGAATTGGGGCAAAATCAAATTGCATACGTATATTCAAGTCCGGCAGAAATATTTTTCAACGGTCAAAAAGTTGGGGAATTAAATATAAATGGAGATAATCAAGAAGTGGAGATACCAAGGCAACTTGTAAGAGAGAGCAACGAGCTTACCATTAAAACCGGCAGAAATTTATTTCAACATGCATACATAGATTATGACGATATAGAAATTGCAGGCCTAAGATTTGAAATTAAAGACAAAAACTCATTTGCATATAAATAGTTTTGGATTTTAATGTTTTAATAGTATAATCTTAATATGATTAAGCCAAAACAAGCAGTAGAGAATATTTCTCCTTATAACACTCCAAAATATGCTCAAATTTGCAATTTAAAATTAGATTCAAACGAAAATCCTTACGGTCCCTCAAAAGAAGTAATTATGGCACTTAAAGAACTAACAAGTGCGCAAATAGGAAGATATCCGCATTACGGAGAGCTCATTGACAAAATGGCTCAAAAATTTAAACTGTCCGACTGCGAAGTTTTACCTACAAATGGTGCTGATGAAGCGTTAAGTGTAATTATAAATACTTATTTAGACAAGGATGAGGAATTGTTGAGCTTTATGCCGACATTTACAATGCCAAAGCTTTATGCAACAAGTTGCCTTGGTGAATTTCGTTGTGTAGACTACTATACAAAATGGGTCTTTGATGCGGATAAATTAATTGAAAACATAAGCGAAAGTACAAAAATTATATATATAACAAGCCCCAATAACCCGACAGGGGAATGTGCAAGTATGGATGACATTGAAAAAATACTTGCAAAATATCCTAAAATTGCCACAATTTTAGATGTCACTTATATAAATTTTGCAACAAATGCCCCTGATTATTATTCGCTGGTTAAAAAATATGATAATATTTTGATAGTTAAATCTTTCTCGAAAGATTTTGGTTTAGCAGGCCTTAGGCTCGGTGTTATTTTAAGTCAAAAACAAAATATTAATAATTGCAAAAAAGTAATATCACCATATTCGGTAAACTCTGCAGCAATATGTGCAGCAATAGCCTCACTTGATGATGTTGAATATGAAAATTATATAAAAGAACAAATAAAAACATCCCGACAAGCCCTTGAAAACGGACTTATTGAAATGGGGTTTAAACCATATAAAAGTGAGGCAAATTTTGTACTTTGCGATTTTGGAAAATACTGTGATTTTATTCATTGGAAACTTGAAGCAAACGGCATAAAAACAAGGCGTTTTAAAAATTCGGAAATTTTAAAAGATTGCTTAAGGATTACAACTCCACGAGTACAAGATATAAGCAAGTTCTTTAATGCTTTAAAGAAAAAGGACATGCTTGTTTTTGATTTGGACGGAGTTATTTTTGACGTTTCTAATTCATACAGACTTGCAATTAAAGAAACTTTTAAATACTTTGCACAAAAAGAAATAGCAGACCAAGAAATACAAGAGGCAAAAGAACTCGGCGGTCTAAACTGCGACTGGGATTTAACAAAATATTTGCTTGAAAAGCACGGGTTTGTAATTTCTCTTAGTGAAATTACAACAATATTTCAAAAAATATTTTTTAACAATAACAAACAAGGCTCAAAAGGTTTAATAGATAACGAAAAGCTTATAATCAAATCTGATATTTTTGAAAATTTATCAGAATACTACGATTTTTGCGCTTTCACAGGAAGACCGCGAGATGAAGCACTATATTCTCTTGAAAAATTCGGTATTTTAAAATATTTTTGCAAAATAATTTCTCAGGATGATTTAGAAAAAGAAAAAAGGAAACCGCATCCGGAAGGACTAAACAAAATAAAAAAAGAAACAATTTATAATAACATTTACTATTTTGGAGATACAATCGATGATATATACGCTGCAATAGCATCTGCAACAACAGTATACGGCGTAGCAGAAAAAGGTACAAAAAGTGCGCAAATACTTAAAGAAGCCGGCGCATCGGATATTATCAATGATATTTCAAAATTAGACGAATTTTTAAAAATAAAGGAAAATAGCTATGCAAACAGTTGAAAAAACAAGAAACACCAAAGAAACACAAGTAGCGATAACGCTTAATGCTTATGGAAGCGGAATATATGAAATAAATACACCGATTATTTTTTTCAACCACATGCTTGAACTTTTATGCGCACATGCTATGTTTGATTTAAAAATTAACGCACAATCTTTAGATTCAGACCCTCATCATTTGGTTGAAGATGTCGCAATAACATTAGGGCAAAGTATTAAAGAAGCGCTTGGAGATAAATGTGGAATTAACAGATATGCAAGCACAATTTTGCCAATGGATGAAGCTCTTATTTTATGCGCAATTGATATATCCGGCAGACCTTTTTGTAAATACGAAATAAACATAAAAGAAGAAAAAACATCTGACTTTGAAACAGTTTTACTTGCGCATTTTTTCCAAAGCCTCGCAGCAAATGCAGGCATAACACTGCATATCAAAATGCTTGAAGGTTCAGACCCTCATCATATAATAGAATGCACTTTTAAAACATTTGCAAAAACCTTAAAAACAGCCATGGCAAAAGATTTAAGTAATCCTGATAAAATTCCTTCAACCAAAGGAGTTCTTTAAAAATAATATCTTGAATTTTTTTTATGTTTTAAGGATAATTTTTTTGTTAAGAGCAATATTAAAACAAGTAGCTCAAATATAAACATGGCAAGGTAGCTCAGTTGGTGAGAGCGCACGGCTCATACCCGTGAGGTCGAGAGTTCGAATCTCTCCCTTGCTATTTTTATAGCAAATAAAACAATAAGCATGCACTTACACGGGATAAATTAGTGATAAACTTTCTGGATTTGGCAAAAGTTAATAATCGCTTTAGAGATGAAATTAATTCACGAATTGCAAATATACTTGATGAGGGGTGGTATTTACAGGGCAAATACAACGAAATTTTTTCTTATAATTTCGCTCAATATTGCGGTACAAAATATGCCTTGGGCGTTGCAAACGGTCTGGATGCGCTTAACTTAATAATTAAAGCTGCAGGGTTTGCGCAAGGCGATGAAATTATTGTGCCGGCAAACACTTACATAGCAACAATTCTTGCTATTTCGCAAAACGGATGTACACCTGTCTTAGTTGAACCGGATATCAATACATATAATATAAACCCCGATTTAATTGAAGAAAAAATTACAAATAAAACAAAAGCTATAATGGTTGTACATTTGTATGGTCAAGCAGTACAAATGGAAAAAATCCAAGAATTGGCTCAAAAATACAATCTAAAGGTTTTTGAGGATTCCGCCCAAGCTCACGGCGCAGTTTATCAAAATAAAAAAGTTGGAAATCTTTCGGATGCAAGTGCTTTTTCGTTTTATCCGGGCAAAAACTTGGGATGTCTGGGTGACGGCGGTGCAATTACAACAAATGACCAAGACTTATATAAAAAAATAAAAGCTATTGCCAATTATGGTTCAGACAAGAAATATCACCACATATATAAGGGTGTAAATTCGCGCCTTGATGAAATTCAAGCAGCAGTATTAGATATTAAATTAAAATATTTAGATAAAGACAACCAATACAGAAGACAGATTTCAAAATTCTATAGAGAAAACATAAAAAATTCTCAAATAATTCTGCCAAAAACTTATGATGAAAATGCCCATGTCTGGCATGTATTTCCGATAAGAACAAAAAGAAGGGATGAACTCCAAAAATATTTAAACAACAATTCAATACAAACAATCATTCACTATCCTACACCACCTCATAAGCAAAACGCATACAAAGAATGGAATAATTTGAAATTTCCAATAACAGAAGAAATACATAACACAATTATAAGCTTACCTATTTCTCCGGTCATGAGTGAAAATGAAATAAAAAGAGTTGTCGAGGTTGTAAATGATTTTATTTAATTTCTTTTTTAAAAATGTAAAAAAATACGGACATGTAATTTCGCTCGGATACAATTGCGAGGTTGCATATCAGTTCTTTAAACGCTACCGTTTCGTTGAATCTTCATTATTTGCTTGGACAAATACTATAAATATAAATAAACTTATATATGCAATTAATAATTTAGATAAATTGGTTAGCGGTAAGGTTGAAAATCTTAAACCGATGTGGAAGTGCTTTAACACCGACATTCGTTTTCATGGCAAGGCGCCAATGTATATTTGGACAAGCGGTGAAGAAGTTGACCAAGAAATAATAAATCAGGACAAAGCCGAGCTGTTATCAAGGGTTAATTATTTAAAAGAAAAATTTATAAAAACCGCAAATGATAATAAAGAAAATTTGTATATTTTCAAGTATTTAATAAAAAATGAAAACAAAGAAGAAATTAAAAAAAATATAAACGACTTATACTCTACATTAGAAAAAATTACAAAAAACAAATTTGATTTACTGATTATTTTTGAAAAAGATAAAATTCCGAAAAACTTCCAAGAGGAATTTTGCGATAAAAATATTTACATAAGAACGGTTAACTTTTACGCACCTGAAAATGATGTAACGGGGAAAATTTGCGATAAAAAAGGATGGAAAAAAATATTTAACGAGTTTAGACCAAATTTTAAACTAAAAAAAACAAAATATTTTAAATTCGAGGATGTGTAATGAATAGCCTTGTTTCCGTAGTAATACCAACTTATAACCACCAAAATTATATTCAGGAAGCGATAAAATCAATAATAAAGCAAACCTATAAAAATATTGAGCTTATAATAATTGATGACGGCTCAAAGGATTTAAGCTACGAAAAAGCTCTTGAGCTAAAACCTCAATGTGAAAAAAGATTTGCTCGTGTTGTTATGGAAAAACAAAATAATATGGGGTGTGCACTAACATTAAACAAACTCATTAAGATGTCGGAAGGAGAATATATCTACCTTATAGCATCTGATGATTTAAGTAAACCTGAAGCAATAGAAAAAGAGGTTATTTTTTTAGATAAAAATCCGGACTACGGCCTTGCGGTAGGTAATAGCGAGATAATTGATACCGAAGGTAAAAAATGCTATTGGGATGCACAACGCAATAATATATACGATGAAAAATATGCGACATACAAAACCTTTGTTGATTTTCTTAAGACAGGGCATTCAAAATTTGACGACAAAGAATTTGGCAGTTATAAATCATTATATATAGGAAACTATATTCCAAACGGCTATTTAATAAGAAAATCAATACTTGATATTATTGAACCATTGTCAGAAAAAACCCCTCTGGAAGATTATTATATTATGTTGCAACTGTCAAAACACTGCAAATTTAAATACATTGACGAAATTTTATTTTCTTATCGTTGGCATGGCGCAAATTCAATGAATAATTGCAAGACTATTGAAAAATACACGCAAATGGTAAAAGAAAATGAAGAACGAATTCTCTCGGAACTTGATTACGAAAAACAGCCACCTGAAATACAAGAAATTATAAAATACGGTTTACTATATAAAAGAGTAGGTATTCCATATTTGTTCGAAATACAAACATATTTAAAATGCGGTAAAAAAATAAAATTTTTGAAGATTTTTAATATAAAAATATATAAATGGCATAAGAATAAGTAGTAAATAAAACTAGTCTTTTTGGCACCCACAATAGCGCTTTTGTCCAATTTAAAAAAATAATTTTAACCAATACTATTTATAGCAAATGCGCTTTAAAATTATATTAATTATTTTAATATTGGTTATTACACAAGAAGTTTTTGCAAATAACATTTATGTTGAAAACTTTAACGAACTGATACAATCAGGCAGTCAAAGCACAAATGGCGATATTATAACAATTTTAAACAACTTGACATCAAACAGCTCAATAGGAAACAGTTTTTATACAAAAGATGTGAGTTTTGAAGGTGGAAATCATAGTATAAACGGCGAAAACACTTACGGTGGCTTTATCTTAAGTCAAGGTAGCAATTTTAACAGTTTAAAATTTTTAAACTGTAAGGGTCAAATATACAACAATTCGTACTTTGCAGGCGCAATTTTTAACAGCGGAGGAAATACAATAATTGACAATTCTACATTTACAAATAACCACGCAGATGCATCCAGATTTAATTTTGCAGTTGCAGGTGCTGTTTATAACCTAAACAACGGAACAATTAATGTAAACTCATCTCTTTTTGAAAACAACTATGCTGACGGTGCCAGTGCACAAGGTGGCGCACTCGGAAATGATAACGACGGAGGAACAATAAATATAACAAGTTCGGTGTTTAACAATAATTACACAAACGGCTCATCAATATCATACGGAGGCGCAATTACAAATGGAAACAACGGAACAATAAATATAACCGACAGCCTATTTTACAACAACTATGCAACTGCATCATCCGATAACACTTATCTGTATGGTGGCAGTATATTTAACATCGGGAATATGAATATAAATAATAGTTATTTTTCAAATAATCACATAAATGGAGGCGAAAGTTCATTTTCCTACGGAGGCGCAATACATAACAACGGGAATCTTGTAATAAAAAACAGTGTATTTGATAATAATTACATTAATTCAGATGTAGATACATCCGGAGGTGCGCTTTATAATTACACCGAGGGAAATGTAACAATAGAAAATTCAACATTTGAAAACAATTCACTCGATGCGCAAAACAGCAGGGGCGGTGCCATAGGCAATGAAGGAACTATCAACATAATTAATTCAACATTTAAAAATAACGCTGATACCAACGGCGAAAACGATATTTATAGTATAAATACAATAAACTTTACAGGAAATGGTACAACAAACATACTGAGCGGAATAAGGGGAAGCGGAAATATTTATAAATACGAGAACGGAATACTAAATTTAGGGGGCAATAATTCAAATTATACCGGCACTTTTGATTTAGAAGGCGGAACGGTAAATATTCTTGCAGACAGCCAATATTTTAATGCAAAAACAACAAGTTTATACAATGACACCAATTTTAATATGCAAAACGGTCAAATAGATAACATTAACTTCGGGATATTATCACTTTATGGTCAATCAAATATATATCCTGATGTAAATTTCAACACAAACACAATGGATACAATAAATGCCTCAAGTTCAAACGGTACCGGAAATATTCTTGTACCAAATTTAGCAATTCAAGGAGTTCCACAAGCAAATTATATAACAATACCATTTGCAGATACTACACTAAAAAACTTAGTAAAATATAATTCAAGAGTTATAGAAACACCGATATACAATTATTTATCATCTTATAATTCTGCAAATGGCTATTTTGACTTTACGAGAGAAGGATTTAATTCGGGTATTTTAGCTTCAGAGGTTGCATCACAACTTGCAGGATATCTTGTGCTCATTGATACATTTAATAATGTCTTTTCAAATCTTGATATGGTCATGGTTACGGATGAAAAAATAAAAACAGCAATAAATTTTTATAACAAATTTGCGTATTCCGACACAAATATGGCTGGCTTAACAAACCCCTTAATACCCGAACAAAATAAAGGAATATGGTTTAAGCCTTACTCAACATTTGAAAATGTACCGCTTAAAAACGGACCTGTGGTGTCAAATGTGGGATATGGCGGACTAATTGGCGGGGAAAGCGGACTAATAAATTTAAAAAAGGGCTGGAAATGGTTATATGGAGGATATGCACAGTATAACGGCTCACATCAGGCTTATGACGGCATAGGAATTTATAATAACGGGGGACTTATAGGTGCAACGGCAGCTTTTTACAAAGACAAATTCTTTTCGCTCTGGAGTGCAAATGTGGGCGCAAACAGCTCAAAAGCGCATACTGATTTTGGCAGTGATAATTTTACAATGCTAAATACAGGAGTTGCACAAAAAACAGGTTTTAATCTGCCATTATTAAGAAATAAAGTAATATTACAACCAAACATAATGACCGCATACACATTTATAAATACATTTAATTATACAAACGGATCAGGAGTGTACTTAAACACCAAACCGTTGAATGTAATTCATATTGAACCGCAAATAAAAATTATAGGCAATTTCAAGAATTTAATACAACCATACTTGGCGGTATCGGTAGCTTGGAATATCATGGATGATACAAAATTCAGAGCAAATGATGTTTATCTGCCTGAATTATCCGTAAAACCTTATGTAAGGTATGGCGCAGGGATACAAAAACGTATAGGCGACACTTTTGTGGGGTTTGCACAAGCTTATATAACAAATGGCGGAAGAAACGGTATAGGACTCCAATGCGGGCTAAGATGGTCTTTAGGAAAATCATCACCTGTGTCAAAATCAAAAAATAGCATACCCCAATTACCAAAAGCAAAAATTATACTAAGCGGAATAAAATAATAATTCTTAAAAAATGGGCCCGGTGGGACTCGAACCCACGACCAAAAGATTAAGAGTCTCCTGCGCTACCAACTGCGCTACGAGCCCATGTAAACTAAGTATAACATAAACAAAGCGTAATTAAACAAATATTTTAAAAAAATTATGTTCCTTGAGATTTAATTGCCAATGTATTACAATTGCCATATTACACAAGGAGTTCTAACATGGCTACAATTTCGGTTGTTATAAACACGCTAAACGCTCAAAGACTTTTGGACGACGTTCTTGAAAGCGTTAAAGAAGCTGATGAAATAATAATATGCGACATGCATTCCGAAGATGACACTATAGAAATTGCAAAAAGACACAAATGCAAAATTTTTTACCACGACAGGACAGGAATAGTTGAACTTGCGCGTAATTGGGCAATGGAACAAGCGACATGCGATTGGATTTTAGTCCTTGATGCGGATGAAATTGTAACACCTGAATTATGGAAATATTTAAAAGAATATGCAGAACACCCAAAAAAGAATCGCTATGCATGCTATATTCCGCGCGAAACCTACTTATTGGGAAAACATGTTCATTCATGGCGACAATCAGGCATAAAAAGGTTTTGGAAAAGAGGCAATTGTTATTACACCAATGAAATTCATAAAATGCCAATAACACGCGAAGGTAAGGATTTTTGGATAAATAAAAAAGGTAAATTAGAAAACGTTGCCCTTATTCACTATCATATACCCTCGCTAAATCATTTTGGCGTAAGACTTAATAATTACACTGATTTTGAACTTAAAAGATTTCAAATGAAAAATAAAAAATTCAAACTTTCAAAACTCATTTTACGTCCGCCTTATGAATTTTTTAAACTTTATATCCTAAAAGGCGGATACAAAGATGGCATTCATGGTTTTATTTTTGCCATAATTATGGCATATTATAAATTTTTGCAATGGGCTAAGCTTTATGAATATGAATTTGTACAAAAAAACAGGGATTTAAGATATTAAGGGGTTAATATGATTTTTGATAATATAAAAAATGCAAGTTTATATTACAACATTAATGAAAATTTTAAAAAAGGGTTTGATTTCATTTTAAGCAATGACTTAAAATCTATGCCATGCGGAAAATATGAGATAAACAATGAGATATATGCAAATATTCAGGAAATAGAAACAAAACTTCCTCACTTGGCTAAATTTGAAGCACACAGAGAATATATAGATATTCAATATGTAATATCCGGAAACGAAAGAATGGATTTTGCACCATTAAGTAATTTTAC
>CASFXY010000003.1 GCA_949298805.1 uncultured bacterium
TAAAAGCAAAAAGTATACTTCAAGAATGGAGAAACTTACAATGAAAGAATTAAAGCATACAATAGATTTAGAAAATTATATAGTTAACGACTTAAAAACCGATGAAGATATTAAATTATATCTAAATACAAGTTTAAAAGATTATATTGAAGATGGTGATTTTAATTCTTTTTATAGAGCATTAGAAATTGCCATTAAATCAAGAAATTCAATTTCAGGTTTTGCAAAGAAAATTGGAATGTCCAGAACTCATTTATACAGTTTATTTAAAAATGAAAAAGAACCTAAATTTTCAACCATTGTAAAAATATTCCATGAATTAGGTTTTGAATTAGAAATTGCGTAAATATCCAAATCTTATTGATAATTTGGGGTATCTCAATTTACAAGTAAAAATAAATTGCACTTTATTGCACTGGGCTAAAACAGGCTTTGTGAGCAGGATAGACCCTGAAATAAATTCAGGGTGACAGAAAATTAGTGCAAAAGAATGCAAGAAAAGAGTACTTGAGTGCAAAAAAAGTCCCCTGTATCTCAATACTAAAAAACAGCCTCAATCGTGCTGTCTGTTTGATTTTTTATTAAATTTTAAGTCCCCTGTATCTCAATACTAAAAAACAGCCTCAATCGTGCTGTCTGTTTGATTTTTTATTAAATTTTCTCTGTCTCAATGTCCCAGAAACCTATTAATTAAATTTTCTCCGTCTCAATGTCCCAGAAACCTATTAGTCATGGAAACCTATTATCAATGTCCCAGAAACTTATTAGCATTAAAAAAGCAAGGTCCAAAACCCTTGCTATTATTATCTTTTAAATCTGGGCCGCAGTGGACTCGAACCACCGACCTCACCCTTATCAGGGGTGCGCTCTAACCACCTGAGCTAGCAGCCCCCGCATATTTAATTTTGCTCGCGCACCCTTGGGGTGCTTATACGACGAAATTTTAACTCCGACCGTGCTTTTAAATTATCACAGACAAATTTTAAAATCAACTACATTTTTTGAGGTGCGCTAACCCCTATTAAGTCAAGTGTTTTGCCAAGAATTACGGTAAAACAATATACGATTGCCAATCTTTTCTTTGACAGTTCTTTATCATCAGACAAAACTCTTGAATAATTGTAAAAATGATGAAATGCTGTTGCAAGTTCTTGTGAATATTTGCACAATAAATACGGCGCTCTTAATTTTGCTGCAGCATTAATTATTGCTTTTGATTCTTCAAGTTTTAAAATAAGCGCTTTTGCAGCTTCCTTTGAATCATGACTTTGATTTTCATCAAACAGGCTTTCTATATTTGTATCTTTTTTGATTTCCGATAGTTCTTCGGTACTAAATAATGCCGGTAATTCACTTTTATTTTCCGTATCAATTCTTTTTTCAGTGGCTTTTCTTAAAATTGAACAAGCTCTGGCATGGGCATATTGCACATAAAATACGGGATTTTTATCACTTTGACTTTTTGCCAAATCAATATCAAAATCAATAGTTGTGTCAATTGAGCGCATTAACATCCAAAATCTTGTTGCATCAACCCCAACCTCATCAACTAATTCATCCAATGTGACCATTTTTTTGCGTTTACCCATACGCATTTGTTCACCATTTTGTATTATATTCACAAGTTGTCCCAAGAGCACTTCAAGACAAGAGCTGTCGTAGCCTAAAGCATCAATTGCAGCTTTCATTCTAGGAATATAGCCATGATGATCTGCACCCCATATATTAATTAAACGGGTAAAACCGCGCTCAAGCTTATTTTTATGGTAGGCGATGTCAGCCGTTAAATAAGTATTTGTGCCATCGGATTTTTTAAGAACTCTGTCTTGAGAATCTGTATAATCTGAACTCTTAAACCATATTGCGCCGTCTTTTTGATATAATTTGCCCTTTTTATCCAATTCTGCGACACATTTTTCAACTTCATTATTTTTATATAGTGATAATTCCGAAAAAAAACAATCAAAATGAGTTCTGAATTTTTCCAAAAGTTCTTTTTGCAATCTCAACATGTCTGCTTTTGCAAAATCGGCGTAATTTTCCTTTTCGCCTGATTCGATGTATCTTTTTGCACAATCAATTAAATATTCTCCGGGGTATAAATCATCTTCCCAGATTACTTTTTCACCTTTAAGTTCTTTAACCCTTAATTCAAGAGAGCGAGCAAGTTTATTAATTTGATTTCCTGCATCATTTATATAGAATTCCTGATAAACGTCATATCCGCAAAAATTCATGATATTGGCAAGGGTACTACCCAATGCTGCCCATCTTCCATGTCCGATATGAAAAGGCCCTGTAGGATTGGCGCTTACATACTCAAGATTTACTTTTTCTCCATGCCCTATATTTGATGAGGCAAAAAACTCTTTTTTATCAAGTATTTCTTCTACAATAGAATTTAGCAGTTCTTTTTCGAGTTTAAAATTGATAAAGCCTGCTGCGGTATTTATGCTAAAGCCTTTTGGATTGATATAACGAGCAATATTTTGTGCAATAATTGGCGGTGCCATTTTGGCAAATCGTGCAAGTGAAGCCACATTTACCGCATAATCGCCAAATTGTGTATTTTTAGGGATTTCACATATTGGGTTGAAATTATTCTCTTGCAATTCTCCCAACTGTTTTTCTTCTATTGCTTTATCAATTGCCCCATGCACTAATTGTGCAAAAAAATCTTTTTTCATCATACCTTTGATTATATCAAAAAAATATTAGTATTTTTTTGTAAATATTTGTAAAGTGTAAATTGATTTGTAGCAATTTTTGACAAAAATTATTTTTTTAATAAAATAGATAAGCACACAAAATAAAGATATGGAAACTTGACATGTCAAGAATTAATGGAATAAACTGCAGCAATACTGTCGGGTTGGGCTTGAGTTTATATACTAAACGCAGTTATGAAGATAACTCTGAAATGTATATTGCAAGCAAACTTGATAATTTGTATAGGCAAGCTATTTCTAAAAATACAGGATTTTTAAGAAAAAGATCATTAAGACAATTGGTCGAAGGTAACTATCTGGATAAAGAAGCTTAATTATTTTTATCGCTTATCTGTCGAAGAATTTTGTTTATTTCGCTAAATTTAGCGAAAGCGTTTTGTTGAGCGTTTTTTTGATGCAGGTTTTTAAATAATATTTTCGAGGCATTTTCAAACAAACTCCCCCCTCTGATTTCACCAGAAAGTTTGCCGGCTTTATTTTTCAGAAATTCAAGAGCTGCCTTTTGGGAATATATGTATTGTTGATAATTATTTTTATTTTTTGAATCCTGCATACATTTTTATTATGCATTATTTTATATTTTTTTCGCCATATTTAAGTTGTATTTTTTGTGCATGCTATAATATTGTTGATTTTATGGAGATAAATAATATATGTGGGAATATTCGGATAAAGTTAAAGAACATTATAAAAATCCAAAAAATGTCGGTTCTATTGAAAATGCTGATGCCATTGGTGAAGCGGGGGCTCTTGCTTGTGGTGATAAATTAAAAATTTATCTGAAAATTGATAACGGTATAATAACGGATGCCAAATTCCAAACTTTTGGTTGCGGTTCTGCAGTTGCTTCTTCAAGTATATTAACCGAAATGATAATAGGAAAAAGTATTGATGAAGTGAGAAAAATTACCAACAAAGATATAGCAGATGAGCTCGACGGTTTGCCGCCCGAGAAAATGCACTGTTCGGTTATGGGGCATGAAGCACTTGAGGATGCTCTTAAAAATTATTTTGGAGAAAATCAAACTCCGCACAACAATGATAATAAGGAAAAAATTATATGCAATTGTTTTGGTGTAAGTGAATCAGATATCATAAAAGCTATTAAAAACGGTGCCAAAACTTTAGACGAGATAAAAGAGATTAATTATGCCGGCGGCGGATGTGCGCGTTGCATTCCTAATATTAAAATGTTATTGGATAGGTATGTTAAAAAAGATACAGAAGTTAATTCTGTACAATTTATATTAAAGATAAATAAAGTTTTGGAAACTGATGTTGCACATGAATTGGGAAAAGATTCGGGCGGAATAGAGCTTGTAAATGTAGAAGACAAAGATGTTTATGTAAAATTAACAGGCACATGCTCGTCATGCAAAAATGCTGCGCTTACTCTTAAAAATTTTGTTGAAAAACAGCTAAGAGAACATGTAGATGAACAAATCAATGTTATAGAGGTAAAATAAATGAATCTTATATATTTAGACAATAATGCTACAACAATGGTTGCGCCGGAGGTTGTCGATGCCATGCTTCCTTATTTTACGCAAGAATATGGAAATCCTTCAAGTATATATGATTTAGCCCATGGTGCAAATGAGGCCGTTAAGATATCGAGAGAAAAAGTAGCTGATTTTTTGGGTGCTAATGAGCCAAAAGAGATAATTTTTACCTCGTGCGGTTCTGAATCTGCAAATATGGCAATAAAAGGAGTTTTAGATGTAAATCGTAATAAAAAACACATTATAACAACGCGCGTAGAGCATCCATGTGTGCTTAATTTGTATAAGGATTTAGAAAAAAGAGGTTATCAGGTAAGTTGGATTGATGTGGATTCAAAAGGTGATTTAAATATCGGACAATTGCTTGAACTTGTAACAAATGATACGGCCTTAGTGTCGGTTATGATGGCAAATAACGAAACGGGTACCATATATCCTGTTGATAAAATATCTGAAGCCGTAAAAATGCGTAACCCGGAAACAAAAGTTTTTGTAGACGGTGTTCAGGCGGCGGGTAAAATTCCGATTAATTTAAAGGATACAAAAATAGATTTGTTTGGAATTTCCGGACATAAATTTCATGCGCCAAAGGGTGTTGGTGCGCTTTATGTCAAAAAAGGAACTATGCTAAGTCCGCTTGTGGTTGGTGGACATCAGGAAAAAGGTAAACGTGCGGGAACAGAAAATGTACCTTATATTGTCGGCATGGCCTGTGCCGCTCAACTTGCAAAGGACAGCTTGAATGATGAATTAACCAGAGTTAAATCACTTAGGGATAAACTCGAAAAAGGTATTTTATCGAATGTTAAAAATGCAGTGCTTAATTCAAAAAGTTCAAATAGGGTTCCAAATACTACTAATATAGGTTTTCAATATGTTGAAGGCGAATTGATACTCTTACACTTGAACGATGAAGGAATTTGCGCAAGTTCTGGTTCTGCTTGTACGTCTGGTTCGCTTGAACCGAGTCATGTGTTAAGAGCCCAAGGCGTACCCTTTACTTCGCTTCATGGAAGTATAAGATTTTCGCTAAGCAGATATACTACAGAAAGTGAGATTGATTATACAATAGAGAAACTGCCTCTAATCATACAAAAACTTGTAAAAATATCTCCTTTTCAAAAAGAACTGAATGAAATATTTAAATAACCTCTTTTTTTGCTGATTTTGCCAGATTTTTAACTATAGAACTTCTCATCGCAATCCATAAAATCATTTTTGCGGGTATTGCAAGCAGCAAGAATATAAATGAAATTACTATATCGTAAAAAGTTTTAATGCCCCCAAGAGAATGTATGGCGGATGATACATAAGAAAAACTTACGACTTTTAGCACTGCTAAAAGTACGCAATATAGCATGCCGCAAATGTGTATTGTTAAAACACCTATTACTGTTGCAAGAAAAATTCCTTTAAGATTATAATTTTTCTCCAAAATTCTTCCTACCGGAATAACTGCAAAAATATATCCTAAAATATAACCGAACAATCCGCTTTTAACGTAATCTAATCCTCCACCCAAGGCAAATACGGGCCATATAAAAAAACCTACAAGGAGATATAAAAGCATTGTTAAAAATCCGAAAACAGGTCCCAATATTGCCGCAATAAATAGAACAACAGGAATTTGCGGTACATAAGGATTTGAGACATTTTTTAATATAAATTCTCCTGCTTCATCAAAAGAAGGTAATACATGTGAAACATTTATTTGTGTAAAAGTTGCAACAATTATTAAAAGCAAACATAACAGGCATACTACTATTGTGCCGATACTTAAAGGAATTTTTTCTCCTCTGTATATAAACTCGTAATATTGCTCTTTAAATCTTTTATTCATGTAAAACTAATTCTCCGATTTTTTCTTTTAAAGCTTCGTAACGTTTCTTATAGTTTTCGCTAAATATATTCTCACTCCACATAATAAGGGCATCTTCATTGTTATTCTGGTAATATTTTTTTCTTAATCCCAAAGATTTAAACCCAAAACTCTCGTATAATTTTATTGCCCCTTCGTTTGAAACTCTTACTTCAAGAGTTAAATATTTTATTTTTTCCTTATAACATTCATTTAGCGCATTTAAAAGCAATGCCTTTGCGGCACCTTTTCTTCTGAAGTCGGGATGTATTGCTAAATTTGTAATATGTGCTTCATCTATTATTTTCCATAATCCCAAATAACCTGCCATTACTCCATTTTGATTATATGCGCAATTGTATGTTGATATTTGATTATCAATTTCAGCAACGAAAGACTCTCTACTCCAGTGATGTTTGCCGTATGCAAGTGCCTCAATTTGCATTACTTCATCGAGAGAATTTAGGGTCATTTTTTCTATTTTGAATTTATCCATAAAGTTATTTTAGCACAACAAATTGGGCGCATGCAAAGCGCCTTATATTGCCTAAGATGTTTTTATAATTGTGCACTTATATAAAAAGGCGTGTGTTCAACATTAAGATTTTTATCATCTAAAATACCGCGGTTTAATTGGGTATAAGATGTATCTTTTGAATTAAAACACTTCTTTAAAAAATCATAAGCAATTTTGGGATTGCAACTTTCGCCGCAAGTAAATAAGTCTACTGCTGCATATCCAAGCTCAGGCCAAGTATGTATTGCCAAATGGCTTTCAGATATTATAACCACACCCGATACGCCGTGTGGGGCAAAAAGGTGAAAACATTTGTTAACAATTGTAGCACCGCATTCAAGTGCAGCTTCCACCATATATTTTTCAACCAACTTTGGATTATTTAATACGTTAGGGTCACATTCAAAAAATTCAGCAAGTATGTGTCTGCCAAGATAGCGCGTGTGAGTTTTAAGTGTTTGCTCACGAGCTTCAAGAGTTGTTATCGCCAATTCATATTCCTCCTGATATTTTATGTACTATTTTATTATGCTAGATAATATTACAACATAAGAAAAAAACACACAAGTAATTTTTTTATTTACATATTTAAATTTTATTTTAACATTCTTTTACAATTTTTTCTTATCCCATTAATCTATTTTGTAATAAAATTTCTTTATGAGTAAAATTCTTGTAATTGATGATGATCAATCTATTTGTGAGCTGATTAAAGTAAATTTAGAGCTTGCGGGGCATAACTGTAAATATTGCACGGATCCGATAAAGGGTTATGCTTTAATTAAGCAGGAAATGCCCGACCTTTTGATTTTGGATGTTATGATGGGTGAAATTGACGGATATTCTCTTGCTCTTAAAATAAGACAAAATGAAAATACAAAAAATATTCCCATAATTATGTTAACAGCCTTAGGCGAACTTCAAGATAAGCTTAAGGGTTTTAATTCAGGTGTGGATGATTATTTGACAAAGCCTTTTGAAACGGAAGAACTAAAGGCTCGAGTACTTGCTTTATTGAATCGTTCCGGTCTGATTGCTCAATCATTAAGGTATAAGGAAGTTTTGACCCTTGGTGATATTACCTTGATTCCTGAAAGCTACAGTGTAAAAATATTGGATAACAGTACAAAATTAACACCGATTGAGTTTGAGATTTTGAATGTTTTAATGCAACATCATGACGAAATGGTTTCTTCAAAAGTCCTTTTAAAGGAGGTTTGGGGTTATCAGGGTGATGAAGATATAGATACAATAAGAGTACACATAAGACATCTTCGCTCAAAAATCGATAAAATTTCTGATGTTAAAAATAAATACATTGAGACAATATACGGAGGGGGATACAGATTAATCCCTACAGGCGTAAAATCTAAAAATAAAACGAACGGATAGAAATGTTTAAAAAATTAAAAAATATACAACTTGCGATTTTATGCTTGTCCCTCATTGTTCTTTTTGGTGTAAGTTTTCAAAATTATAAACAAGCACAAATTGAACGTATAAATGAAATATCTTCAAGTTCATATATAAATGAAGAAAAAGCCAGTCCGAAAGACCTTTTTCTTGAAAGTTGGCTGCTTGTGAAACAAAGTTATGCCGAGCCTCATCTTAATGATCAGAATTGGCACAGATGGAAAAGGAGATATGTAAATAAAATAGCAGATAATGATGATGCTTATGTTGCAATAAATACAATGCTTGCAAGCTTGGATGACCCTTATTCAAGACTTCTGTCAAAAGAAGAATTTTTGGAACAAAGCAATTCAATAGAGTCCAAAATGTATGGTATAGGTGTAAATATTGCATCGGTTTCAGGCAAAATATATATAGTTAATGTTATCAAAGGCTCTCCTGCGGATTCTTCGGGTTTGAAACAGGGGGATATGCTTGTCAGTGTAGACAATCATCAGATAAAAGGAAAGTCGATATTTCAAGTTGCTCAATACATAAAAGGCGCCTTAAATGAGACAGTTACCCTTGTTATACTAAGAGAAGGTGAAAAAATTACAAAAAAAATTAAACGTGCGGAAATTAAGGTCAAGACCGTTGAGTGTGCAAAGCTTGATAAAGATACAGGATATATTCATATCATAAGTTTTATAGGAAATGATACCCCTATTGAATTTATAAATGCAATGAATAAAGTAAAAGATGCAAAAGGACTTATTTTGGATTTGCGCGGAAATACGGGTGGGCTTTTTCAAAACGCGGTTTTTGTGGCAAATCTTTTCTTAAAAAGCGGAGATATAGTAAGTGTAATAGGACGTGACGGATTAAGCAGCTCATATAGAGTCCAAAGTGGTGAATTTGTATATGATAAACCGCTGGTTGTACTGGTTGACGGAGATAGTGCATCGGCTTCAGAAATTGTATCGGGCGCACTAAAAGACAACAATCGTGCAAAAATAGTCGGAACAAAGACTTTTGGCAAAGGTGTTGTGCAAAAAATTTATGCCTTGCCTAATCAAATGGGTATGAATTTAACAATTGCCAAATATTTAACCCCAAGCGGCAGGGATATTAATGAAAAAGGCATAGAACCCGACTATGAAGTTACTTTTACAAGGGACGATGTGAATAAAAATTTTGATCGCCAACTTGAATTTGCAAAAAATTTAATTGCCAAACAAATTAAATAAACTAAGCTCTTGAAAATACTTCCAGTTCAAGAGAATCCTTGCATTTTATCGGATTAAAATATGCGCAAGAACCTACCATTGCCGCATTATCCGTGCAATATTTCATCTTTGGCGCATAAGTTTTATAGCCCTTATCATTCAGTGCAAAAAGTTTTTTCCTGAGTTCGGAATTTGCCGCAACCCCTCCTGCGCAGACGATAGTATTGCAATTGTACTTATCTGCCAGATTTAATGTTTTTTTGATTAAGGTATCCGATACTCTTTCTTGGAAACTTGCACAAATGTCATTTATTGGCATTTCTTTATCTTTGTAACTTTGCGTAAGTCTTAAAAGTGCCGTTTTAAGACCCGAAAAACTAAATTCATCTTCCCCGACTTTTGCTTCCGGTAATTTATAAGCGAATGGGTTTCCCTCTTGCGCTAATTTGTCCAGCATAATTCCGCCGGGATAGGGCAGTCCCATAAGACGGGCTACTTTATCATACACTTCTCCTATTGCATCATCAATAGTGGAGGCAATAATTTTTTGATTGTTAAATTCTTTAACATGTATTATTTGAGTGTGTCCTCCTGAAACAAGCAAACATATAAATGGCGGTTTTAGGTCAGATTCTATAAAATTTGCACAAACATGTGCCTGTAAATGGTTAACGCCTATATATGGTTTATTATGCACAAGTGAAAGAGTTTTTGCTGCATTTAAACCGACAAGCAAACAACCTACTAATCCGGGTCCGACCGTTGAAGCAAAAGCATCTATTTGTGCAGGTTTTATTTGTGCCTGCTCAAAGGCTTCTCTTATAACAAGACCAATTGATTCAAGATGTTCACGTGCAGCAACTTCCGGAACTACACCCCCGAATTTTTGATGCGTTTTAATTTGAGAGAATACAACATTTGACAGAACTTCACGCCCGTTATTTACAATGGCGCAAGCAGTTTCATCACAGCTTGTTTCTATTGCAAATATCAGCATTTTTTCTCCCTTTATAACTTATTACCATTGTAATATTATCCTTTTTTGGTATAATAATATTACCATGAAAAAAAGAATATTAAGCTTATTTTTTTCATTTTTTATTGTAACTACCCTTGCTTTTGTACCGGCTGTAAATGCCTATACGCTTGAAGATGCGACTTCTTTATATAATCTGGGTATTGATTATTATTCGCAAAATCAAGTGCACAAGTCAATGGATTACTTCAAAAAAGCTATTTCTATTGACCCTAAATTTTATGAAGCTTATTATAATCTTGCTCAAATTCAAGCTTCTTACGGTTATACAGATTCCGCGATAAAAAGTTATGAGAAAGTAATACAATTAAAACCTGATGATTATGAAAGCATTTATGAGTTAGGCAGGCTTTTATATAAACGCGGTTATTTAAACAAGGCCTTGTCTTGTCTGGATAAAATTCCTTTAAACGAGGATGTATATACTCAAGCACTTGTACTTGAAAATAAAATCAAAAAAAGACAAGCAGAGCTTTTGGCAATTCAAAAACAGAAAGAAGCAGCGCAAGTACAATTGCAAAATAAAATTGAAACGGCACCTGTTAGTGTGACCGAACAAAAAGAGTCTTTGCAAACAAATATCATAGTTAATCTTAAAGCGCCTTCGGGTGTTGCAGCGGATTCAAAAGGAAATGTTTTTGCAGCAAGTTTTTCAGACAATAAGATATACAGGATTACTCCTGAAGGTTCAAAGGATGTGTATGTTGAATCGCCAAACCTTGGTGGTCCTGTAGGTATCGCAACGGATGATTTTGATAATTTGTATATTGCAAACTATACAAAAAACAATATTTTAAAAGTAACTCCCAGTGGGGTAATAAGTGAATTTGCAAAGCTTAAAAAACCATATTGTATAGGCATTGACAAAGCAAGAAAATTGCTTATTGTTTCAGAACAAGACGGTAATAATATTTTAAAATTTGAGCTTTAGCTTTTTATAAATTTATTCAAATCTTCTATTGTTTCTTCAAGTTCTTTATTTGTTAAAGCATCTTTTTTAATTTTATCGCAACTGTAAATAACTGTGGTGTGATTTTTATTAAAAGCCTCTCCTATTTCAGGTAAGCTCATTTGTGTTATTTCGCGACACATATACATTGCAAGCCTCCTTGCGTTTGCAATATCTTTAGAACGCGAACAGGAGAGGATATCTTCTTTTTTGACACCCAAGAATTTTGCGGTTTTGTCTATAATATTTTCGGGTGTAATTTTTTTTGAATTTGCATTTAAGTTAAGAATTTTTTGTGCAAGCTCGGTGGTTGCCTCAACTCCCTGAATAGAGGCGTATGCACTTAGCTTGTTATATGCACCTTCAAGCTCTCTTATATTTCTGTTGAAAGTTTTTGCAAGCAGTAGCGCAACATCATCGTTTATTTCAAAGTTAGAGCGCAGTGCATGCTTTTTTATAATTTCAAATCTTGTATTTAAGTCGGGGATTTGTATTTCAACATTTAAACCCCATTCGTATCTGCTTTTTAGTCTGTCGGGAGTGCATACAAGTGATGAAGGAGGTCTGTCGGAAGCAAAGACAATTTGCTTTCCCGCATGAAACAGCACATCAAAAATGCTGAAAATTTCTTCTTCGGTTCTTTGTTTGCCTTCTGCAAATTGGATATCGTCAAGCAAAAGAACATCTATGTTTCTGTATTGGTCGCGCAATTTTTTCATTTTAGAGTTTCTTTCGGCAAGAACGATTCCTGATTCTGTTAACTGGTTAGTTATTTCTTCGGCTTTTGCATATTTTACTTTTAATGTGGGGAAATTTTTTAAAATTTCATGTCCTATTGCTTGCATTAAATGCGTTTTACCAAGTCCTACATTGCCGTATATATAAAGCGGATTGTATTTTTGCCCGGGGGCTTGCGCTACCATTTTTGCAACATTGAAGGCAAAATTTGAATTTTCACCGCAAACAAAATTGCCAAAAGTATATTTTAAATTTAATCCGCAAAACGAATGCATTTGTTTTAGGTTATCTATTTGCTCTTGTACAAGCGCATGTTCCTGAGGTCGTTTTATTATTTTTTTCTTTGATGGTTTTGTATCATCAAGTACTATACGAACACTTCTTTTAAGCGAAGTAACTTTTTGCAATGCTTCTTCTATTTCCGATAAGTATTTTTGTGTCAAAACTTGTATGCCAAAGCCTTGGTTGCTTTTCATCAGGAAAATTCCATTAGAAGGATTTTCATATAACGGCAAAGCAGGTTCAAGATTATTGAGCCATGTGTGGGCAGTTTCGGGAATATTAATTTTTATCTCGTCAATAACTTTTTGCCAAGTTTCAAGCTCTTGCTGTTTCAAAACAACTCCTTGAGAATTTTTAAGATGTAGCCATTCCTAAATTTTGTAACTATTTTACTATAAACATTCTGTGTAGTAAAATTAAAAAATGAAAAATATTTTTGACTATTCAATATTATTTGATTTTTTCAGAAATGCTTATGCTGATTTATCATATAGAAATCCCTTGAAAAATGCACCTTTGCCGTTGAGATATTTTTTTGAACTTACTTACAGATGTAATTTAAAATGCCCCTATTGTTATGTGGGTTGTGAACGTAACAAAAATGAGCTTACGACGGATGAATGGTTTAAAATTATAGAACAAATACCTTTTTATTCATTTGTTACCCTTGTTGGAGGTGAGCCTCTGTTAAGAGCTGATTTTAAAGAGATTTTATTTAAATGCGCAAATAAAACCATGGGCAAATTAAATGTTGTTACAAACGGTATTTTAATAAATGATGAAATTGTCGAGGCTTTTATTAAATCAAAAATGTTGCTGCTTTCTGTTTCTCTTGACGGTTGGGGCGAAACCCATGATAACAATCGAGCTGCCAATGGGATTTTTGAAAAAATAAAATCTAACTTAGATAATTTGAATGACAGAAAAAAACGTCCTATGGTTGATATTAAAACAATTGTTCTTGAAAATAATATTGAAGACATTTTAAAACTATATGAATATTGCACAAAATCAGGTTTTGAATTTTTAAGTATTTCCTTTTTGAGAAATAATAATCTTAAGCAAAATTCAATTTTGCATGAAGAATTTTCAGATGAATTTTATCAAACAAATTACCCGATAGAGCAATATTTTAACATTGAAGAATTTGAGAAAATTTTTAGAGAAATATATAAAATAAAAAAACATTCAAAAACCAAAATACGCTTTTCGCCTAAGTTCGAAGGCGGAGGTTATGAAAATGAAATGAGAAAAATCAGAGAGTTTTTTACTCAAAAAAACACTCTTTTGCCTAAAGATATATATTATCCTTGCAAATTCCCATTTTCAAATATGATGATAAATCCGCAGGGGGATGTTTATCCTTGTCTTTCATTAAAAATAGGCAATGTTAAAGACAAAAAGATAATTGAAGTGTATAATGAAGCAAAGTTTAAATGTTTCAGAAATAATCTAAAATATTCAAAAGCTTTCACATCTTGCCAGATGTGTTGCGAGTTAAAAGTTAAAGACTAAGGAGAATATAATGCAAAGAGCTTTAAAAAAGTTTTTAATCCTATTAATCATTATTTTTGCCGCGATTGTGCCTTTGGAAGCAAAAGAGTATGTTAGTCAAAAACTTAAAAATGGACAAACGGTTGTTGTTAAACAAGTTACCGACAATCCTACGGTTACGATTAACACATGGATTAAAACTGGCTCTATCAATGAAAATGATAAAAATTCCGGTGTTGCACATTTTTTAGAGCATTTGTTTTTTAAAGGAACAGAAAAAAATCCGACCGGAACATTTGAAAGAGTGCTTGAGAGTAAGGGTGCTTTAACAAATGCCGCCACAAGTAAAGATTTTACCCATTATTATATAACAATACCTTCTAAAGATTTCGATTTAGCTTTATCTTTGCATGCCGATATGTTGTTAAATCCGCTTATACCAAGGAGAGAGCTTGAAAAAGAAAGACTGGTCGTTCTTGAAGAAATTTCAAAAGGTAAAGATAGCCCAACAAGTGTTATGTGGGAAAATCTTTTTAACCTTATTTACGGCTCACAAGAACCGAAACATCCTTATTTCAGACCTGTTATAGGTAAAAAAGAAGTTATCGAAACAATAACAAGAGAAGAAATACTTGATTTCTATAATAAATTTTATCTGCCTGCTAATATGACAACTGTTATTGTAGGGGATATAGAACCTGATGAAGCAATAAAAAAAGTTGAAGAATATTTTTCGGTAAACGAAATAAAGCCTTATGCAGAACCTGTTTATCCTAAAATTTTCCCAATAGATAAAATTTTAAGCGTAAACGAAGATATGGACGTTAATCAGGAATATATGGTAATTGCTTTTAAGGCGCCGAAATTTAAAGATGACAAGGACAATTATGCCCTTGATGTTCTTGCGACAATTTTGGGCGATTCAAAAAGTTCAAAATTAAACCAAATATTAAAAGAACAAAAGCATCTTGTATATTCTATTAGTGCTTCCAATTCATCTTTTATGGACGATGGGCTTTTTACAATCGGTGCAACTTTTGATGCCAAAAATGAGGATGAAGTTAGAAAAGAAATTTTTAACGAAATAAAAAAAGTACAAAGTGCTGAGCTAACAGATGCCGAAATTAAAAAAGCTAAAAATATGATTAAAACCGATACTTATTATTCGCGTGAATCAATATCAAATATAGCGGATGAGTTAGGATATTTAACAATGCTATGGGGCGCAACCTCTTATTATGATAACTACTTGAACAATATTGACAAGGTAACTAAAAAACAAGTTATTGCGGCAGCAAAAAAATATCTTACTGTTTCAAAATATGCTGTTTCAACAATTACTCCGAAGAATGAAAATGTAAAGGAAATAGCTCAAATTGCAGCAGCGGCCAAAATTCCTTTTGAGCCAAAAGTATTGGAACGGAACAAAAATGCAACAAAATATCTTTTACCAAACGGTTCGCAATTGATAATTAAAAAAAATAATTCAAATTCAATTGTGGCAATAGATATTGAAGCCAAGGGTTCAAAAATTCTTGAAAAAATCCCATCAACAGGCATGCTTGCTGCTGCTGTTGCAAAACAAGGAACAAAAAAATATTCAAATGCCGAATTTGCGAATTTATTAGACGAAAAAGGCATAAAACTTGCTCTTTCATCGGGTTCGGATGTATTTTCAATTTCAATGCAAACTACCCAAAATGAGCTTGACGGCGCGCTTGATATTTTAAACGAGCTTGTGAATAATCCTGTTTTTTCTGCATCCGAAACAGAAAAAATTAAAAATTTAAAGACGGCAGATTTAAAGAAAATTCAAGACAGTGCCTTATCTATTGGATTGGACGAATTTAAAAAAAATGCTTTCGAAGGCAGTTATTACGGACAAGACTCAAAATTTCTTTTAAATAAAATTCCTTCCGTTACACCGGATGATATAAAGGAATATTATACACGCGTTTTAAATCCTGAAAATATGGTTATTTCAATTGTCGGCAATGTTGATGAAAAGGTTATGGCAAAAAAGATTAATGAAATATTTAAGAATAAAACAGGAGATAAAATAAATTATAAGGAAGAAAAAATTAATGTTTTTAATCCTCAAAAGAACATTGATTTAACTTTTAAAAAGCCGGATACTCAAACTGCATGGGTTTTTGTAGGATACAAAACCTGTCCTATATATAACGAAAAAGATATCGCAACTTTAAAAGTTATTAATGCAATTTTGGGTGAGGGTATGAGTTCAAGGCTTTTTCAGAATTTAAGAGAAGAAAAAGGGCTTGCTTATTCTGTCGGCTCTACAATGCTGCAAAATATACTTGACGGAAGTTTCGTAGCTTATATTGGCACTAACAATAAAAGCACGGATATTGCAAAAAAAGGTATGCTTGACGAGATTGGACTTTTGAAAAAAGAGTATGTGACTCAAAAAGAACTTCAAGAAGCAAAAGATAAAATATTGGGGAATATTGTAATATCTCTTGAAACGAATATGGATGATGCTTCGTTATTGGGCTACTATGCAATAAGCGAGCGCGGAATTGATTATCTTGAAACATATAAAAAATTAATCAACAGTGTTTCTCAAACAGATATTCTTGAATTTGCAAATAAATATTTCTCAAAACCATATATATCCGTTATTGTAAAGGGAAATGATTCTGTGATAAAATAATAAAACAATGTACGGATTTAATTTTGAGCTGGATGATTTCCAAAAAGAGGCAATTGAACATATAAAAAACGGAAAAAGTGTCGTAGTTTGCGCACCCACCGGTGCGGGAAAAACTTGTATTGCTCAAAGTGCAATACATCTTGCACTTGAGAATGGTACAAGAATTTTTTACACAACACCCCTTAAAGCTCTTTCGAATCAAAAGTATTTTGATTTTTCTCGTGCATACGGAGAAGATAAAGTGGGGCTTTTAACCGGTGATACTACTATAAACCGCGAAGCTCAAATTGTTGTTATGACAACAGAAGTATTTAGAAACATGCTTTACGGTACAACTTTTGGTACGCTGAAGGATAATCTTAAAGAAGTAAAATATGTCGTGCTTGATGAAGTTCATTACATGAATGATGAGCAGCGCGGAACTGTATGGGAAGAAAGTATTATCTATTGTCCCACAAATATTCAAATAATTGCATTAAGCGCGACGGTTCAAAATTCAAAACAACTTACAAATTGGATAAATACTGTACATTCGGGTACCGAACATGTCTTTACCGATTTTCGTCCCGTACCATTGAGGTTTTATTACTATGACAGCTCAAAGCCTGATACTGTTTTGCCGCTTTTAACTCCCGAGGGTAAGTTAAACAAGAAAATTAAACCTGAGAGCAAGTATAAATATTTTAATAAGAAAACTGCGGTGAAAAATCCTGTTGCATCGATTGTTTTGGCTTTAAAAGAAAAAAACATGCTTCCTGCCATTTATTTTACTTTTTCGCGTAAAAAGTGCGATGAAAATGCTCAAAAATGTTCAACTTTAGAGCTTTTAACCAAAGAAGAAGCACAAAAAGTAAATAGGCTGGTTGATGAATATATAAAAGAAAATCCGTATTTGGAAAACAATTCACAAATAGAGCTTGTTAAAAAAGGTGTAGCATCTCATCATGCCGGACTTTTGCCGGGGTGGAAAGTATTGATTGAAAGACTTTTTCAACAAGGGCTTATAAAAATAGTGTTTGCAACAGAAACGCTTGCGGCAGGAATAAATATGCCCGCACGCACAACGGTAATAAGTTCTATTTCAAAGCGTACGGATGAAGGTCATCGAACGCTAAGTGCCAATGAGTTTTTGCAAATGTCGGGTAGAGCGGGACGCCGCGGTATGGATGAAATAGGATATGTTGTAATCGTTGGTACTCCTTTTCAAACTCCTGATGAAGTAGCTTCTCTTGCAACTTCCGAGGCTAATCCGTTGGAGAGCAAATTTTCGCCTTGTTATTCAATGGTTTTAAATCTTTTGCAGCGCTTTAGTCTTGATGAGGCAAAAGAACTTATATTAAAAACCTTTGGCTATTATTCTTCATCGGATAGAATTTCTCCCCTTTTGGCGCAAATGGAAGAATATGAAAATATTATAAACGCAGCAAAAAGCTATAAGTGCCATTTGGGATTAAAAAATGATGATTTTATAGAATATAATAAGCTTAAAAATATGTATGTCGAAACGCGTACAATATTTAAGACTTTAAAGAGGCAAGCCCACAAATCAGGCAAAAAAGATACTCCCGAAGTTGCGGAATTTGGTAGAAAATCAAAAGAATTATTCAGAAAAATAGAACATTTCGGATGTGATACCTGTAAATTATATAAAAAGCATAAAAAAGAGCTTGAATTGCTTGCCCGATATGAAAAAAAAGCTCGTCAGTTAAAAAAAGAAATTGAGTTTCAAAAAGATGTTTATTGGCAAAAATTTCTTGCGCATAAAAATATTCTAGAACAAACAGGAAACCTGATTGATAATTTTCCGACAGACAGGGGCAAAGTTACTATGGCTCTTAGAACTGAAAATGAATTGTATTTGTCAGAAATTATTTTAAGCGGTCTTTTAGACGACTTGAATCCTGCGGAATTGGCTTCGGTAATTTGTGCTTTGGCTTGCGAGGAAATGCGAACAAAGGATGAATGTGTTATAAATCCGCCCTGCCAAAAAGTGAGAAAAATATTGGGAAAAATAAAAGATATAAGGAGAAAGATTTATATTTTAGAACGTGATTATAAAATTGAAAACACTATGAATTTACATTCACACTTTTGCTCACTAATTGAATTTTGGGTAAATTCGGATAATACAGATACCCTTCCCATTAATGCTTGGGAAGAAATGTTTAAAAATAGTGAATTTTCTCAGGGCGACGTTGTTCGCGCTTTTAAACGAACAATTGATATCTTGCGTCAAATAACAATAATAGACGGACTAAAGCCCGAGCTTATTGAGAATGCCAAAAAAGCAATTCGTTCAATTAATAGAGAACCGGTAAATGTTGATTAGTATTAAATTTTGTAAATATTCTATATTTAATTGTTAATATTTTAAATTGTGCTGCATTTTTAAATTTGTTAAATATGGAGTTTTTATGCAGGTTAGCAAAATTACAAATGTGTATCCGGATAATAAAAATGAATTAAAAAAACAAAAAAGTGCAATTTTGCCAAAAGCAAAAGCCGAAAAGCCTTTTTTGTCTGATGTTGCATCTTCATATATAAGGGCTAATTATGCACCCTTATCCTTTAAGGGAAATGTAAAAGAGATAAAGGACGCCTATATTATTACAGGCGAGTCTGATGATGTTCCTTTGTTGGCTACCAAAAAGAATAATTCTTATGTTGTAGATTTTGATTCGCAAACAGAAATAGTTTACGGTAAACATGCCTATAGCTATTTGAAAGACAGGGATTATTTTGAATATGATACGCAAATCATATTTCCAAAAAAAGCATCGGGAAGGCTTATTACAAAGTATGGCAAAGAAATAAAATTGGGTGAAAATTCAGTTGCATTAATAAATGCAGGAACAAATGCCTCGGTCAAAGTCGACCAAGGTTATCCTATGATTATTTTGTCTAAAAAAGATTATGATTGGTATGAGCGTTACAAAAAAGATGCAAAAGATGAAACAATAAAAAATAAATTTTTAGAGTTGATTTATTATAATTCTCATCTTTATGACGGAAATTTTTCTTTACATGCATTATTACCTTCAAAATTAAATGAAGTCAATTTCTTATCTTCGGTGGGTATTGATAAATATAAGTCGAGAAATAACATTCTGGAGGATTTATACCAAAAAAGAGAACTTCTGTCGCAACAAGACAAAGAACAAGTTGAATTTGCAAAAGAACTTGCAGATAAATTAATTCAAGATGGTATAATATCAGAAAAACAAGACGGGTATTATCGTTTTAATATTTTATATAACCCTGAGTACGAAGAAAAATATTTATTCCAAAAAGGTTATACCAAAGAGCAAATCGAAACAATTATGCCGGTATTTAAAAAAGCTCGACAAGCCCGCATGGATTCTAGATTTTCATTTAAAAACCCTGTAAAAGATTATCCTCCCGAGTTAATTATAAAAATGAAACAACACGGAATATTACATGATAACAAAAAACTTGCTGACGAGTTTATATTCTGGAAAGATGTTTTTGCAAACGAAACAGATATGTGGAATAAATTGCGCCAAGAAGGTTTTAGTGATGATGAAATAAAAATCATTGTTGATAATTGGAAAAAATATAATATGACCGGTTATGACCTTAGCGGATTGAGATTTATTGATTCACAGCTAGCAGTTTATGATTTTTCGGGCAAATTAAATAATTGGACTCAAGAAGGTACAAATTGGATAACTAATTCGACAGCACTTTCTTCGGGAAGTGGAACCTCTCCTTTTGTAGGTGTTTCTATGGTGCAAAGTGATAAAAGCGAAATTTTACCCATGTCAGCCATAAGAAGTGAAGAAAAATTACACGCACATCCGAATTTAGAAGAAAAAAGACAAACGGAAATTTATTTAATAACAAGCGGGGCAGCTGCGCTTAATGTGGTTAAAGACGGTAAAAGCCAAGTAAAAATATTGCATGAAGGAGATTTGGCAGTTGTGGGTCCCGGGGTTATGCATTCCATAAATTCAATTGCCGGCGAATATGAACACATAGTTTCACAAGTCCCATCTGCTTTTCAATACGGTTTTAGCTTTAAACAAATTGTGGAACCGCCAAAGGATTATGACGAAGAAAAACTGGCACAAGAAGCTTTTATGCTTCTTGAGGACTATAAATCTTAATTTTTATTCAACAGTTACCGATTTGGCAAGATTTCTTGGTTGGTCAACATCCTTACCTAGATATTCCGCTATGTAGTATGCCAAAAGTTGCAGCACAACAATGTTTAATGCCGGTGATAAATTGTCCGAAATATCGGGTATAATAAGTATGTCATCAAACAGCTCTTTATGTTTTTTGTCAATATAATTTGAAACACCTATTAACTTGGCTTGACGGGCTTTTGCTTCTTCGCAATTGGACATTACTTTATCATATACTATTCCTTTGTTTAAAATTGCAAGAACCGGCATGGTTTCATCAAGCATTGCAATAGGTCCGTGTTTTAATTCTCCGGCACTATATCCGGTTGCATTAATATAGCTTATTTCCTTGAGTTTTAATGCCCCCTCAAGAGCTGTCGGAAAATTAATTCCGCGAGCAATAAAAATAAAATCCTTAAAACTTGAATACTTCTTTGCAACAGTTTTTATATTTTCTGTATTATTTGTAATCATCTCTATTTTATTTGGCAATTCAAGCATTTCTTGTTTTAGTAAAATAATTTCTTTGTTGTTTGTTGTCTTTTCATCCTTAATTTGAGTTAAATAAACTGTTAATAAATATAATGACAAAAGCTGAGCCACATAAGATTTAGTAGCTGCAACCGATACCTCAATTCCTGCATTAACCGGCAGCAAACTATCTGCAAGACGTGCCATTGTACTATCAGGACGATTTGTAATTATTAAAACATGCGACCCTTTTTCTTTTACTTGCTTAATTGCAGTAATTGTATCCGCTGTTTCACCTGATTGAGAAATACCTATTACCAGAGTATTTTTATCAGCTATTGTATCTCTATATATATACTCGCTTGATGCTTCAACATCGGTAGGTATTTTTGCATATTTTTCCAGAATATATTTTCCTACCAACCCCGCATGCAGCGATGTTCCACAAGCAATAATTTGTATTCTGTTAATATTTTTCAAATCATTTGTATTTAATTTTACATCTTCAAGAACAATGGGTGCTTTTGAATCTTTTAATTTTCCGTTTAATACATTTCTTGCTACATCACTTTGCTCATGGATTTCTTTAAGCATATAGTGCTTATATCCCATTTTAGAAAGAGAAACAGGTTCAAAAGGTAGCATTTCAATTTTATTTTCAAGTATATTGCCTTCTAAATCAGTAATTTTAATTAAATCTTTCTTAACTTCGGCAACTTGATTGTCATTTAAGTATATTGCTCTTTTTGTATATTCAATTATTGCAGGTATATCGCTTGCAATGTAATTTTCACCTTCTCCCACACCAATTATCAACGGGGCATTTTTTCTTGCAACTATAATTCTGTCTTGCAGCGTTTTGTGCATGGCGCAAAACGCGTATGCACCTTTAATTTTTTTAACCGCATTTGTCATAGCTTTAAGCAAATCTTTACATTTTGAAAATTCATGCGCTATTAAATGTGCAGCGACTTCCGAATCTGTTTGGGATTTAAATTCGCAACCGCACTTTTCAAGTTCTGCTTTTAATTCCTTGTAATTCTCTATAATTCCATTGTGAACCACAACAAGACTACCGCAGTTACATGTATGAGGATGTGCATTGAGTTCTGTAGGAAGCCCATGAGTTGCCCAACGAATATGACCTATTCCAACAACTGATTTATTGCATATATTTTGTTCTTTGTTTAAAACTTCTCGTAAATTGTTTAGCTTCCCCGGTGCTTTAAAAATTTCTATTTTATTTTTTGTCATAAGAGCAACACCTGAGGAATCGTAGCCTCTGTATTCAAGATAAGAAAGCCCTTTTAATAAAATTTCGCTTGCTTTTTTGTTTCCTATATATCCTACTATTCCGCACATAAAATATTCCTTTAATCCCTTTTAATTCAGCTATTTTATTACACAAAAAAATATCAATCAAATTAAGATTTCATAAAGAGATTATTCAATTCTTGCGGTTTAAAAATTCCATATTCTGTTATAATGCCTGTTATTAGCTCGCTTGGCGTTACATCGAAACTCGGATTGATAATTTTTACACCGTCGGCACATATTTTTTTACCGTTAATTGTAGTAACTTCTTCTTCCCCTCTTAATTCTATGGGTATATGCTCTCCTGATTTTATTGACATATCTATTGTTGATTTTGGTGCTGCAATGTAGAATGGTATATTGTGGTATTTGGCTGCAATAGCAACAGTGTATGTTCCGATTTTATTTGCAGTATCACCATTTGCGGCAATTCTATCCGCACCGGTTACAACAACATCAATTATACCTTTTTTCATAAAGTACGAACACATGCCATCAGTAATTAGTGTTACCGGAATTCCGTCTTCCACAAGTTCAAAAGTTGTAATGCGCGCACCTTGTTGTCTGGGTCTGGTTTCATCTGCAAAAACTTGAACAGTGTTATCTTTTGCATAAGCACTTCTTACAACCCCAAGTGCCGTACCATATCCTACTGTTGCAAGAGCGCCTGCATTACAGTGAGTAAGTATAGTTGCGCCTTTTGGTATAATTTGTGCGCCATAATCGCCAATTTTTTTATTAATTTCCATATCTTCGTTTTCAAGTTTTATGGCGTTTTCAATAAGATTATGGGTTATTTCTTCTTTTGTGCCCCCTTGATTTACGATTTTAAGCTGTTCGTTAAGTGCCCAGCTTAAGTTGACCGCAGTCGGTCTTGATGAATTAATATAATCCATTCCTTTTTTTAATTTTTCCGTAAAATTTTTTTCGTTACTTTTTAAAAGTTCTATTGCGCATAATGCCGCCCCATGCGCACCTGAAATTCCTATTGCCGGCGCACCTCTTACTATCATTTCTTTTATGGCTTTATACATTTGTTCGGTTGTTCTTATGTCAACTTTTTTATATTCATAAGGAATTAACGTTTGGTCAACCATTCTTGAAATGCCTTCAAGCTCGCCTGTTTTTACCCATTCTACAGTTTTAATTTTAGAGTGAAATTCGCTCATTAATTTGTCCTTTATTCAATATGTATGTCTATTTCTTCGATGTCGTCAGGTTTTTTTTCAAATTGTGAAAGTAGAAATATTGCCCCCATTCCTGTTGTTGCATTTGTTAGTGCCACAAGTATTCCTATTGTAACAACTATAACAAGAAAGAGCCAAAAAGTGTCAAAATTTACTATATAAGGTATGCCATAAGAGTAATATGACGGAATAAATGCATGTATTATAAGTACCAGCGGTGTAAAAATTGCAAAATATGCAACCGTTGAACAAAAACCGACCATTGCCCCAAGGGCTGCACCTTGCTGATTTTCAAGAAAACCTATTTCATTTTTTGCTTTCATAAAAAATATAATCGCAGGCGCACATAAAAGCCCGAGAGCAAAGGCTACAAGACCTATTAAAAAACCTATAATGCCAACCAATGCTAATATAGCACCTAAAATAAATGCATAAATTGCGGCTTTTTTTGCTATTAGTGTATTCATATTATCTCCCTGTTTTTAATTTCTAAATTTCTGGCATGGCAAATGCCAATTGCTATTGAATCTATTGTATCATCCAATTTGGTATTGGAACTGAGTTCTACATATCTTTTAACCATAGATTTTACTTCATCTTTACTTGCTCTGCCATGACCTGTTAGGACTTGTTTTATGACAATCGGAGTATATTCTCCCGTTTCAACCCCGGATTCCTCAAGTGCTGCAAGAATTACGCCGCGAGCTTGGGCTACCGGAATTACAGTTTTTTGGTTTTTAAAAAAGAAAAGCTGTTCTATTGCTGCACATTGCGGGTTGAATGTAGTGCAAATTTGCTTTATGTCGCGGTAAATTTCTGCCAACCTTTTTTGATGGGGCATGTTTTTATCTGTCTGTATAGAACCGCATGAAATAAGCTCATAGCCGTCATCTTTGGCTTCTATTATACTATAACCGGTTATTCCAATTCCGGGGTCTATTCCTAAAATTCTCATAAAATTAATTATATTATGAAAGAAAACTCAAGGGTGAGAATTTAATAAAAATATATAAAATAAAATGCGATTTGATTTTCAAATCGCATAAGTCAAGAAAGGAATGGTTAGACTATTAACATTTGAATTATTACACAAAAAAAATTACTATGCAAATTTCTTAATATATTGTAACGTTTGCTAAACATTTTGTTGTATAGATAAAGATTAAATAAAAATGATATACATTACTGGACAAAAATTTTTTTTGGGTGTAAAATACTAAAGCTTTATTAAAAGAAGGTATTTTACATGTTAAGAAATTTATTTGAATTGTTGCGACGTAGATTTTTTAAAGTGCAGGAGGCTCGCGTATACGTTCGTATAGATTAATAAATTTAATATGAATTTTAAAGAGCCGCCCTTAAAGCGGCTCTTTTGGTTTAAAAATGTAAATATTAATACTAAAAAGAGCAAAAAAAATACGTCACATGCGTTTAAAAAAAAGTGAAGGTTAATAATATGAAAAATCTCAGACATACTTTACAAATTAAAGAAAGGGTTCAAAAGTTGATGAACCTTGTTTGGGGACTATAGAAATTTGTAAGGAAAAAATATGTCAAATTTAAGCATAACAACAAGATTAATTCAGGAATTGAGCAATAACAGCGGGTCTGTCGTGCCCATAGCCGCTAAAGACACATTAAGCAATTGTGCTATTACTTATATTTACGACAAACAAGCATCAAAGGAAGATGGCAAGGAAAGAGCCATAGAGGAATTTGGTACCGAAATACTTTGGATTGGCGGTATTCCACTTCTCAAAAAACTTTTCGACAAAACTGTATATAGGTTTTTTAAAGCTGATCCCAAGTTCGACATCAGGAATCTTAAAGAAAACTCACAAGGTAAGCTTGATAGGCTTGAGTTTTTGGCGAAAAATGCAAAAGATGCTTCACAAAAACAAATTCTTGAAAATATTTTAAATAATCCGAATTTGCAAAGATTGTATAAAAAACTCCATGTTGCAAAATTTATTGTTGCTACAGCGGCAACATTGGGCGGCTTGAGCGCACTTATTGTATATAAGCAAAAAACAACTCAAAAAGAGCTTGAAAACAAATACAAACAAAGGTTGCTTTTTGAAAACGAGTTAAAAAATGATTTAAGTCAGCAAAAAATCTTTAGTAAATTTTTGGAAAGTAAAAAAGATGTTTCTTTTTCCGGTAATGCAGCAAAATTTTTGACTGATTTTATGTATAATCCTGTTAAAAACATGTCCATATTAGATGCGGGAATTACTGCAACAAGATTAAAAATGGGCAGAAAAGGCGAAAGATTTGAAATCGGATTTAAAGAAGCTTTTCAAATACTTTTTATATACGGATTGGCAAAGCCAATTGAAAAGGGACTTGAGAAAATAAGTAAAAAAATATTTAAAAAACCAATCGCAAATGAATTTCAACTTTTGAGTAACGAAAAACTTGCAGATTTAATTAAATCTCCGGATTTAAAAGACTCGATTCAAACTTTTATGTCTAAAAAAGGTGACGATGCTTTGCAATACATCTTTAATCATGATAATGCCCTAATAAAAATGCTCAAGATATCGGGTGATATACCGACTATAAAGGGCTCTGACGGCATAATTGATTCTTTTGCTCATATTGATTTGGAAAATGTCAAAAATGCCGCAGGTAATATTTTGGAGTTGCTTGATGCTTGCAAGGGCAAACCTGATGCAAATAAATTTTTAAAACAAGTTAAAAATTACAAGGCGGCTGCGATAGTTTTAAATATATTGATAGGTGCTGCTGCAATAGGTATAGCGCAGCCAATGGTAAATATAATTTTAAGAAAAAAGAAAAATAACGGACAAACAGCAAATCCGGCATTTAAAAATATTGAACAGGAAATGGCACAAAAGTTTGCGTTCAAAGGTTAAACTTCAATAAACAAACGCCTGCCGACAATATTTGGTTTGCCATTGTAATAGCCCGCAAAATATCCTCCATTTACAGGCGTATTCTTGCCGTAACTTTCGGATGAATTAAAACTTGAGCCTAAGAAAGGATTTTCTCCTTGTGCAAAAGGATTATAGCTTTTTTTAGTACTGACAGGTGCGCTTTGTGTGGTTTGAATTGATTTTGTTATCATTGAAACCAGATTTGTAAACATTTTATTCCTTTCGCATATAGTTACATGATTTATATAATGTTTTTTATAAACAAGTCTATATTAATATTACCGAAATTGTTGCAAAAAATTAAAACAAATTTACGAAAAATCATCTGTTTGATTGGTATTTTATTATGCTAGAAATTGTTTTAAAAAAAATCTGTTAAAATTAACAAATTCATGCTAATATTTTATTAAGCATTTAAACAGGGATTTTTTTGCCTGTTTAACTTAGGTATATATAAGAGGTACAGAACAATTAATTACACAATTTATATAGCAATTGCAGTTTTAACAATAGCGCTGATTATTTCGGTTATTTTAAATGTAAGACAAAAAACAAAACTTGAAGTATTTGGTGAGAATGAAAAAAAACTGCAAAAAGAATTTGAAGAAAAGGAAAGTTTTTTAAAAAAAGAAGCAATGATTGCTGCAAAAGAGCAACTTCATTTTGAACGTCAAAAATTTGACGATGAAGTGCGCGAAAGACGTTCTGAAATAAATCGCCTTGAAAATTCTTTAATGAAAAAAGAAGAACAACTTGAGGACAGAGTTCAAAAAAATGTTGATAAAGAGCATGAGCTGAATAAAAAGTATGATGAACTGCTCGATAAGGAAGATTATCTGGCTGAAATCGTTGCAAAACAACTTTCAGAACTTGAACGCGTTGCTCAGATGTCGCGCGAAGAAGCTAAAAATATGCTTCTTGAGCAGTTAAAATCAGAACTTGCACAAGAACAAGTACAATTAATTCGTGAAAACGAACAAAAAATAAGAGAAACGGCTGAAGAAAAATCAAGAGAAATACTTTCTCAAGTTATGCAAAGATGTGCTATTGAGCAAGTTATAGAATCTACAGTTTCTGTGGTTTCACTTCCTTCGGATGAAATGAAGGGAAGAATAATAGGTCGTGAAGGTAGAAATATCAGAACTCTTGAAACCTTAACGGGAGTTGATTTAATAATTGATGATACGCCGGAAGCTGTTGTGCTTTCATCGTTTGACCCTGTCAGACGTGAAATTGCCAGACTTACAATTGAAAAACTTATAGCGGATGGCAGAATACATCCTGTCAGAATTGAAGAAGTTTACGAAAAATCTACTAAAGAGATAGAAAATAAAATGAAACAAGAGGGTGAGCGTGCAGCTCATGACCTCGGAATTATGAACCTTAACAAAGAGCTTACCAAGACTCTTGGACGCTTATATTATAGAACAAGCTATGGTCAAAATGTGCTGAAACACTCTATTGAAGTGGCGCAAATCGCCGGTATGTTGGCATCCGAATTGGGCGCTGACGTAAATCAGGCAAAGCGTGCAGGCTTGTTGCATGATATTGGTAAAGCCGTTGATCAAGAGCAGGAAGGCACCCATATTTCTCTGGGTGTTGAACTTGCAAGAAGATATGGCGAAAAAGAAGAAATAGTTCATGCAATCGAAGCTCACCATGATGACGTTCCGGCGCATACACTTGTCGCTGCTTTGGTTAAAATAGCTGATGCTGTTAGTGCGGGCAGACCCGGTGCAAGGCGCGATACGCTTGAAATCTATATTAAACGCCTCAAAAAGCTTGAAGAAATTGCAAGCAGTTACGAGGGTATAAGGCAGTCCTTTGCAGTTCAGGCAGGTCGCGAAGTTAGGGTTGTAGTTCAGCCCAATGTTTTTGATGACGCGGCAAGTGCTAAATTAGCTCGTGATATTGCAAAACGCATTGAGGATGAACTTGAGTATCCAGGACAAATCAGGGTTACTGTTGTCAGGGAAGCAAGAGTTACTGAAATTGCGAAGTAAAAATGTCTAATGAATTTAAGTTGCTTTTTCTCGGTGATGTGGTAGGACGTCCCGGTAGAAATATTGTTAAAGATTTTTTAAATAATACATGTGCATGCAATAAGTATGACTTTATAGTTTTGAATGCTGAAAATGCTTCACATGGGTTTGGTTTGACCAAGAAAAATCATGATGAATTTGTTGAAATGGGTGTAAATTGTCTTACTTCCGGTAATCATATTTGGGACAAAAAAGATATTTTTGCATATATAAATGAATCACAATGCTTAATACGTCCTTATAATTATCCGGATGCTATGGGTGTCGGCTATAGGGTTTTTGATAATATTATAATAATCAATATGTTGGGCAGAACTTTTATGCCCCCTATTAATTGTCCGTTTCATGCTCTGTCGGAACTTGTGGAAAAGCTTAAAAAAGAATGCGATTTTGAAAATAAAATTTCTTTTATAGACTTTCATGCTGAGGCTACTGCAGAGAAAATTTGTTTTGCAAGATATGCACAGAGTCTTGGAATTAAAGCAGTTGTCGGAACGCATACACATGTTCAAACTGCCGATGAAAAAATTATCGGCGAAAGTTGTGCGTATCTTTCAGATGTTGGTTTTTGCGGTTCTTCTGACGGTGTTATCGGCATGGAATACGAAGGATCCCTGAAACGTCTTACAACTTCAATTCCTGCGCGTTTTGATGTTGACGAGTCAGATTTTTCTCAAATAAATGCCTGCGAAATATTTTTTAATAAAAAAACGGGCATTCCAAAAAAAATTAAACGAATTAATTTTATTAGTGAGGTAAAAAAATGACAGGAAGGTAAAAGTGAAAATCGACTTGCACATTCACACCACCTACTCGGATGGCGCATATTCTCCCGAGCAGGTGGTTGATACGGCACTTGATTGTAGTCTTGATGTTATTGCTTTGACAGACCATGACAATATTTTGTCGCATAAAATAGCATCAGATTATGTTAAAAAACAGGGATATAAGCTTGAAATTATTCCGGGTGTCGAAATTAACACAATCTATAAAGGTTACGAGGTTCATATTTTAGGTTATTATATGGACCCTTTAAATCATGATTTTTGCGAGCTGTTGAAATCTCAACAAGAAGCTCGTGTTAATCAAACTACAAAAATAGTTGAACTTTTAAATAAAAAAGCCGGTATAAGAGTTAAATATGAGGATATTAAATCTTTGGTAGCTCAAGGGGGTAGTATCGGACGACCGCATATTGCTCGTGCAATAGTTAGTGCAGGCGGCGTTGCAAATGTCATGGAGGCTTATTCAAAGTACATTAATGATTCTTCTCCGGTATATGTTCCAAGAAAAACAGTAAGTCCGCACGATGCTGTTGAGATAATTAATGATGCAGGCGGCATACCTGTTTTTGCCCATCCTATTGATGTTGATATATCCGAAAAACTTACAAAAGAGCTTGTAAGTTATGGGCTAAGGGGTATTGAGGCATACCATCGCAAGCATTCTCCTGCAGTTGTTGAATACTTTTCTTCACTTGCGGAAAAATTTGGTTTAATAATAACCGGCGGTTCGGATTTTCATGCGCCCTCAGTTAATCATGGCGCAATTTTGATGGGTAAAAATTTTGTTCCTTCTTGGGTATATGACGAACTTATAAAGGAAAAGAAAAGAATTGAAATGTCATATTAAAGGCTCATATTTGAGCCTTTTTTAAATTGTTACATTTTTGATATTTTTTACACATGGGATAAAATGTTTATGCGATAATTAAATTTCTGGGGATACTATGACAAGAAGTGAAACAATAAAATCAATAATTAAATTTTTAGAATTAGCGTTAAGTGAAAATGGTTTTTTGTTTTTTTATGAAATAAAAAAATCTTTTAATGGCGATGAGGATTTATTTTTTGATTTTCTGTTTCATTTTTTAACTATTCAAAAAGATGGTAAAATTCCTTTTGAAGAAAGGCTTTATGCAGATTTTTGCACATATTTTTCCCGTATGCTGGAGATGTGTTGTGAAGAAAAAGTGCTTGAACAAATTGCACGTTATGCTAAATATTACTTAATGTTAAAGCTTGAGTATATCGATAATCAAGATTTTGCACGCAGCATTTCGGTGATAAACGCTTACGAGGCTTGGGATGCTTATCCTTTTTTGCTTGAAGTCATGGATGATTATGAAAATAACCGGATTGATTCAAATGCGCTTTTAAATATGTTAAATATGGTAGAGGATTTAGCGTTTAAGAGATTGCAAACTGGTGAAAACAATAATTTGTCTGCTTTGGGTATGGATATTAACAAAATGCTTTATATTTCAGGCAATAACAGGAATGCGGGCTGATGGCAACATTTATTGATAAGGCAAAAATCAAAGTTATTTCTGGGCGCGGCGGGAACGGTTGTGTTGCTTGGCGTAGAGAAAAATTTGTTGATAAAGGCGGCCCTGCAGGTGGTGATGGCGGGCGCGGCGGTAATGTATATTTGGTGGCAGATGAAAATATGTCTACACTTTTAGACTTTACCTATAAATCTGTATTTCATGCTCAAGACGGTGAAAACGGAAAAAACAAGAACTGTCATGGGCAAGGTGGTAATGATTTATATCTAAAAGTACCGGTAGGTGTTATTGTAAGAGATTTAAAAACAGGAAAAGTTATAGCCGATTTAAATGAGAATGAAAAGACTATTTTGGTTGCCAAGGGTGGCAGGGGCGGCAGAGGTAACGCAAGGTTTGCAACTGCTCAAAAAAGAAGCCCTCAGTTTTGCGAACCTGGCGAAGCATCCGTAGAGCGCGAACTTGAATTGGAGTTAAAACTTATTGCTGATATTGGTCTTTTAGGAATGCCAAATGCCGGCAAGTCAAGTTTTATAAGTCTTATAAGTTCCGCACGTCCAAAAGTTGCCGATTATCCTTTTACAACTCTGACACCTAATCTCGGTGTTGTTAAAAAGCCCGACGGCGACGGTTTTATTGTCGCAGATATTCCGGGTCTTATTGAAGGTGCTTCTGAGGGGATTGGCTTGGGTTTTGAATTTTTGCGTCATATTCAAAGGTGCAGATTTTTTATCCATATTGTTGATATGAGTGCATCAGATCCTGTTGCAAATTATATTAAAATAAATAAAGAACTTGAAAAATACGACAGCGAGCTTTTAAAAAGACATCAAATATTGGTGCTTAACAAAAAGGATATTGTTGAAAAAGATAAAATTGATAATTTAAAAGAAAATTTAAAAAAATACGACAGTGATATTTTCATTATTTCTTGCGCTACCTCAGATGGCGTAAAAGAGCTGTTAAATCATATTTTTAGCCTTGTAGACATGCTTCCGCGTTTTGATATTGAAATTGAAGTTGAGCATGACAGTGATTTTGATAACAATGATGATTCTGAATTTTTTATTACAAAACTTAATAAAAATACATATAGTATTTCAGGCGGCAAATTAAAAAGATTGGTTGCAGTTACGGATGTAAAAAACGTTCAGCAAATCAGGCGCCTATCTAATATTATGGATTCTATGGGCGTTTGGGGGAGATTGCGTGATTTAGGAATTAATAATGAAGATACAGTTATTGTAGAGGGAGTTGAAATGATTTATACTGATAATTATTTTTGAAAATAGTTTTTTTGTATGATTTTTTACAAAATTTGACGACAAGTTAATAAGAATATATGATAATAAATATTGAGTATACATGTTAATCAATAAATTAAAGAATAGTTAGCGGATAAAATTGAGAAAATAAATGTTTTTTGAGGACGAAAAAGAAAATTTAGATAGCATTGATAATCTTGATGATTTAGATCTTGATTTAGATGATGATATTGATGACGAGTCAATCAGTTGGGATGAGTTATTAAAAGATAGCTCTACAGACGTTGACATTGTTTCAATTGCTTCGGATAAAAGTGCAAAAGTTGAGTCCAAAACAACTAAAACCAAAAAATCTAAAGAAAAAGTCAAGAGCATTAAAGAAGATATTCAAAGTGAGGATGTCGATATTACTTTGGATGATACGTCGGATAAGGGTGAAGATGTATCTCGCAAGAAAGATGCTTTTGAAGTTTTTGGCGGTGATGACAAGGAAGAAGTACTTGTTGATGTCGATAATGTTATGGATGATGAAGACAAAAGTATTCTTAATCAATTAGACGATTTAGAGGTTTCGCAAGAGCTTGAAAAAGTAGCCCAAGATGAGGACAATAGTCTTGGTATAGGCATAAAAACTGACGACAAACAGGTTAGTATACCGGTTATTGCAGGTGCTATTTTTGCAGCAGTTTTAGTTTTAGGCTCTTTATTCTTCATATTTGTCGCACCAAAGAAGGCAAATATTGATATTGCAAAAACTCCGCTTGTCCAAGAAGGTAGCAAAAATAATGCAATAGAGGACAAGCAAGTTAAACAAGATAATGAGCAGGAACAAATCCCTGTTATGAATGATAATGAGGCAAAGAAATTAAAACCGGATAAAAAAATTGTAGTTTCGGTTGAAAGCGCAGGAAGATTAAATCCGTTCTTACCTACTTTTGACGACTTTAACAATAATTATTATGCCGGTATTCCATCGGATATATTAATGCCACCTGATAAATATGGCGAGGAGACAGATGCACAGGAGTTATTGAAAGTATCTGTTTCGGGTATACTTTTTGACAGTATAAAGCCTTCAGCAATAATAACAATAAATGGAATAGATTATTTTGTTCAAAAAAACGATATGGTTGATGATTTTCTTGTGCTTGATATTAACCGCCAATTTGTTGTTATTAAAAAGGGTACAAATATTTATAAGGCTTCTGTTGGCGAAAGATTTAGCCAAAATGGTGAAATTAGCGGTGCTGCCGTGTATGGTTCGGGTGGCATCAGGCAATATAAAAGTATTTCAAGTGACTATACTTCGGCATCAGATGTTGAAGTCCGTCCGATAGAAGAATAAGTATTAAAATAATCTAGGAGTAAAAAATATAATGTTTACGCAAAAAACAAAAAGTTTAGTTCAAAAATTTACAGTGTTGCTAATGTTATTTTCTTTTGTTCAATCGTCTTGGGCAGGACTTGAATTGAAGTTTTCAAATGAAAATGCATCTGCTGAAAAAATTGCGTATTCAAATTTTGATACGCCGGCAAATTATTATGATATTGATGACGGCGAGCCTAATATACTTAATATAAATAACTATGTTAAAAAAGGTGACAACAGCATAATTAATTTAAATGAAAATGTGCAGATTACAAATTCTAAGTCTAAAATTAATCTTTCACTTAGAGATTCTGATGTTAAGCAAGTTTTAAGAATGTTTGCACAAAAAGCCGGAATGAATGTAATCTTCCATAATTCCGTAGATGGTAAAGTAACGCTTGATCTTGTCAATGTTACATTGAATGATGCATTTTTATTGGTTTTGCGTTCCGCCGAGCTTACTTATGTTCTTGATGGTAAAAACATAATTGTTGCTTCAATTAAAGATGGTTCAAAACTTAGTTTTACAAAGCAAAATCTTAATATAATTCCAATTAAATACGAGAGAGCTCAAAATATTGCAGACTTTTTGAATAACAATATTTTTGGTTCGAATATTACTGGCTTGTCTAATGACAAAATTGTTACTTCTAACCCTGCCACAAATGAGTTGCTTTTGTTCGGAACTCAAAATGACTATGAAGTGGCAAAGAAGATTGCGCAAAAATTAGACAGAAAGCCTATGATTAACACATTTAAAGTTAACCATACAACACCTAAAGAAATGGCAATGCTGATTTGCAGTACATTTGTTGAGGTTAATAAAAAAGTTTCAACAGAAGATGAAGACGATTTGGCGGAAGATGACGACGACGATGAAGCAGATGATGAAGAAGAAATTAGAAAAGTCAAGCTTGGTAGCGGAATAGTTGCTTGTCGTGCTACTGAGTCTGTTGCACGTGGTGACTCGGATCAGCAAGGTCCTGTTGGCGGAATGAGTACAGATAATGCAATTAAAATGTTTGGTTCTTCTCCTCTTGCTGTAGTTTATTTCCCTGAGCTTGGAACAATCAACATTAATGGCGGTTCTTATGAACAAGTTAAAATGATTAAAGAATTTATTGAACAAAATGATAAAAAACAGCCAATGGCTTATGTTGAGATGACTGTAGTTGAACTTAATGAAACCGGTTCTAAAGAATTTGCTAATGAATGGAGTTTGTGGACACCGTTTATCAGTTTGAGTTTTGACACTGCCAACGGGCTTGCAACCGATGCAAATCATCCTACTTTCTTTATGGGAAGAAGCTATACCGCATCTGAAACAACAACGGGTGATGATGGGCAAACTACCACTACAAGATATACGGTAGATAAGTATAAAGGTGATTCTACATTGGTGTACAGGTTAAAATATCTTGTGCAAAACGGTAAGGGCAGAGTGCTTACCAATCCAAAAATTATGGTCACAAATGGTCAAAAATCAGTTATTGATATGACATCTGACTATGTTAAAACTGTAAAGTCTGAAATGCTTACTACAATTGATAATGCCGGCATATCAAGAACATACGAAGTGGGTGATGATGAAGGCCTAAAAATTGAATTATTGCCTTTCATTAGTCCTGATGGCTATGTCTCAATGAATATAAAACCTGAATTTGCTACAATTAAAGAGAGAATATATGCACCGGGTCAGGCAGGTGTTGACGAATTGCAAGCTACTCTTTTACAAAGGCGTGATTTATCTTTGAACAATATAAGAATTAAAGATGGCGAAACACTTGTTCTTGCAGGCTTGATTAAAGAAAATGAAACTCAACAAGTTACTAAAATACCTGTTCTTGGCGACTTGCCTTTAGTTGGTGTGTTCTTCAGAACTTCATCAAATCAAAAAACCAAAGAAGAACTTGTAATTATGATTACTCCGCACATTGTGTATTCTTCCGAGGATATTGCTAATATTAAACCTATAGATTTATAATAGCGCAAATGACCAATGATTTATTAGATAAACTTATAAAGAAAATTAATTTCGAACATGCTAATAATTTTGAATTAGCAGTCGCTAAAGAGTACTCTTTTGTACCGATTAATGTTCAGGGTGATTCATTCTTCGTTGCGGTTTCGCCTGATGCAGACAAGGAAAAAATAATAGAGTATATAAAGCCGATTGTTGATAAAAAAGTAGAATTTATTTTTCTTTCTAAGCAAAATTTTGATACATTGTTCGATGGTTTTTTGAAGAAATTTTCATCAACATTTGGTAGTGTTCTTTCTAATGATTTTGATAATGACCCTTTTGCCGATGTATCTTTTGAACAAAAAGAAAATGTGGGTGTTGAGTCAAATGCGAATTCTAAAAAAAATAATTCTGGACCTTCGGATGAGTTGAGTATTGATATAAATGATGATGACATTGATATTGATTTGTCTGATGATGATGAAATTTCTCTAGATAGCGATGATATGAGTCAGGATGTGTCACCTTCCAAACCTATTCAAGTTCAAAACGGTGACAGTGACAAAAAAACTTCTGAGCAATCAGATAAACAAATTAAACGTGGTGATATCAACTCTGTAGAGGCGCCTGCTACAAAAAAAATTGGCGAAATATTAATTGAGGAAGGGCTTATTAATGATAAGCAGCTAACAATGGCGTTAGCTGAGTCAAAAGTTTTGGGCATTCCGCTGGGTTCTGTGCTTGTAAAAATGGGCTTTATTACCATAAAAGAGTTAAAAGAAGCTCTTGGTGCACAAATGGGTGTGCAGCTTGCTACTGCAGAGCAGTTAAAGGCGCTGCCTACGGCAATTTCAATATTGCCTGAGGATTTTGTACGCGAGAATAAAGTTATTCCCCTTAGTATGACCGATAAATCTCTTGTTGTCGGTATGGTCGACCCGGGAAATTCAAAAACCATTAATGAAATTGTTTACCAAACGGGTTTGAAACCTACGGTTATAATGGTTACTCATTATGAGTATGAGGCATTTTTACAAACTTATTATGAGAACGAGCGTGAAGCTGCCAATAAAATGCTCAAGGAAATTGAAAACGAGCGTGTTGAGGCAGATAATTCCGATTCACTTTGGGATCAGGTTGAAAGTGAGATACGTGATACTTCCGGTACTGTTGCAAAATTTGCAAACAAAATTGTAACGCTTGCGATTGACCAAAAGGTTTCAGACATTCACATTGAGCCTCGACTTGTCGGATATGTTGTTCGATTTCGTGTTGATGGTACATTGCGCGAAGTTTTAAAAATACCTGCTAAAGTTGATTCAGCTGTTGTTTCACGCTTTAAGGTGCTTGCTCGTATGAATATTGCTGAGCATAGACGTGCTCAAGACGGCAATTTCTCTATCAAGTATAAGAAAATGCAGCATGATTTTCGTGTCAACACTCTTCCTGTCGGTAACAAAGAAAAAATGGTTATCAGGGTTTTAGCGCCCGCCATTACTGATATGAGTAATGAAAAAGTAATTTCAATTGATGGAATTTCTGCGGATGATAAAAAGAAAATTGAGTATTTAATCTCTCTGCCAAACGGTATTGTTCTCACTTCCGGTCCTACTGGTTCCGGTAAAACAACAACACTTTATTCTTTAATAAGAACCCTTAATTCTGAAGATGTAAATATTACTACAATTGAGGATCCTATTGAAATTAAAATGGATGGTGTTAATCAATCTGCAGTCAATCCTAAAGCAGGGATAACGTTTGCAAACTGTTTGAGAGCTATTTTAAGACAAGACCCTGATATTATACTGGTTGGTGAAATTCGTGACTTTGAAACTCTTGAAGTAGCTATTTCCGCTTCTCTTACAGGGCACCTTGTATTAAGCACCATTCACACGAACTCGGCTGCTGCTACGATTACTCGTCTTATAGAAATGGGTGCAAAGGATTATCTGATTTCTTCTACTGTTACAGGTGTTATTGCACAAAGGCTAGTAAAAAAACTTTGTCCGGAATGCAAAGAAGCTTACAAGCCAACAGAAGAAGAAGCACGAAAAATATTGACCGATCCGCAAGACATTAAGCGTTTAATGGAAACAACTATTTACAAAGCTTGCGGTTGTCCATATTGTAATGACACCGGATATTCAGGCAGGACAGGTGTTTTTGAAATCATGTTGATTAATAAAGAAATGAAAAAAATGATTGCTCAACGTGCGCATGATGTCGAATTAGAGGACTATGCAATTAAACATGGTATGAAAACGCTTAAAATGTCTTGCTTAGAGCACATAATTAACGGTGTTACGACAATTGATGAATTTGTAAGAATTTTAGGTATTGCTAGAGATAATTAGAGGTAAAAATGCCAACTTTTTCATATACTGCATTAAAAAATAATAAAGATATTGTTAAGGGCAAAATTGATGCTCTTGATGCACGCTCGGCACGTGATGCAATAAAAAAAATGGGGCTTTTGCCAACAAAAATCAGTGATGATTCGGTTAAAGAATCTAACTCAAAAGCTTCCGAAAAGAAGAATATTCGCGTTAAGAATATAAGCGCTTTTTCTCTAAAGGATAAAATTGAATTTACTCAAACTTTGCAAATCTTAACCTCAACCGGTATTCCAATCATTGAAACACTTGTCTTTTTGGAGAATAATGCTCAAGCAAAACCAATTAGAAGTATCGCGCATGAGTTAAGAAGAAACATTATTGTTGGGGGTCTTACCCTTGCTGAAACGCTTGAACGCCACAGAAAAATTTTTGGCAGAGTTTACGTCGGACTTGTAAAAGCAGGGGAGGATTCAGGTGAATTGGATAAAACGCTTACCCGTATGCTTGAGTTGCTTAAAAAACAAGACGATATAAAAAGCAAGGTAATTGGTGCTTTAATTTATCCTATTTTTGTCATACTTTTGGCTTGTGTTGTTGTTACGGTTATGCTTGTTTTTGTATTTCCGGCATTTAAAGAGATGTTTGATAATTTGGGACGTGAATTACCTTTAATGACTCAAATATGTATGTCCTTGGGTTTATTTATAAGGAAATTTTGGTTTATTCCAATTATTGCAATTGTGTTTTTAGTTTTAGCGGTAAAACACATACTTTCTAACGATGTAACAAAAAGACCTGTGGATGCTTTTCTTTTAAAGGTACCTTTGCTGTCCGAATTATTAAGATTTTCAAATTATTCAAATTTTCTTGCGGTTTTGCAAGTCGCGTATGAAGCGGGTATTCCTATTGTTGATTGTTTATATCTGGCAAATATGACACTTGATAATTTAGTTTTAAAGGATGCTATTTTTCAGGCTACATCCAGAGTTCAACAAGGTACCCATTTGTCTGTTGCCTTAAGGGCATCAAATCAAATCCCCAGTATGATGACCTTTATGATTGCAACAGGTGAGCAATCAGGTAGATTGGGCGAATTACTCCATCATTGTACAACTTTTATTGACCAAAGGCTTGATGGTATTATTGATAAATTTACAAAGCTTGTCGAGCCGGCAATGCTTATATTTATAGGCGGTATTGTTTTATTCTTGGCTTTATCGCTATATATGCCTTTATTCGCCGCTTACGGTTAATAACCTGCGAAATAAATTTATTACGCGGCTTGTGCCGCGTTTAAATTTATGAGCAGGCATTAGGTGTGTGAGCGCGAACGGGAAGGCGAGAGCCTTGCCGACAGCGCGAAACCGTACCAAACGAAATAAATTTATTACGCGGCTTGTGCCGCGTTTAAATTTATGAGCAGGCAGCGTAAGCCGGTGCGATAGTGAGCTTTTAAAAAGCGAACGCGCACTGCGGTGTGCTTTCAGCCTTGCCGACAGCGCGAAACCGTACCAAACGAAATAAATTTATTACGCGGCTTGTGCCGCGTTTAAATTTAACTTACTTAAAATAATCTTTTATGCTATTATTTTAATGTTATTTTAGATTTTAAGGAGTTTAAAAATGAGCAGAAGACCAATTATTGCCGGTAACTGGAAAATGCACAACAATCGTGAAGAAAGCAAAAAGCTTGTTTGTGCTATTAAAGATTCTATTTCAACTATTGACAAAGATGCATTACCTGAAGTTGTTGTAGCGCCTGTCTTTACGTCTTTAGATGTTGTTAGTGAAAGCATTTGCAATTGTGGTTGCGAAAGAATTAAATTAGCAGCACAAAATTGTTTTTATGAACCTAAAGGTGCTTTTACGGGTGAAATTTCTATTGATATGATTAAAGATTTTAATGCAAAATTTATCATTATCGGACATTCTGAGCGTCGACAAATCTTTGGCGAATCGGATGAGATGATTAATAAAAAGGCATTAGCTATTATTGAATCTGGTTTGACACCTATTATTTGCTGCGGCGAAACTCTTGAACAACGCGAATTGGGCGTTACTGATTCTCATATTGCTTCTCAAATTGTAAAAGCTTTAGATGGCGTAAAGCCTGATGATGTAGCAAATGTTGTTATCGCTTATGAACCTATTTGGGCAATTGGCACAGGTAAAACTTGTGATAGTGTTGAAGCTAACAGAGTTATTAAGGGAATTAGGTCTACTTTGGCTCAAATTGCAGGTAATGAAAATGCCCAAAAAGTGAGAATTCTCTATGGCGGTTCGGTAAAACCGGAAACAATTAAAGAGCAAATGGCACAATCGGATATAGATGGCGCTTTGGTGGGCGGCGCAAGCCTTAAAGCGGATAGCTTTGTTGAAATTATAAAAGGTGCTATGTAGAATATGAAGCACAAATAAAACGACCCTATTTAAAAGGGTCGTTTTATTTTGTAATAACAAAAACAGCTTCTTCTGTAAAAAAGTTAGTAATTGTTCTTATTAATATTCCGCTTCTGGCTTTTTTTCTTGTAAGATAAATTGATTCTTCAATTTTTATACCCCTTTTTTTGCAGAATTCAAAAAAGTCATTAACGGTTAAAAGGTGTATATTGGGAGTATTATACCACTCATAAGGAAGCACTTTGCTTTTAGGCATTTTGCCTTTAAAAAACAGATAAAACCTGACTTTCCAGTATGCAAAGTTTGGAAAACTGACAATAGAGCGTTTTGCAACTCTTAACATTTCCTCCATAACATATTCAGGATTGTTTGTTGATTGCAATGTTTGATTTAAAATTGCATAGTCAAAACATTTATCAGGGAATTGTTTTAAGCCTTTATCCAAGTCCCCCTGAATTATACTAAGTCCCTTTTCAAGTGCCTCTATTACGCAATTTTCGTCTATTTCTATCCCTACTCCGGTTACTTGTTTTTTATCAATAAGCATTTTAAATAACGCACCGGAACCGCAACCTAAGTCTAATATTTTAGATTTTTCTTTTACAAGTTGTATTATCGCACTGTAGTTAAGCATTTTAACCCTTCAAAAAACTTTCTATAATTTTTGTTTGCTTTTCCCATTCAATTAAAAATGCATCGTGACCGCAAGCACTTTTTAGTTCCACAAATGAAACTTCTTTGTTATTTTTAATTAATGCGTCTGCCATAATTTTTGCCTGTTCTGTTGAAAAAAGCCAATCTGAAGAAAAGGAAATTATTAAAAATCTTGAATTTGTTTTCTCCATAGCTTTTTCAAGCGAACCGTATTTTCTTGCAGGATCATAATAGTCGACTGCTTTTGTAATATACAGGTAACTGTTTGCATCAAACCTGTCTACAAAAATTCTTCCCTGATGCTCAAGATAACTTTCCACTTGAAAGTCTACGCCAAAATCAAAAGATGGTTTGTCCTTAAAATCTCTACCAAACTTGTTATGCATTGCTTCTTCGCAAAGATAGGTTATATGCCCAACCATTCTTGCAATACTGAGTCCGCGCTCCGGGTGTTCCGAATTATAATAGTTTCCGTTATTAAAATTTTTATCTGAAATTATTGCATTTCTGCCAACCGCATTAAAAGCTATGCCTTGAGCTGTTAATCTTGGAGTGCAAGCAATAATTATTGTTGATTTAACCATATTCGGATATTCTATGGACCATTCAAGAGCTTGCATACCACCCATTGAGCCGCCAACAACAATAAGTTTTTTTACACCTAAATGTTCAATTAATTCTTTTTGCACCTTTACCATATCATTTACCGTTATGACAGGAAAATCAAGGGCATATTCTTTGCCGGTATCAGGATTAATTGATGAGGGTCCTGTTGTGCCTTTGCACCCACCCAAAACATTTGAGCATATAACAAAAAATCTTTTTGTATCAAAAGCTTTGTTATCACCTATCATTGTGTCCCACCAGCCGGGCTTTTTGTCTTCATGCGAATGATAGTAAGCAGCATGAGCATCTGCTGTTAGAGCATGCAAAATTAAAATCGCGTTATCCCTTTGTTCGTTTAATTTACCGTATGTTTCGTATGCAACTTGAATATTTTTCAGTTCTCTGCCGCATTCAAGTTTAATGGGTTTATCAATTTTATAATATTTTGTCTCGACAAGAATTTTTTCATCCATAACACAAGCATTGTAGCATAATCAAATTAAAGTTTATCTTATTGTAAACTTTAGTATAAATTTTGTAAAAAAAGCAAAAGTTTTTCTAAAGTGTGCCGATAGTAGAAATATAACAATACACATATAGGAAAATTATATGGAAAACTTTGGAAACCATAAAAGTGAAGGGCAAGATACAGGCATTTCGATTTATTCTCGTTCAATAAATTTATTGGATGATGACCCGCTTGAGGAGATTTTTGCACTTAATTTAGGCGATTTTCTGACCGAACATTTGATAAATCCGGAACTTGCACACAAGATAGGTGATAAAGTCAGGGACAAAAACGAAAGCTTGAAAGAACAACTAAGAGAACTTGTCTCTATATATTCTATTGATAACACCCTTTCGCTTTTGGGATTTAAAAACGATGAAGATTTTGTTATTTACAATTCAATAGCAAAGACTATAAAACTTATGCTCTCTCTGGAGGAGTGCAATATTTATCTAAGCAATAAAGGCGATGAATTAAAACTTCGCGGTAACAGCGATGATAAGATTGATAGAGCAATTGGTGAATATATCTTTGATTCTCATAAAGAAGAAAAAGACGTAGTATTTGTAAAAGATGGTTTGCAAATAAGTGTTTTTCCTATGAAAAACAATTTTGAATGCATAGGTTCTATTGAAATTATAAGAAAAGCAGACAAGCCTCTTGAAAAACAATTTGAACAACTGATAAAAATAACCGCGGGTTTATTTGTTACTTCTTTGGGCTTGCAAAAATTAATAGATGAAGTTAACAGACTGATTTCGCAAAAGATAGTTTCGACTTCCGAATTACAAAATCTGCGAGCACAACTAACAGCTATAATAGGTGATTTAGGTGATCAGCAGCAGTCATTCGTTGAAAAACTTGCTTATGCGGTTGATTGTAAAGGTAAATATAAAAATAACCATTCAAAAAATACTGCGGAACTTTCAAGAGAGATTTGTCACTACCTTGAATTAAATGAAAAAACAACAGATTTAATATATTATGCAGGACTTTTACAAAACATAGGCAAAATAACTCTAAGCGATGAATTGTTCTGTAAAAAAGAAAAGCTTACAAAAGAAGAATGGGAAAAACTGCAAGAGCACCCAAATGCCGGTGTAAGTCTGCTTATGAACATAAACTTTATGTCTGAAGTTGTTCCATACATTCATTATCAGCGTGAACGTTGGAATGGTCAAGGTACACCGGAGGGTTTAAACGGTAATTCAATACCATTCGGCTCAAGGATAATTGCACTAGCAGATGCTTATTGTGCTTTGCTTGAGGATAGGCCTCAAAGGGAAGCTTTAAGCAGTCAAGAAGCACTTAAAATTCTTCAAAGTGAAAGTGGCGTTAAGTGGGATCCTGTTGTAGTGGATGCACTTGTTAAGTTGAAATCTTAGCATAAGTCAAAAAAGTTAGACTACTCCCTTTGAATAAGGGAGTTTTATTTTTTTCTGTTTTTATTCCTGTGTGCCGGGTATCCATATATAAAATATATTATAATTCCTATTAATATCCATATTGGAAAGATAATTGATGATGTTTTTAGCGTTTTTAGCGAGTATATTATCAGACCCGAACAAAAAACTATTCCAAGAATAGGAAATAATGGCACAAAGGGAACTTTAAACGGTCTTTTTCTATTTGGGTCGGTTTTTCTTAAAATAAGTACAATAATACATATAATGATAAATGATGTAAATGTTCCAAAGTTACAAAGCTCGGCAGATATATTTAAGTCCATAAATATTGAGCCTATGGCAACAACAATACCACAAATCCAAGTTAGCAGATTGGGCACCCTTGTTTTTCTGTTAACCACTCTTAATGAGCGTGGTAAAAACTTATCACGGCTCATAGAGTAGAGTATTCTTGCTGTGCCCAACTGATATACTAATAATACTGATGTTAAACCTGCAATTGCACCTGCTGAAATAAAGCCTGCAAACCAATCTTTTCCGACATGTTGCATTGCATGAGCTATTGGGGCTTGAATGTCTATTAGCTTATATGGGACCATACCTGTTAAAACCAGTGCAACGCCGATATAAAGAGCGGTACAAATTGCCAATGTGCCTAAAATGCCTATAGGAATATCTTTTTGGGGATTTTTTGTTTCTTCGGCAGTTGTTGATATGGCATCAAATCCAATATATGCAAAGAAAATTAAAAAAGTCCCCATTAGTACACCGGAAAATCCGTTAGGCATAAAGGGTGTCCAATTTTGCGGCTGAACATATTGAGAGCCTGCAATAATAAAAGTTGAAATTATAAAAATATTTATTGCAACCATAATACCGGCAAATCTGGTAGATTCCTTGACCCCTTTTACAAGAATTAAAGTTATCAGTAAAACTATAAAAATTGCGGGCAAATTAATTGCAAAAGGTATTCTATCAAAAATAAACGGTATTTTATCATGTATATCAAGTCCATATTTATCACACATTATACTGATTGAACGGTAATCATTTCTAAGCCAAATCGGAAAATGTGTAATAAAATCAGGTAAAACATGTTTAAAGCCTTTTAAAAACTGTGCAAAATAGCCACTCCAAGCGCTTGTTATAGTTATGTTTCCTATTGCATATTCAAGCATTAAAATCCAACCTACTACCCAGGCCATAAACTCACCCATAGTTATATATGTGTATGTATAGGCCGAGCCTGCAATTGGTATCATAGCGGCAATTTCCGAATAGCAAAGCGCAGAAAATATGCTGGCAATTGCAGCCAAAATCATTGAGAGCACAATAGCCGGTCCCGCTCCTGCACCTTCGGGTCCGCCTACTATTGCGCTGCCTACAATTGTGAAAATTCCGGTTCCCACAACAGCGCCAATGCCAAGAATTATAAGATCAAATGCGCTCAGAGTTTTTTTGAGCTCGGATTTTTTAGATGTTTCTATAACCTCATCGACAGATTTTTTTTCAAGTAAGTTAAGGGCAAAATTTTTAAATCCACCCTTTAATATTTTATTTTTCATTATTTTCTGATTTTCTTTGCTTTTTATAACCGTAAGATAAATATATTAATATTCCAAGTGCCAACCACAGTGGAAATAATACTCTTGAGGTAGTCAGGAATTGCATTGAATATATCATTAAGCCGCCACAACAGAATACTCCTAAAAGTGGGAAAATTGGAGAAAAAGGAACTTTAAACGGTCTTTTTCTGTTTGGGTCGGTTTTTCTTAAAATTAACACTGCAATACAAACTATAATAAAAGAGGTAAATGTTCCAAAATTACATAATTCTGCGGCTGTTGATATATTTAAAAATAATGTTCCTAAAATACATATTAATGCTGTCATTATTGTAATTATGTGCGGAGTTTTGTATTTTTTGTGTACTGATTTAAGTAAAGATGGCAAATAATTATCTCTGCTCATTGCAAACAAAATTCTTGTTCCGGCGAGCATTAAAACTAAAAGAACAGAAGTAAGCCCTGTTAAGGCACCAAGGGAAATCAACCCTGCTACCCAATCTTGACCCGCCACCCTCATCGCATGTGCTATTGGTGCGTGCGTGTCGATTTGAGCAATTGGCACCATACCTGTAAGCACAAGCCCCACCAGTACATATACAATTGTGCAGACGGCAAGCGAACCTATTATTCCTATTGGGAGGTTTTTTTGAGGGTTTTTTGTTTCTTCGGCAGCTGTTGCTATTGCATCAAAGCCAATATAAGCAAAGAAAATAATGAACGCGCCCATAAAAATACCTTCAAAACCGTTTGGTGCAAACGGTACCCAGTTTTCAGGTTTTACATAAAAGGCACCTGTGAATACAAATAAAGCAATTACGGCTAATTTAATAATAACCATAATTCCTGCCATATTGGTTGATTCTTTTATCCCTTTAATTAATATTGCAGCCATAAATAAAGTAATTATAATTGCGGGCAGATTGAAACAAAGAGGAATTCCCGCAATTGATGGAATAACGTTTGATGCATCAATACCTTGTTTGCTTAGAGTATTTAATGCACTTCCATAGTCGTTTATAAGCCAAATTGGCGGATTTGTAATAAAAGATGGCAAAAAAGGAAAACCTTTTAAAAATTGGATTAAATACCCTGTCCAAGCATTTACTACTGCGATATATCCCACAAGATATTCAAGCATTAAAACCCATCCTACAATCCAAGCCAAAAACTCGCCCATTGTAGCGTATGTGTATAGATATGCAGAACCGGCAGCCGGAATCATTGAAGCAAATTCACTGTAGCACATTGCAGAAAAAACACATGCAAGTGAAGCTAAAACCATTGAAACTACAAGTGCAGGTCCTGCGCCCGCGCTTTCGGGTGAACCTGCAGCAGCAATTCCAACCACTGTAAAAATTCCTGAACCGATTATTGCCCCTACACCCAATATTATAAGGTCAAACGCACCCAAGGTTTTTTCTAATCCTCCCTTGCTTGCATTTTCAATCATTTCATCAGGATTTTTTGTTTTAAATAAATTTTTTACAAAATTTCCAATCGCTCCGACTTCAAATTTTTCTTCGCACGCATTGTGCAAGTTGTTGTTAATCTCTTTCATCCTTCAAGAATTTTCCAATCTACTTTTTAAGTAAAGGAAAACCTAGGCTCTCCCTTTGTTTCACATATAACTTGGCAACAGCTGCTGCCATTGTTCTTACTCTGTTAATATAATTAACTCTTTCATCCTTTGAAATAACACCTCTTGCATCAAGTAAGTTAAAGGTGTGCGAGCATTTTAAAACCCAATCGTAAGCAGGTAAAACAATTCCTGCTTCAAGAGAGGAAAATGCTTCCGCTTCGCATAAGTCAAACATTTGAAACAATCTTTCGGGAGTTGAATACTCAAAATTATATTTTGATTGTTCTATTTCGTTTTGTAAATATATATCACCGTATTTCAGATTGTTATCCCACATAACATCGTATACTGAATTGACATTTTGTAAATACATTGCAATGCGTTCCAAGCCGTAGGTAATTTCAAGTGCAACCGGTTTGACTTCAAGCCCGCCTACTTGTTGAAAATATGTGAACTGGGTTATTTCCATGCCATCAAGCCATACTTCCCAACCCACACCTGCAGCACCCAATGTCGGGCTTTCCCAATTATCTTCTACAAATCTTACATCATGTTTGGATAAATCAATTCCTATTGCCTCAAGAGATTTTAAATAAATATCTTGAGCATTGTCCGGTGACGGTTTTAAGATTACCTGATATTGAAAATAATGACCAAGGCGGTTTGGATTTTCACCGTATCTTGCATCCGTCGGACGCCTGCAAGGTTCAATCATAGCGACACTATATGGCTCAGGGCCCAATGACCTTAAAAAAGTTGCGGGGTTCATAGTTGATGCACCTTTTTCGATATCATAAGGCTGTTGAATAATACATCCGTTATCAGACCAATATTTTGATAAATTTAATACAAGTTCTTGAAAAGTTATTGTCATAATTTAAATTCTATTACAAGTGTATAATTTACGCAAATTAAGATTTTGTAAAAGAAAGCCTCCGGTTTTACACAGAGGCTCTGTGTATCAGAACTACATATTTTTATTATCGTAATCAATTCTGCCGATAAGTTTATTTAACTTTTTGGCAATATCTTTGAATTGTTCGATACTTAAACTTTGCGCACCATCTGAGGAGGCATGGTCAGGGTCATGATGAACTTCAATCATAAGTCCATGGGCACCTGCTATAAGAGCTGCTTTGCCCATAGGTTCAATAAGATATCTTTTACCTGTGCCATGTGATGGGTCAACAATTATTGGCAAATGAGAGTATTTTCTTATAATAGGAACTGCTGCAACATCCAGAGTATTTCTTGTAAAGTCGTTATCAATTCCTTTTATACCTCGTTCACAAAGAATTACGTTAGGATTGCCATTGTATACTACATATTCGGCAGCAAGTAAAAATTCTCTTATTGTAGCTGCAGGTCCTCTTTTAATCATGACTGGCTTGTCAATTCTACCCAAAGCTTTTAACATTTTAAAGTTTTGCATATTTCTTGCGCCGACTTGTAATATGTCTGCATATTTACAAACAAGAGGTATGTCCATTGTGTCCATAATTTCCGTTACAACAAGCAACCCTGTTTCTTTTCTCGCTTGCGCAAGATATTCAAGCCCTTTTTCTTCTAAGCCTTGAAAATCGTAAGGCGAAGTTCTGGGTTTAAAAGCCCCGCCTCTTAAAAATTGACAACCCATTTCTCTTGCTGCTTTTGCGACTTTTAAAAGTCCTTCATAATCTTTTTCAACACTGCAAGGTCCGGCCATAATGACAGGTCTTTCAAGTCCGCCTATTTTTACGCCGTTTTTAAATTCAATAATTGTGTCTTCTTCTTTTGTACTTCTCGAAACCAGTTTGTAGGGTTCCTGAATTACTTTTACTTCGCGCACACCTTCAAAGGTGTTTATACTTGTTGAATTAATTTTTGTTTTATCCCCTAAAACTGCAACTACAGTCAAATGTTCTCCCCTGTTAATGTTTACTCTTAAACCTTTTGACTGTATGTAGTCGACAACTTGTCCGATTTGTTCTTCTGTTGCCTTTGGTTCCATTACGACAATCATGTTTATACTCCAACTTAGTACTGTTACAAATAAATATTAAAGCACAAAAATAACATTTTAGTGAATTTTTTGTGCTTTTTAAAGTTTATAAAACTTATTATTTAATTAATCATCATCGTCATCATGTTCATCATTGTCTTCATTATTATTGATTTGTGATTTTTGCATTTTTTGCTCATCTGTTCCATTTGCTTGAGTATTTTCTGTTAAAGCTTGATGTTTTGTTTTTTCTTTTACCAATTTAACTATTTTGCCTGCAACGGGAACCATAAGAACTGTGACCAGAAATCTTACCGTGATTGCAAATACGGTTAAAGACTTTGCTTTGTTGAAGTTTTTCGTGTATTCTTTTATTTTTGTTCTGAATTCTCTCGACCTTAGTATATCTTCGCTGAGTTCTTCAATATTTTTGCCTTCTATTTTATTTGCAATATCAGGCATACTTGTTATTACATTATCGAGGACTTCTTTACCTTTTTGCAAACAAAGTGCACCCTTGACTCTGTCTAAAACAACATCGCTTCCTTTGTCGATAAGTGCTGCCATTGTTGAAGATACTGCGGTTACTGTTATGTTATTTATCATAAGAGGCATTTTTCTTTCTTCTTCTATTTTTTTAGATTTTCTTGTATTGTTTACATAGAAGAAAGTTATTGCAAATGATGCTAAATCAGCCATTCTTGCTGATGGTTTTTTAAATTTGTTTAATTTATTTACAAGATTTTTAGAAGTTTCGGTATTACTTGCCTTACCTATAACCCAAGCGATGCCTTTTATTATTTGCTCATATCCTTTATTTGCATATTCTTTTGTCTTTTTTACAAAATCTATATCATTTATAAATTTAATAATCTTATTTGGTTCTTTATTTACCTTATCAGCTTCGGCAAAAATATTCTGAAAAGAACTTTCAATAGCGATTTTTATAGCATTTTGGACATCATCACCGTATTTGCTTATGGTGGATGCACCTTTAAAGTTTTGATTTTTTCCGTTTTGTACAACAGGAGTTATCTTCATTTTACACCGCCTCCTGCAAATTGTTTGAATACTTCTTCATTTTGGTTTAGAACTATTTGTTCTCCTTTTATTTGTGCTTGAGCTTTCTTGGCAGCTTCTTTTTCCGCTTTTCTTTTGCCAAACAGTAAATTTAAAAGGTGTGGCATAAAAGCTATTGTTATAGCTGCTTTTGTAGGTGTTATACCAAGATCTGCAACTTTTTTATAAAAAGTAGAATATGCATCAGCTAAATCGCCTGCCATTACTTTTTTACCGTTTTTCATTGTCATTACCACTTCATCACCAAATTCTTTGGGGTCAATTAATCTTCTGTATTTCGGATCATTTATATATTTAGGCAGATTACTTGTTACTTTTTTGACACTTTTTGAAATTGGTGTCAGGATTATTGCGGAGAGAACAAAACCGGTTACCGCAGCAACAAAGTTTTTGGTTGCCGCCATTTGTTTATCTTCTTCTTCTGCACCTGGCATTGCAAGGACACAAATGGGTTTTAAGAGTCCTGCAAGGAAAATTGTTATAATATTCTCAAAAAGCGCTTCATTTTTGTTGACAAGTCTTAAGCCTCTGTTTACAAATGATGAGTTAACAAAATTATATGCCAACTTACCCGGCTTTTTTATGTCTTTATATTCTCTTATTCCTTCGTTAACCAATTTAGTTAAGTTTTTTTGGACTATTTCGGCGGTATCTGTGCTTAAACTTGCAGACCCGCTAAAGTTTACACTTTTAGCGGGTCTGTTATTATTTTTTACACTCTCTTTATTTGTGCCTGTATGGTTATCATAATAATCTAAACTTTGCTTTATTTTATTCTTCGCATTCATTTTTTGCGGCGAAGAATAAAAATTAATTTTTGATGTTAAATGCTCGATTCTCATGGTATTAGTATAAAGCAAAAAAATTTTTTTCTTTGCTAGTGTAAAAATATTGTTTTACACTTCTTAATAATTTAGCAAATGTTTGCAAAACCTTGCTTTGCGGTTTTTAAGATATAGTTTTCCAATTTATCTGTTATTATTTTTTCTAAATTTATTTTGTACAAAGAGTTGATTTCTTTTATAAAAAAGCATGGGCTTGTAATATTGATTTCAATGACTTTTCCGCCTATTGTATCAAGTCCTGCCATAATTACACCGTCATCATTCAGTTTTTTTGAAATAATATTTTCAATTTCTTTTTCTTCTTTTGTTAAAGTTGTAAATCTTAAATTTGCATCACAATGGTCATTAAATTTGAAATCATCATTTGTTGCTACTTTTTGTACGGCATATTCCAGAATTTCCCCGCAAATGTAGATGAGTCTTTTATCTCCGTCTTTAATTTGTGGTAAAAATTCTTGCACCATAACCGTTGTTTTTCCGTTTTCGGTAGCGGTATTGATTATTGTATTTGTATTTTTGTCACCTTGATACAAATAAAATACACCGCTTGAAAAACAACGGTTAAGAGGTTTTATAATTATTTCTTTATTTTCTTTTAAAAACTCTCTTATAATAAGAGGATTTGATGTAACTATATTTTTTGGCGCAATCTGAGGAAAATCATTTATATAAAGTTTTTCGTTTTTATTTCTTATTGCCTCTGGTGAATTTAAAATAAGGGTTTTCTCTTTGTTTACCAAACTTAAAATATATGTTGCATTGATGTAATTTATGTCAACGGGAGGGTCAGGTCTGAAAAATATTGCGCTAAAATTATCAAGAGAGATGTTTCTGCAATCTTCTTTCTTAAAAAGTTCGTCGTTTTTAAAATACGTTTCCGTGCAAAAACAGTGCGGAAGTGCATTTGTAATGTTGAGCATATTTTTTGTCGCAACAAAAACATTATAAGAACGTTTTAAGAATTCAACATTCAGCCAAAAATTTGTTACAAGTTTATTAAATTCAAAATATTTAAATTCTAATTCATCTATAATAAAGAGTATTTTCATAATAATATAAATTATATAATAAACAAAACGTACGATTTTAAAAAATTTTTTTATATTGTATAATTACTGCCATGAATAAATGTCCTTTTAATAATGAGTACTGTAATAACGAATGTGCTTTATTTGTTTCAAAAGACGAACTCAACGAACTTGTTGTTAACAGATTAAAAGCTATTGGGGTTTTTAACGATACTAATGGTGGAATATGTTCCATAAAGTCGCTTGCATTAGCACATTCTCGTTATATGTTTGAAAATACTACGGTGTATAACAAGAATTAAGAAAGAAAATTATCCATGCATAAAGAAATTTTAATTGAAGAATTAAAAAAGAAAATAGCTCACTTGCCTGATTGTGATGAAAATTACAGAGCACTTGCGAATATATATGTTGCCGATGAAGATTATGAAAATGCATTAAGCGTTTATGAGGCTCTGCTCGATAAATTTCCGGATGATATGCAAGCCCTTATAAATACCGGAAGTATCTATTTCTATAAAAAGAATTACGAAAAAGCGATAGAAAATTACTTAAAAGCAAGCAGGTCCGATTCGTCTTCTTTTGCGGTTAATTATAACCTTGGAAATGTTTATGCTGAAATAGGCAGTTTTTCAAATGCTCTTAAATATTATAATAAAGCTCTTGAAATTAAACCTGATACTGCAGATGTATACAGTGCGATAGGTTTTTTATATCAGGATAATGATGATTATCAAGAAGCCCGCAGATACTATCAAAAGGCAATTGATATTGAACCTCAGTGTCCTGAATATCATATAAACCTTGCAAATGTGTATCAGAAAATTAATGATTATGAATTGGCGTGTAAGCATTACAAGATAGCTTATGAATTTGATACATCAGACAAAAAAGCATGTCTTTGCCTTGCAAATGCTTATGCTTCTTTGGAAAAATTTGACGAAGCCGAAAAATATTTCGAATATACAACAAAAATTGATCCTAATTATTATTCAGCTTGGGTTTGCAGAGCTATTGCAAAGGCAGATGAGGGTGATTTAGATAATGCAATAATATTATTTAAACACGCAATCGAACTTGATGTTTCAAAACCCAATGCATATTTGTTGTTAGCTAATGTTTTGATGGGCGAAAAGCGTTATCAGGAGGCCATTTCCTTATATGAAAAAGCGCTAAAACTTGCAAATAACCCGACCAAGATATTTGTGTTGATGGCAAATGCCTATATTATGCTTGATATGCATGCAGCAGCCGCAAAATATTATCGCCTTGCCATGAATGAAGAACCGGATAATCTTGAAATTAAGCTTATATATACGGATATTGCAAATAATTTTATATTAAAAAAGGTAAGTTAATATGCGCCAAAACGGCATCGGAGTTCAATTAATAGAAAGAATAATAAGTTCGCTTTCGTATTTTACGTTCGGTATTGCCGGAGTTGTATGGATAATTGTTTGTTATATATCGAAAAATTCCATGTCGCATTTTTGTTCTTATAACATATACCAGTCCATATTTTTTTCAATTTTTATTTATGTAATTTCGCTTTTTTGTTCAATAGTTGCGGGAATTTTAAGCGCAGTACCTTTTTTAGGCAAAATAGTAAATGATTTTTCAATCTTTTTTGCGCAAACTCCAATTTATTTTGGCTATACTCTTTGGGGTTTGTTGATATTCGTTGTTACTTGTTATCTTGCACTTTTTGCTTTTTTTGGCAGGTACCCTTATTTACCTTTTATTTCTGATGTTATTGGTTCAAATTTTAGGAGATAGTATAATTAAAAAGTTTTTTGTTATCTTTTGTATTTTTTTAAATACCCTTTCAGCTTTTGCTATGGACTCACCGTATTCTTCGCAAGAGTTTCAGGAAGTACTTAAGCATGATACTTATGAGCCGAATTATTTTACATTAATTTTCGGATTAATAATAGTTATATGTTTGATATATTTTACAGGTTATTTTTATCAAAAACTTATTGGTGTAAATTCCAAAATAAATAAAAAAGCAGGCATTGATAACAATTTTGATAAAGTCAAAATTATCTCATCCACTCCCTTAGGGCAAGGCAAATGTATTTATATTGTTGAAATTAGAGGTAAGCATTTGGTATTGGGGGCGACAGATAATCAAATTAATTTGCTAAAGGAATACGATACATTTGATATTAAAAAGGAAACCGATTGATGCGCAGAACTGTTAAAATTGGTAATTATAACATTGGCGATTTGAGTCATTGCTTTATTATTGCCGAAATTGGTATTAATCATAACGGCGATATTAACCTTGCAAAAAAACTTATAAAAATGGCACATGATTTAGGTGCAGATGCGGTTAAATTTCAAAAAAGAACGGTTGATGTCGTCTATACAAAACATGAACTTGAAATGGAACGTCCAAATCCTTTTGGGAATACAAACGGAGATTTAAAAAGGGGTTTGGAGTTTGGTTATGATGAGTATAAAATTATTGATAATTACTGCAAAAGTTTGTCTATATTGTGGTTCGCCTCTTGTTGGGATGAAGCTTCGGTAGATTTTATTGAACAGTTTAATCCCCCATGTTATAAAATTTCTTCCGCTTCTCTTACTGATGATGGTTTAATTTCTTATATTAAGAGCAAAGGGCGCCCAATTTTACTTGCGACCGGTATGAGCACCCAAGAGCAAATTGACCATGCGTTAGAAATTTTAGGGCAGGATAATATTATACTTATGCACTGTACCTCAACATACCCAAGTCGTGAAGATGAATTAAATTTAAATGTAATTCCAAACTACATAAAGAAGTATAACTGTCCAATAGGTTACAGCGGGCATGAAAAAGGTGTTTTTCCATCTGTTTTGGCTGCTTCAATGGGCGCTTGTGCGGTTGAGCGACATATTACTACGGATAGAACTCTTTGGGGGTCGGACCATCCGGCGAGCCTTGAGCCGGACGGATTAAGGCGACTTGTTCGTGATATAAGACTTTTAAACGTTATAAAAGGTGACGGGAAAAAGGTTGTTTATAATTCAGAGTTGCCTATAATTAAGAAACTTAGAAGGAAATAAAACATGTTGAATTTATCAAAAAATATAAAGCTTGTTGCATCTGATTTTGATGGTGTATTTACTGACGGTTCCGTATATTTAGATGAAGATTTAAAACAGGTAAAAAAAATTAATTTCTCTGATATTATGGGAGTATCAAGACTTTTAAAGGCTGGCTATAAATTTGCTATAATTTCGGGCGAAACTTCAAATATTTTAAATTATTTTAAAAATAAATTTAATGTCGAGGATATATATGGCGGTGTTCGCCAAAAAGGAGTTGTTCTTTCGGAAATAATGCAAAAATACTCGCTTAGTGCAGATGAGGTTTTGTATATAGGGGATGATGTAAATGACTTACCTGCTTTTGATTGTGTAACTTATAAAATTGCGCCTTATAACGCTAACCCTTTATTGAAATTGCGCACAGATATACAAATTACCGGAAATTCGGGTGGAAATGGCGCTTTTCGTGAACTTGTTGAAGACCTTTTAAATTCATAGTAGTATTATTTTAGAATGTTTAAGTTTTTTTATAAAATTGCAAAACGTGTTAATGAGTTTAATGCTCTCATAAATGACTATAAAAATGTCGGAAAAGAGGTGTCCTTGCCTTCTTATGCCTATGTGAACTGGGGAATGCAATTGGCTGAGTCCGGCAAGGAAGATGAGGCGCTTGAAAAGTTTAAACTAAGTGCGGATATGGTAAATTCAACCCCCGAGGCATTTGTTAACCTTGGGATAATATGTGCAAAAAAAGGTAATTTCGAAGAAGCTTGTAAATTTTTCAGAAAAGCAATAAAAATTGATGAAACCTGCGCAAGAGCATGGACTCTTTTAGCAAGTGCCTATGGTGAATTGGGAAATTATAAAGAAGCAAAGAAAGCATTCAAAATTTCGCTTAAATACGATAAAAGAAACTTTCAAACATATTTAAATCAGGGAATATTTCTTGCAAAAACCGGTGAATCAAATGAGGCGCTATTGAGCCTTAAAAATGCTTATGCCTGTAACCCCCAAGAGCCGCAAAGTACTTTTTTGTCAGGCATTATATACTCTCAGATGAAAAACTATGATGATGCAGTTAAAATGTTTAAACTTACGGTAAGTACTTCGCCTTTTCATGCAGAGGCGCTTTACCATCTGGCTTTTTGTTACTACCAACTTAAAAATTACGAGCTTGCAATTAATTACGCTAAAAAATCAAAAAGTGCCAGCCCTACAAAAATTGAAAATTTTATCATAATTGCAGAAAGCTATATGGCTCAAAAAAATAAAGAGGACTGTTTTGCAATATTTGATGAAGCAAAAAAGGCAGGTCTTATTTCATACCAATTACTTTATTCTAAAGGCGTTGCGTATCAATCTTTTGATATGTGGCAAGAAGCAATTGATATTTTTAAATCAGCAGTAGAGCTTGATGAGGCTAATTTTTATGCTCATTATGGGCTTACTCTTTCTTATTTAAAATTAGAAATGGACGAGGATGCAAAAAATGAGTTACTAAAAGTCATTGAATTAAATCCTAACCACACGGTTTCGATGTTTAATCTTGCACAGTTGCTTTTTAAACAAAAAGATTATGACGGCGCAATATATTGGTACAAGAAAACTATTTCCGTTGATGCAAAACTTGTTAATGTGTATTTTAATATTGCTAATGCTTACCAGATGAAAGGTGAGCTTCAAAAAGCCGTTAAATACTGGGAAAAATCCGTAGAGTATGATAATAACAATGTCGGTGCACTCTTAAACCTTGCAAATACATATTCGACTCTTGGTGATAGTGCGCTTGCTTTAAGAAAAGCCAGAAGTGCCTATATTATCGATAAGAAAAATCCTGATGTTATCATGAGTTATGCAATTATTCTTTTGAAAGAAAATGACATATATAGTGCAAGAGAAAAATTTGAAGAAGTTCTCCAAATTAATCCCGAGCTTACGGTTGCAAGATTTGCTCTTATAGAGTGTTTAATAAAAACAAATAAACCAAAAGAGGCAATGGCTGACTTGGAAAAATTCAGAAACGAATATTCGGATAAAAAAGAATTTATGATGTTAAATCTTCTTGCATATTTAAAAATTGATGAAATGGAAAATAATAATTATTTAATTGCACAAATAATTGAGATTTGTGATAAAATATTGACTGCAACAGGTGAAGATTCTTGGGTGCAAAATGTTAAAGATGAATATATAAAGAAGCAAGACAACATAAACTGTAAAGGATGAAAATGGGAATTGTAGTTCAAAAATTCGGCGGCACATCAGTTGCTGATTCCGAAAAAATTAAAAATGTAGCCGATGCGGTAATTAAAGAAAAATTAAACGGAAACAAAGTAATTGTTGTTGTTTCTGCCATGGGGCACACAACAGATAATTTAATTAAATTGTCAAAAGAAATTACATCAACGCCTCTGGATAGAGAGATGGATATGCTTTTGTCTACGGGTGAACAGGTTTCGATGTCATTACTTGCAATGGCAATTAATGAAAAAGGTCATAAGGCTGTAAGTTTAAATGCTATGCAGGTCGGAATTTTAACCGAACCAAACCATTGTAGAGCTCGAATTGTAGATATAAAACAGGAAAGAGTAAAAAGACATCTGGACAACGGTGAAATTGTTATAATAGCAGGATTTCAAGGAATAACAACCGATGGTGAAATAACAACCCTTGGCAGAGGCGGTTCGGATACTTCGGCAGTTGCACTTGCCGCCGCATTTAAGGCCGACAGATGTGATATTTATTCTGATGTTGAAGGTGTTTATACAACAGATCCCAGAGTGGTCCCGACTGCACAAAAATTAGAGGTTATATCCTATGAAGAAATGCTTGAATTAGCACGTGTCGGCGCAAACGTTTTGCATCCAAGATCTGTAGAAACTGCAAAACTTTGCGATGTACCCATGGGGGTGCGCAGCTCTTTTAAACTCGATGACTTAGGAACATTAATAATAGGAGTAGATAAAATGGAATTGCACAAACCTGTTACAGGATTAGCATGCGACAGTTCTCAAGTAAGAATAGTTATTTGTGATGTTCCGGACAAACCGGGCAATGCAGGAAAGCTTTTTACCTTACTCGCAAACTGTGGCTTGAGTGTCGATATGATTATTCAATCTTATGCGAGAAGCATGGGAAATACTAATGATATTGCATTTACAATTGATAAAAATGATGTCCCGAAATTTGATAAAGTTGCCCCTGAAATAAAAAGCATAATGAATCCCAGTAATATTCACATTGATGAAGATATTGCAAAAGTTTCTATTGTGGGTGCAGGCATGATTGACAGGCCCGGTATTGCAGCTACTATGTTTGAAACTCTTGCTAAATTGGGTATAAATATTAAGATGATTTCTACCTCTGAAATTAAAATAAGCTGTCTTGTTGAAAAATGTCACGCAAAGGAAGCGGTTGTAGCTCTATGCAATGTTTTTGAACTTGATGGCGCAGATATTGCTGACGTTAAAGGTGATTTACCCGTTTAATGTTTAAACTGATTTGCGGACTTGGAAATTCAGATACTGAGAACATAAAAGCCCTTGTTAAGCTTTATGCTAAAGCAGGGGCTTGGATGTTTGATGTTTCTCCTTTTGCATTACATGCACTAAATGAAGCAATAAAAGAGGTTAATCTAAACCCAAGTGATTATAAGTTTTGCGTTTCTATACCTATCGAGGGTGATATACACGGGCGAAAGGCAAAAATTCTACATAATAAATGTTTTAAATGCGGAAAATGTATAAAAAAATGTCCGCAAAATGCTATTAATTATTTTGAGATTAGTGCAGATAAATGCATAGGTTGCGGTATTTGCAAGAAAGTTTGTTCCAACGGTGCAATTAAGATGTTTGATAAAACAGATTATTTTGACGAGCTCAAAAGAAAATTGAAAACAGATTTAAAACTTGATTGTGTTGAATTGCATGCATCTGTCGGAAGTAAAAATCTAGTCCTTAAAAAATTAAAAAAAATTTGCAAAAAATATAAAGGTGAAATTAGTCTTTGCATTTCAAGAAAATATTTTTCAACCCAAGATGCTTTGGAGATAATCGATAAAGCAACTGAAATTACAAAGTATAACAAAGCATTTTATATTCAAGCGGATGGAAATTCCATGAATGGTGCTAATACCGAGTTGACATCCACAATTGAATGTGCTGCTTTTGCACTTGCTTTAAAAGAAGCGGGTGTTGATGAGAAAAAAATTATTTTAAGCGGCGGTGTTAACGAGTATACTCCCAAATTGTGCAAAGAGCTATCCCTTTCTCCATTGGCAATTGCTTTTGGCACTTACGCGCGAAAAGCTGTCGCAAATCATGACCATCAGAAGGCTTTTAATATTGCAAAAAACCTTGTGAACTGTACATTGGAGGATTGCCAATGCTAATTGTCGATAAGGTAAAAAAATATTTAGAAACGCTTGATATAAAAGGAAAAGTTATCTGTGCCTTATCCGGCGGTTGTGACAGCGTTGTTTTGTTGCATATATTGTATTCTTTAGGGTTAGATATTGTTGTTGTGCATTTAAATCATAACTGGCGCGGCGAGGAGTCTTTGCGCGATGAAGAATCTTCAAGAACATTTGCAAAAAGTCTTAATCTTGAGTTTTATTCCGAAACACTTTCAAATAAAGTTAAAAAGACGGAAACAGAAGCACGTGAGGCAAGATACTTATTTTTTGCAAAGTGTGCAAAGAAATATAATTCAAATTTTGTTTTTCTTGCTCACAATAAAAATGATAATGCCGAAACTCTCTTGTACAGGGTGATTAAAGGAACAGGTTTAAAGGGATTGTGCTCTATACCAAAGCAAAGAGATATTTTTTATCGCCCGTTGCTTGATGTTGAGCGTTCGGAGATTGAAAAGTATGCTCTTGAAAATAATTTGCAATATGTTAAAGACAGTTCAAACGAATGTATAAAATATCAACGAAATTTTATCAGAAAAGAAATTTTACCGCTTTTAGAGAAGATTAATCCTGATGCAATTTGCGCTTTGAATAATCTTGCAAATTTATCTTGTATGCATTATAAATTGCTTTCAAATATTATTGATGAAACAAAAAAAGAAATTTTTTATGATGACAAAATAATTCTTGATAAATATTTAAATTTATCCCTGTCGGCAAAATATGAAATAATTAACGATTTTTTGCGTAACGATTTAAAATATTGCGATTTAAAAAGAATTAAATCTTATGTTGAATTTATAGAGGCTAATCATAGTAAATCTTCCAAAAAATCAATAAAGGCAAATTTATTTCTTGAAATTTCAAACGGATATATTTTTAAATCTTCTCCGAATAAAAAAAATATGACTGAACTCAAAATAAATGGCGAAGGAGAATACGCTTTTTGTGAGAAAAAGGTTGCATTGAAGAAATTTTCCGGACCTTTAGATTTTAAAAATTTGGAAAATGCACATTATTTAAGTCTTGATTTTAGCAATCAGGTTGTATTGAGAACAAGACGTAACGGGGATATTTTTACTCCTTTTGGCATGAAATCCGGAACAATGAAATTAAAAGATTATCTTATTAATAAAAAAATACCGCGACAAATTAGAGATAATCTGTTATTATTGGCATGCGGCAATGAAATTTTGTGCATTTTGGGTATTCAAATCAGCCAGAAAGTTGCTGTTGATGACAAACAAAATTGTTTTTTTGTAAAAATTATGGAGTGAATATGTCCGATAAAGAATTAAAAGTTTTAATTGATGAAAGAACTCTAAGTCAAAGAATTAAAGAACTTGCGTTGGGCATAAATGCTTATTACGGTACAAAAAACGAGCTTACCGTTGTTTGTGTTTTAAAAGGTGCGGTTATGTTTTTTTGTGAATTAGCTAAGCATTTGAAAATGCCTGTAAGAATGGAGTTTGTTAGTCTTTCAAGTTATGGTGATGCCCAAAAATCTTCCGGTAAAGTTTCGGCTTTGAATTTATCCTTGCCGCCGCTTGAAGGAAAAAATGTTCTTGTAGTAGAGGATATTATGGATACAGGACTAACGCTTAATTTCTTGCTTGATTTTATACGTTCAAAATGTAAAGCAAAAAATGTAAAACTTGCAGTTATGTTTGATAAAAAATGTGCGCGTAAATACCCGCTTGTACCCGACTTTTATGCTTTTGATGTGGATGATAAATTTATTGTCGGTTTTGGTTTGGACTATCTTGAATTTAATCGAAATTTACCTTATATAGGGTATTATGAATAAAAGAAAAATCTTGATATAATAATTGCTGCTATAATACCTGCAATGTCTGCCAAAATTCCTGTTAAAATTGCATGTCGGTATTTTTTTATACCTACTGCGCCAAAATAAACCGCTATTACATAGAAAGTAGTTTCTGAACTTCCGGCTATAATTGCACTTAATTTTGCAGCATAAGAATTTGCGCCGTGTGTATTTACAATTTCACCAAATAATCCCAAAGTTGCGCTTCCTGAAAGCGAACGTGTTATCATTAGAGCAAGAGTGTCTGCAGGGATTTTTAACGCTTCAAGAGGGGTTTTAAAAATATTGTATAAAAAATCTAATGCCCCTGAGGCTCGAAACATTGAAACAGCTACTATTATCGCTATAAGATAAGGGAGAATTTTTATTGCTACCCAAAAACCCTCTTTTGCGCCGTCGCAAAAATTTTCATATAAGGGTACTTTTTTGTAAGTGCCGTAAATTAAAATTGTACTTATAATAACAGGTAAAATCCAAACAGAGATTGCATTTAGAATTTCTTGCATTTAAAATACCCTCTCTAAGATTTTTGAAATTACCACAGCACATATAAATGATATAGTTGTAACAATCAAAACAGGCAAAATTATTTCTGTTGGATTGTTGGCGCCTGATGCTGTTAAAATTGCAAGTACTGTGGCAGGTACCAGTTGAAAACCCGCAGTATTCATCGCAAGCAGAGTACACATCGCATTAGTCGCTGTTTTTTTATCCCCCTTGTTTTCTTTTTGTAAATCCTCCATGGCTTTAATGCCAAAAGGAGTTGCCGCATTTGTCAGTCCAAGCGCATTTGCACTAAAGTTAAGAGCTATATTTGAATATGCATCTGAATTTTTATTAACATCTTTAAAAATTAGACCAAGAGCAGGCGATATTAAATTTGAAAAAATTTTAATTAATCCTGATGTTTTTGCAATTTTTACAATGCCTAGCCAAAATGCCATTATTCCGATAAGCGAAAAAGCAATTTTCACCGCTGCTTGAGATGATTGCAACATAGCATTAACCACATCAGTCATTTTTCCGTTAATTGCTGCAAAAATAAAAGATGTAATTATTAAAAATAACCAGATGTAATTCATTTTAACCGCGTAATTGATTTATAAAATAAGACTCTCCGGCAGCACTAAGGGTATATTTATGTGTGCCATCCTCCTCTTTTGTTTCAATAAAACCTCTTGTTCTTGCCTCATCAATAATTGAAAGAACAACAAGTGAACCGGTCGCGGGGTAAAATTTTGAATTTAGCATTTTAATTGTAAAGAAATTAATATTAAGAACTCTTTTTATATAATAAGCACTTATTATAAAATCTGAAAATATATTGCCACTTTTATTTGCTGCTAAAAAGTCCCCCAGATTTATATAGATTTCTTGTTGTGAATTTTGCACCTGTTTATTTACGGGTTGTTCTTGTGCAACTGGTGTTTCCTGAACAAAATTCGGCTGTGTGTACTCAATTTGCACTGCTGCCGGCTCGCTTTGCATTGGTTGAGAAAACCGTGGTGTTTGTTGCTCTTGGTCAAATCCTTGAAGAATTGTTTGCAGTTGAGCCATTTCTTGCGTATAAGCTTTTTTTGGCGCAGCATAAGGTGCGCTTTCAATCTTTCTGTTTACAAAATTTTCTAAATATCTATCCATTTCGTAAGCCAGCAAAGCCCCGTTTTTTGCAACAACTTCCATTTGTGCATTATTACATTTAATTTTTAAACGATAAGTACTCATCTAATTAACCTTGTTTCTTAAGTATTTCTTCACGCCATTTTGCAAGTTGCTGTTCTACAAATTCTGCATCATCAGATGACAATTCAATTTCTATCTCACCTTTTTTCATTTTAAAAACGTATTCTGCCATGTTAAATTCCTCTTTTTTATATTATTATCATATATTTTTTTCTAATCAACAAATTTTTTAACAAAAATTTATATCTTTTCTTGAAATTTAATAAAAAATAATTAAAACTGTTAGTGTAATTCGGTCGTTTGAATGAACACTCGTTGATATTCCTGTTCTATACTAAAATTGGGAGTATCAGGTTTAAAAATCGGGGATATAAATTTGTATAATTCTATACATCCAATAAATATAACATATAGAAACCCAAGGCAGTCAAGTTCACTGTCAAATCCTGACACTCAAAACCAAGAGCATACACCTGTATCATACGAGAACGGCAGCAATGCCCAAGATAACAGGCAATTTCCCAATGGTACAAAGGTTGCTATTGATTATACAAAAAATACCGTTAACATCTCCCAAATTGTAACTGATTTTAAAAGTACGGTTATTGCAATAGGTGCGCCCGAAGATGTTTCAAGCGAAGTTAATTCCTATCTTTCTCTTGTAGAAAAGGAATCTCAAAAAGCAAATCCTTCAAGAGATATTATTTTTTCAAATTTAATTAATGCATCAAAAATTTCAGATGCTTATATTCACCAAGAATTATCCAAAAAAAACGGTAATGCGCCGAAAAACGTTGTTGAAGGTTGGATTGATGCATTATTTAAACAAAGAGTAGAATTAAAAGCTGATGCTACGCATATTAATCCTGATTTTCAATTAGATATTCCCGATAAAAAAAGAACACAGCAAACACCTAAAAGTGAGCCTAAAAGTAATGAGGATGAATTTAAAAGGGCACAACCTTTTGCAAGAGAACTTCCCGCCGAAGATACTGTTCAAATTCAAGATGAGGAAGAATTCTCATCGCTTATTCGACAAGATTCGGCAATTTATGATGCAAATATCGAACAATCAGACATCAATGGGCAGCAAAGTTATGTGCAAATCGAACATGACACTCCTCATAAGTTAACAAAAAAAGAAGAAACAATTGAGTATAAAACAATTGAACCGGATAGCCTGATTAAAAACACCCAAGAAATAGCATTACATGAACCTGTTGCGCCTGATGAGGATGTGCAAATTCAACAACAAACAGAATCAATTCCCTATCCGGATGTTGCAAAACCGAAAAAACCCTCTTATATCACAAGCGAACATGACAGAGTTTTATCAAAATCGCTGAAGGATGCAAAAACATACCTTATTCTTGACGATGACCCCGCGCTTGCACTTGAAACTTTAAATAATGCTTTGGGCGAAGTCAAGTCTGATACCAATAAAAACTTGCGTGCTGCTTTGCATTTCGAGCGAGGAAAAATTTTTGATGATTATGACTATGTTAATTATGCCTTGCGCGATTATTACGAAGCTACCAAATGTAACGATGATAATTTAAAATCGCAGGCACACTTGCGAATGGCAAGAATTTATGATGATTATGTAGATTTTGAACCCGCTGTAGAACATTATCAGGATGCTGTTGCGTATAGCGGTGAAGCCAGTAATCTGCGCGCTCAGACAAAAATATTGAGCGAGATGGCATCTATGTTTGCAGGAAGATATGATTTTGACAGTACACAAATGCTCTCAAACCTTTCTCTTGAGGCTGCCAAAGAATCCGGCGATTTAGTATTGCTTTCAAAGGCTTATTCTGATGCAGGCAGAAATTACGAGTATTTAAACGAAGATTTTGCAGCTTTAGACAGTTATAAAAATGCTGTAAAAGCACTTGAGAATTTTGATAATGACTATGAAACTTATGAAATGCGTGCTCAAAATTATGAAAATGCGGCACATATTATGGATAGGCTCGGTAATGTTGTTAAATCAGAGAGTCTTTTATCAAAAGCTCGTCTATATCGTCAAAGAGCGCAGCTTGAGCATTTGTCCGAGGCAGTATAAGGTTTATTTTTGAGTTTTTTACTTTTTTGTCAGATTTCATAATTTCGATTATTTTATCCGAATTAATTTTCTTTAATTTTGGCGCGAGATTAAATTTGTCAATTATATCTATACCATAGTTATAATAATTTTCATTAATTACCCCCTTTAAAAGGGAAGCTTTAAGCGCCATTTTAATTCCCAAAGATACCGCCTGTCCATGAAGTATTTTATAATTTGAAATTTTTTCAATTGCATGTGCGTATGTATGCCCAAGATTTAAAAGAGCTCTCGGGCCTTTTTCTTTTTCGTCCCGTTCGACTATTGCGGCTTTTAAACTTATGCAAGCAAAAATAATATCTTCAATCTGGTTATGAATTTCATTATGATTGCTATTTTCAAAAAGTTCAAAAAGATTAAAAAATTTATCCGCATTACAGCTCTTTTCAATGAAGGCATATTTTATAACTTCGCCCATTCCGCTTTGAAAATCTTTATAAGACAAGGTATTTAATACATCAGGGTCGATTAAAACTTTTTTTGGCTGATAAAATGCGCCTATGAGATTTTTTCCATGGGCATTATTAAACCCTGTTTTCCCGCCTACCGATGAGTCAACTTGAGATAATAGTGTAGTTGGAATTTGAATAAAATCTACTCCTCTTAAGACACTTGCCGCACAAAAACCTGCCATATCACCGATAACCCCGCCGCCAAAGGCTATTATACAATCTTTGCGTTCAATTTTATTGTCAAGTAACTTGTTTAAGATAAATTCTATTGTTTTTAAATTTTTATATTTTTCGCCGTCTTTTATAATTATTGTGTGTTTTTTTTCAAATTTCGAAATAAAATTGTCATATATTTTCGCAACTTTATCATTTGTTACAAGAAAATATCTTTTATCATCAAAATAATGTTCAATGTTTGTCAGTATATTTCTTTCAATAGTTATGGGGTAACTTAAATCTATTTCTTTTTTTAAGTTAACGCATAAATTTTTCATAAATTTCTCCTGCAATTTCTTTTGCGCATTTGTTGTCTGTTATTATTTTTTCACCCGATTTTTCATACTTTTCAAGTCTTTTTGATAAAATTTCTTCTATGCTTTTTTTTGGATTATCCGTATTTAAAAGAGGCCTGTGTTGTTGATTTTTTATTCTTTGATAAATAGTTTCGCTTTGGGCGCTTAGAAAATAAACTTTCCCCAATTGTTTTAAAATTTCAATATTTTTTTCTTTTAATATAATTCCGCCGCCTGTAGACAAAACGATTTTTTCTTTTCCGATAAGTTCTTTAATTTCTTTTGTTTCAAGTTCCCTAAAGTATGGCTCACCCTTTTTTGTAAATATATTGCTTATTTTGTCATACTTTTTTTCAATTATTTCATCGAGATCAACAAAACTGTAACCCAGCAAATTTGCCAGCTCTTTGCCGACGGTTGATTTACCGGATCCCATCATTCCCGTTAAAATTATATTTTTATATTCTTTTGGCATTATTTTCAAAGTTTTTTTTGACTTCATCATAATTGTCGCAACCGAATTTTTCAAAAAAAGCATCTAAAATTACTGTTGCGCACATATTTTTTGCTACAATACCGCAGGCATGAACAGCACAGGTGTCTGCGCGTTCAAAATGGGCACTTACCTGTTCTTTTTTGTTTAAATTAATTGATTTTAGTGCTTTTTTCATAGTCGGTATCGGTTTCATTGCAGCGGTTATTACAATATCCTCTCCGTTTGTCATCCCGCCTTCCAGACCGCCTGCATTATTTGTGTGTCTTAAAATTCTTCCGTTTTCATCTAAGAATATTTCGTCATGTACACATGAGCCGAATTCATCTGAGCATTTTGCCCCCATGCCTATTTCAACACTTTTTATTGCAGGTATACTCATAACAGCTTGTGCTAATTTTCCATCAAGCCTTTTGTCCCAGTGCATGCAACTGCCAAGTCCTATGGGGAGGTTTTTTATTGTAACTTTGACTTTACCTCCTAAACTTTCTCCGAGCTCTTGTGCCTGTTTGATTTTTGCTTCAAATTTTTCGGGGTTTTGTTCACCACCAAGCGAAATGACTTCTGATGTAAAATCGATATTAAAATTTTTTAGAATATTCTGACAAATTGCCCCCAGTGCAACTCTGGTTGTTGTTTCTCTTGCGCTTGAGCGTTCAAGAATATTTCTTATGTCTTTTTGATTGTATTTTATAGCACCCGCAAAATCAGCATGCCCTGGACGTACATTTTCAATTTCTTTTGATTTTAAAAGCTCTTTTTCTTCATTGTTTAGTTCGTCAATGTTTAATCTTTCCACACTCATTGGTATCAGCCAGTTTTTGTAATCCAGATTATTAATTTCGATACAAATTGGGGCACCGGTAGTTTTTGAAAATCTGACACCGGAGTTAAAGTGTATTGTGTCTGTTTCAATTTTCATTCTTCCGCCGCGCCCTATTCCGCCTTGTCTGGCTCTTAATTCGGCATTTATAAAATCAAAATCAAGCTCGAAATTTGCACCAATGCCTTCAATTATGGCATTAAGACATTTCCCGTGCGATTCACCTGATGTTAAAAAGCGTATTGGCATATTTTCTCCTTATATGTATGTCCAAGGCACTTGTTCTTTTGCAATAATTGTTTCGACTCCGGTTTTTGCAATTAAACCTTGTATTAAAGGTAGAACAGGCAATTCTGATTCAAAATGCCCTATATCCGCAACAGCAAAGCCTTCAACTTCCAATGCGGCATGGAATTTTATATCACCGGTTATATAAAGATCGACATCATAATCATTTAATGTTTCTATGTAGCTTCCCCCTGCGCCGGCACAAATCGCAACATTTCTAACGGTTTGGACATTCGAGGGGTTAATAAGCTTTATTCTTTCAGAGTTTAAGGATTGTTTTATTCCTAAAACAAATTCGTCAAGCGCAATTTCATCTTTCAGATGTGAAATTTTTATATAATCATTTACCGTTACAAGGTTTTTGAGCCCCAAAACTCCGCAAAGTGCATCTGTTGTTGAGCCATAAGTTTTATCAAGATTTGTATGTGCACTGTAAACGCAGATATTATGCTTAATTGCTTGAATCAGTACATTGTTATCTATTTTATTGAGCTTATGAAAAATTGGAGGATGGTGTGTAATAATCAGGTCGCAATCATTTGTTATGGCTTGCTCAAGCACTTCTTTTGTAAACGAGAGTGCGATTAGAACTCTATTGGTATAATCGTGGTGCAAATTAATTTGCCAGCCTGTATTATCCCAACTTTCCGCCAGTTCCGGCGAAGCATACCTTTCAATTTTTAAAATAATTTCATCAGTTTTAATCATATAATTTCTCCAAAATTGCGCGCGCTATATTTTCTTTGCTTGTTTTTTCAATTTTTTCAATATTTTGAAATTTATCTATTATCCAGATTTCATTTTCATTTGTGCCCAGAGCGGTTTTTGCTTCATTTGCTATTATTAATTCACAGCCCTTTGTTTTAATTTTTTCTTTTGCATTTTCCAATATATTTTCACTTGAGAGGCAAAATCCTACTGCAATTTGATTTTGCGATTTTTCTTCACACATAATTTTTAAAATATCAGGATTTTGCACAAGTTCAAGTGTATAAAGTTCGCCTGTGTCTTTTTTTGAAATTTTACTTTTGGAATAATTTTTAACTTTAAAATCACTTACTGCCGCTGCCATGATTAAGAAATTTGCATTATCTTGTATAAATGCTTTTCTTGTTTCTTCAAGCATTTTTTCGGTATTTGATGTAACAATTATATTGTATGGTTTTTGTATTTCAAATGTTGAAATAAGTGTGACATCCGCACCTGACTCAAAAGCACAATCCGCAAGCGCAATGCCCATTTTACCCGATGAGGAGTTTGAAATAAAACGAACGGGATCGATTGGTTCTTTTGTTCCGCCTGCGGTTATAACAATTTTTTTACCGTTTAAAGGCTTGTTTTTATGTATCGAATTGTATATTTTATCTAAAGAACATAATCTGCCCTTATCCGTTGTCCCGCAAGCCAAAAACCCGATTTCCGGTTCTAAAATTTTACATCCGAAATTTTCGATTTTTTTAATATTTTCTTGCACAAAAGGATTTTCCCACATTCCGGTATTCATTGCAGGTGCAAGTATGGTTGGTTTTTTATATCCTAAATATGCACAAAAAATTGATGTTAAGAGATTGTCGCATATTCCGTTTGCAATTTTACTTAAGGTATTTGCGCTAAGCGGTGCTATTATAAAAATATCCGCCCAATCACACAAGCCAATGTGTTCTGTTTTATTTCTCGGATTGAACTGTTCACAGTATAGAGGATTACAGCTTAGAGTTTCAAGGGTAAGTGGTGTGACAAAGTTTTTTGCATCGGGCGTCATTACAACTTTGACGTTATAGTGTGATTTTTTAAACATTCTTACAAGTTCGCAAATTTTGTAAGCAGAAATAGATGAGGTTATACCGATTAGTATATTTTTCATATAGCCCTCTCTTTTTCGTAAATACTTTGTAATTGTTCAAATGCCTTATCTACTTTGTCATTTATTACAACATATTTATAATTTTTTGATTCTTCAAGTTCACTTTTAACTATATCTAAACGCTTCAAAATCATTTCTTCGGTTTCGGTTTTTCTTCCCCTCAGGCGATTTTCCAATTCGTCCATATTTGGTGGCATTATAAAAATCGAAACACAATTTTTATATTCTTCCATAATTTTTTTTGCGCCCTGAGTTTCAATTTCAAGAATGACGCTTTTGCCGTTTTCAAGGGAATTCAAAACAAAATCTTTTCTTGTTCCGTAATAATTATCAGAATATTTTGCCCATTCTAAAAATTCGTTATTTTCTATGTCTTTTTTAAATTCTTCTTTGGAAATAAAAAAATAATTAATACCGTTTTTTTCTCCAAGGCGAGGTTTTCTTGTTGTGCAAGATACCGAGTATATAATATTACCTTTATTTTTTTCAAAAAATTTACTTAGTACTGTTCCCTTGCCTACTCCTGAGGGACCGGTTATTACGTATAATTTTGCCTTTTTGTCTTTCATAGGGGCTATTATACAACAGTTTTAAATATAAAAAAAGCGGTTTAAACCGCTTTTTTAATTATGCTTGAATAATTGTTTTGTTTTCGGGGTCTTGTTTGTCCATATTTTCGTTTTTAATTATTTTATCTATTTCTTTGTCAATTTTGTTAAATGCTTCAAACATATCTTCTATTTCGTCGGAATCAAGTACTCCGTCACCGTTTGTGTCAAGATTTTCGTATGCTGATTTCAATTTTTCTTCATTTTCAGAATATATTTCTCTTTTTTGAGAGGTTATACCTGTTTTGTACCAGTTTAAGAAATAATCGTAACTTATTGTTTCATCTTTGTTTAAATTTTTAAAGTTACCGTTAGCGGTGTTTTTAAGATTTTCTTCATATTCTTGTTTTTGTTCTTCTTTTGTTTTTTTCTTGCTACTTGTGCTGTATTCGGTTTTAGATGTTTCTTTGGTGGACGATATTGTAACCGATATGGGGCTTTCTACTGTGCCAAATAGAGATGCTATTCCGGAAAGAAGTGTTTGCATTCCGCTTCTTCCGCTAAGGCTTGATAAGAATTGAAATATATTAACTTCAATTATGTCAGGTTCATTATTTTTCTGCGGGAAGAATGAATTTTGATTATCTTCAAAAGGCATTTTATTTCCGAATGTCGGAAAATCAAATGTTTGGTTTTCTTGCGAGCTTTGTAACCCTGTTTGCATTTGCGATTGTTCGCCATCTGCCTTTTGTGTAAGTTCAAAAATGTCGCTTGGTAATTTTAATGTGTCACCGGAGAAAATTGTTGTGTTGGCACTGCCCAAGTTATTTAGTTCAACAATTTCGTCAATAACTTTTTGAATATCAGCGTTATTTTTAGCACCACATTCTTTTGTTGCTATGCCCCAGAGTGAATCTCCGCTTTGAATTGTGTAGCTCATAGTAACTGCCTCACGATTTTTTTCTATACATATTATATAAAACGTATATAAAAAGTCGAAATTTCAATTTAATGTTATTTTGTTACAAAAGTTAACAATTCCTTAATAAAAAAGCCGCCTTTTGGGCGGCGATACTGTTTTTTTATGTTAAATATTTTTGAAATTCTTGTATATTTGTTTTAAATTTATCTGACGTATAGTCTATACCAAGCGAACTTGAACTGATTTTACCATCAACACTTCCATCAGCATTATCTACCGCTGCATAAAAACCTTGTAATTCATTTTTTTCCAATATTCCGTCGCCATCTATATCTATTGCATTGAAAGTTGCTGTACTATAGGCTTTTGCACTTTCATATTGTTCGTCATTTAAATTAGATGTGTTTGGTGAACCAAGTTGAGCCGCTGTGTATTCTTCAAGGCTTATTCCTTCTTCTCCGTCAGTTTCCCAAGCATTCATGTCTCCTTGGGCAAGTTTTGCTGTTTGTTCAACGTATGCGGGTACAAAAGTTTGTGCATTGCTTATGTCATAATCTCCTTCCATGAAATCAAAGCTGTATCCTGCCTCTTTTTGTCCTTTTAAATAATTTAGTTCCGCTTCCAAATACTCAATTCGCAAGTCGTTATATTTTTGTGTTAGTTCTTCTGCTTGCTGTTTTGTAAGCTCTCCTTGTGCGAGTTGAAAAATTTCATTTAATTCATTGTTAATTCTGTTCATTGTGCTGGTGTATTCGTTAACAGCGTTACCATGGCTATTTAGCCAGTTTTGCATAAGTCCGTAGACCCCGTTTGTTGACATGATAAATTCCTCTTTCTCTTTTTCTTAAATTAATAAAAAAAATAAAGAGGGAAAAATTTACTTTTTATGTATAAATGTAAAAAGCGGGTTTTTTAAACCCGCTTTAGTTTAAACTTCAATATATTCTTTGAGCCTTTTTGAACGGTTTGGATGTCTGAGTTTTCTTAACGCTTTTGCTTCAATTTGTCTGATACGCTCACGAGTAACGCCAAAAAGTTGCCCTACTTCTTCCAGTGTCCTTTGTCTGCCATCATCCATACCAAAGCGCAATCTTAGAACATCTCTTTCGCGTGCCGATAAACTTCCTAAGACTTCTGCCAAATCCTCCCTGAGTAATTCATGCGCAACAGTTTTAACCGGCGCATCAGCATCTTTATCTTCTATAAAATCACCTAAGCGAGAGTCTTCTTCTTTGCCGATAGGTGTTTCAAGGGATAGCGGTTCTTGTGCAACTTTGATTATTTCCCTTAATTTGTTAATTGAAATACCCATTTCAACCGATAATTCTTCTTCGGTAGGTTTTCTTGCAAGTTCTTGAGCAAGTTTTCTTGTAACTTTTTTTAGCTTATTGATTGTTTCAACCATGTGAACAGGTATTCTTATTGTCCTTGCCTGATCGGCAATTGCACGAGTAATTGCTTGCCTTATCCACCATGTTGCATAAGTTGAAAATTTGTAACCTCTTTCATGGTCAAATTTTTCGGCAGCGCGAATAAGACCCAAGTTCCCTTCCTGAATTAAGTCTAAAAACAACATTCCGCGACCTACGTATTTTTTTGCAATTGAAACAACAAGTCGCAAGTTTGCCTGAACCAGTTTCCTTTTTGCTATTGCACCACTGTTTCCGCCGGCAACAATTTTTCTTGCCAAATCAATTTCTTCATCAGCAGTTAAAAGTTTAATTCTGCCTATTTCTCTTAAATACATTCTGACAGGGTCATCAACAGAAATTCCGCGCGGGGGCGTGATGTCGCCTTCTTGAGATTCTTCATCTTCTTCTTTATCAAAGAAACCTCCGGAAAGACCTGCATCCATTTGACTTACACCATGGCTGCTTATAATGTTGCTGATGTTATCGGTTTCAAGCCCTGTAGAATCGAAATAATTATCTTCGCCTATCATGTCGCTATTCTTATCAACAACGCTTATAACTGAATCATCGGAATTTCTTTTTCTGCTCATTAAAGTGTCTCCATTCTGTTTGCTTCAAATTGTTTCATAAGTATTTTAAGCTTTTCATCCTCGCTGAGGTTCTTATCTTTTATTTTCTGCCTCAGTTCGTACTTTTGCATTTTATCATTTATGCTGTTAAGCCTTTCAAAAATTTCATTAACGGCTTGTATATAATTTTCATAATCTAGATTTTCATATTCTGTTGATGAAAAAATTTCATCGGATAATTTTTGTTGTATGTTTGTATTATTGTAAAACTCGCAAAAAAGTTTTTTTGCTAGCTCATCAATATTATTTACTTCGCTAAGTGCTTTGTCAATAGATGAAATAATTGCCAAATTAACCTCGTTGTGTGCTTTATAAGTTCTTATGGCATGTGCGTAAAAGTTTCTTTTTTCGGGAGTGTTCGCGACAAAAGCAAGTTTTATGAGATTGTTTTCCATAAGAGTGTATCTTGTTTTTAAATCTTTTGAAGCATGGCGCGAAATTGGTATCTGTGAATTGTTTTCATATTCTTCAAAAGAATTATTTTTGTATTTTGTTTTTTGTACTTGTGATTTTAAAATTTCTTCATCAAGATTTAATTTAAAGGAAGTGTTTTTGATATAATCGGACAAAATTACGGGATTTTGAATTTCAGACAAAATATCAGCTATTTGTTGTACAAATTCGCTTTTTTGTTGCGGTGTTGTGTCTGAATTTATTTCATTAAGAATTTTATTAAGTCTGTAATCAAGGAATAAAGGTGCATTTTCTATGTGTTTTTTATATTCTTGCGCGCCAAATTCTCTTATGAATTCATCAGGGTCCTTTCCGCCAATTTGCGATACGACTCTAATTTCGCAAACCGAGTCATTGTTTTGCGAGTAGCTTGAATCGTATTGTTTAATATCTCCAAGGTTAGAGAAAATATTTTTTATGACCTCAGCACCTGCTCTTGTTGCCTTTTGACCGGCTGAATCAGAGTCAAAGGCAAGGTAAATTTTTCTTGAAGGGCTGTATCTTGCAATAAGCTTTATATGTTGAGGTGTTAAGGCTGTTCCGCAAGAAGCTACAGCATTTTGCACACCTGCCACATGGGCTGATATTACATCAAAATAACCCTCCATAATTATAACCGAATCTTCTTGCTTAATATATTCTTTTGCTCGGTTTAACCCGAAAAGAACATTGCTTTTATTGTAAATTGAAGAATCGGGAGAATTTAAATATTTCGGATTTTGTCCTTCCATAATGGCACGTGCGCCAAAGGCTATTGTATTTGAATTTACATCCATTATAGGGATAATTATTCTATTTTTAAATCTGTCTAAAAAATCACCGTTTTTTTCATATAAAAGTCCTGCTTTATACATTTCATCATTTGTATAGCCTTTTTCTCTTAAATATTCCTTGAGTTCAAAGTTTGAATTTGGCGCAAGCCCTAGAAAGAATTTTCCTATCGCAATTTCGCCTACTCCTCTTTTTTCAAGATATTCAAGCGCGCGCTCATTTTTGAGGAGTTTATTATGGTAAAATTTCATAGCTTCGTCCATAGCGCACAAAAGTCTGTCTTTTTCTTGCTTATATTTTTGTGTGTCTTTTGAACTTTTTGGCAGCTCTATTCCAAGAATTTCAGCTTGTTCTTCTATAACTTCTTTAAAATTTTGATTATTTATTTTCATCAAAAAAGCAAGTACATCGCCACCTTCGCCACAGCCAAAACACTTAAAAATCTGACGTGACGGAGTAACTACAAAAGAAGGGGTCTTTTCATTGTGAAAAGGGCATAAACCGCTATAGTTGTGACCTGCTTTTTTTAGTACAACATATTTTGAAACAACATCAACAATATCAAGACTGTTTTTTATTTGTTCTACTGCCTGGCCGTAAGTTATTTCCGACATATTTCCTTATGGGTTGTTATGGCGAATTGGTCGCTCATGCCTGCTACATAGTCAATTGAACCCTGTTCGCCGTAAATATTTTTGTAATACTCAAACAATTCTGAAACAATTCTTTTGATTTTATTTTCTTCCTGCTTCGTTTTATCATTAAAATAAACATTTTTAAACATCCATGACCTTAAATTGTTTAAAAAGTTTACACAAGCTTCGGACATTTTTATTTCACTTTGGTCGATACTGTTTAAATACATGTCTTTTATAACAGTATTAATTCTTTCGAATTTTGTTGTGCCAAAATATTTTTGAAATTCTTTTGGTATATCATTTTCTGTTATAATTTCTTCTCTTATGGCATCTTCAATGTCATGGTTTAAATATGCAATTCTATCGGCAATTTTTACAATTTGCCCTTCAAGCGTAAAAGGTTTACCAATCCCTGTATGGTTTAAAATTCCGTCCAGCGTTTCTTTTGTTAGATTTAAACCCTCAAGAACTTCAACCACTCTTACACCGTGAACATTGTGCTTAAATCCGTTTTTTGTCGCTTCCATCAATGCTTCTTCGCCGCTGTGTCCGAAAGGTGCATGACCTAAATCATGCCCTAAAGCTATTGCTTCCGTTAAGTCTTCGTTTAAGTTTAAAATTCTTGCAAGTGTTCTTGAGATTTGTGAAACTTCGAGAGTATGAGTTAGCCTTGTTCTTAAATGGTCGTTTTTAGGAGTGTAGAATACTTGAGTTTTTCTTTTTAACCTTCTAAATGCTTTTGAATTTATAATGCGTTCTTTGTCGCTTTGGAATTCGGTCCTAAAAGGATCTTTTTGAGTTTCATTCTTATTTCTCCCTTTTGTATCGGCGGATTTTTGTGCAAACGGAGAAAGGAATTCTTCTTTTTTATACAAAAGTTTTCTAATTTTGTTTAAATCATTATTTGATGACATATTAAAATTTTAACACAAACTTTATATTGAACATATTGAAATTTAATATTTCTAATTTATACTTATAAAAGGTTATGATGTTGGGTCAATTGATGAATAATAAAAAGTTGTCGGATGATATCATCTTTCAAGTTAAAGATGAGATTAATAAATCTCAAGACAACTTCACTTCTTTATTTTCTGTTTTAAAGGCTCATTATAACAAGGATGAACTGTCTGAAATTTATTCTAAACTTTTGGGGGAAATCAAGACCCCTAATTTTTTAAATGTTTTAATAAAAGAAATAGACAGACTCAAACACCCTGATAACCTCGATGATTTAATTGATTTTATTTTGGATTGCGATTCAAATGATTTTAAAGACAGCGGAGAGTATTTGAATTTAAAGGTTTTGTGTATAAAAGCAATTTCAAATTATAAAAATATCAAAGCCGTAACTCCTCTTTTGTATTGCTTAAATAATAAGAATGAAAATTATAAATTCCGTCTTGCTGCAGCAGAGGCATTGGGCAAAATCGGAGACAAAAATGCTGTCGACTCCCTCATTGATGTTGTGTCTGATGAAAACGAAAAGTCCGTTTATGTACGTGAATCAGCTGCTCTTGCGCTTGGCATGATAGGAGATGCCAGAGCTTTAGATGCTTTTGTGGGTATATTGGAAGCCAAAAAAACATTTCTTGATAAATTTACTTTTTTAAAAGAACGCATTATTGAAGCTTTAAATAAAATTGATTTTTCCAACAATAAACGAGCGGTTGCTGTCTTAAAAGAGGCTCTTAATGATGAATCCGCACAGGTTAGAATTAATGCAATAGAGTCTTTGATGAATTCTAAGGTTCCCTCTGCGCCTGATTTAATATGGAAAATGCTTTATGATACAAATCAAGAGGTTCGCAAAAATGCAGTTATAGCCCTTTACAATATTGAGGGGCGTGATGTTCTTGTAAAAATAATTTCAGATGAAACTTTAATGCCTGATTGTGCACAAGAAGCGCAAGATGTCCTGCTGGAAATCGGCGAGGATGATGATGAATAAAAGTGGAGTTATTCTTCTTTCAGGCGGGTTAGATAGCCTTGTAAGCATTTGTGCATCATTAGAAATTTGCAAAATAGAACTTGCGCTTACTTTTGACTATTCGCAACGTGCTGCCAAAGAGGAAATACAGGCTGCTTCAAATATTGCAAGACATTATAATATTGAACATCGCGTTATAAAACTACCGTTTTTATCGGAAATAACCGATAATGCCTTGACAAAAAACGGGGCAAATCTTGATTTTGAAAAAATGGATAAAGATAGCGCAAAAGCTGTATGGGTGCCCAATAGAAACGGTTTATTTCTAAATATTGCCGCCTGCTTTGCAGATTCAAAAGGATATGATTATATAATAATAGGTGCAAATAAGGAGGAAGCAGGAACTTTCCCTGATAATGACGTTGATTTTCTTGACTCAGCAGATAGTTTTTTTGAATTCTCAACATTAATGCATCCTAAAATTCTTGCCCCACTTAAAAATTTGTATAAACACGAGATAATAAATTTGGCATTGGAAAAAGGCTCTCCGCTTGAATATTTAAAAAGTTGTTACAATTCCTCCGGTGAGTATGAAAAAAAACATTGCGGAAAGTGCGAGTCTTGCAAGCGTTTGCGTGATGCTATTTTAAAAAGTGTTAACAAAGACTTGCTAAAACTCTTTTTTTAACCCAAAATCATATTGTGGGTATGAATAATTTATTTATTGATAAAGAAATTAAATATACAGGCAGAGAGTTATCGCCACATTGGATTTATAAGAACTTTAATATCTGTGGTGATTGTATAGTAGCGTTTGTGGGCGAAGTTGATGTAAAACTTGACGAAATGGTTGATATTGAAGATGTAATAAACATTGAACCTATTTCGTCCAAAAAAATGCTTAATTTTATAATTGAATGTTTTGATTGTTCCTTATCCGAAATGGTTTGGCGACAAAGGCTTTTTATGTCAATAATTAAAGAAACACTTGAACAATACGGTAAACAGGTTGTACGAAAAGGCGACGATTTATTTTTTGAAGGCAAAAAGCTTTCTGTTTCAATTGCTACAAAATCAATAACTTCGACACTTGTTCATACTGCGCTAAATATTGTAAGTGAAGGTGCGCCTATTGAAGTTTCGTCATTGTCGGGTATGGGTATTGACAACCCTAAAAAATTAGCTCAAGATATTATGAGTTATTTTTGCGAAGAAGTCAAAAGTGTTTATATGGCAAAATGCAAGGTAAGGGGTGTGATTGATTAATGAACATGAATTCTCCCGATTATCTTACGTATAAAAAAAGTAAAATTAATCCGCAAATTGAACAAAAGAAACGTGCTTCAAGGTACAGAATTGCTTTTTGGGTTTTTGTAATTACTTTTTCCGTTATATTTGCAACGGTTGTTCAGATTGTAAGAAAGTATGCAACAAGAATTGATATTGAATATGATAGAAATATAGATGCTTCAAGTGCCCAGATTGATAATTCGATACTCTCGCAAGGTTTTGCCTCTGATGCTAAAAGATTGATTGACAAGCGTCTTAAGCTTATACAACTTGAAGAAAATGCTCCCAATGAAGCAAAAATTATTTCAAGTGATAAAGAAAATAACGAAGTAATTGATCTTGAGCAATACGCTCAAATTAAGGAATCCGGCGGGGAACCTGAAGACAGTTATGCGGATAGTCAGATTGACACAAAAAAACCTCAGGATGTCGGAGAAAAACAAATCAATGGTCAAAGTTCCAATATTGCGGTTTATTCAAAAGTTTTAATAGGCAAGTATGCTACCTTTGAAGATGCTCGTGCGGCTCAAGAGTCAGTTAGGGAAGCAAATCAAGGCACGACACCTTTTATAAGAAAAGTTGGTGACATATACGCATTGCAGGTCGGCTCTTATCAGGATTTGACTACGGCGAAACAGGTGGCTTCAAGGTTTAGAGCTGAAGATTTTGATGTTTGGATATATCAACAATAAACAGTTTTTATTCTTAATATTTCCGTGCTTGATTTTTAATATTTTTATTTTATTATTAAACTAAGACACTATCACTTGAAAGGATGCACAAATGTCAATAGTTTGCGAAATATGCGGAAAAAAATCAATTAAAGCAGCAAAAATTTCGTTCTCTCATAAACAACATGTACACAGACAACTCCCTAACCTTCACACTGTAAAGGCAAATATCAACGGTGTTGTTAAAAGAGTGCGCGCTTGCTCGTCTTGTATCAGAGCCGGTAAAGTTAAAAAAGCTATATAATTCCGTATTTCAATTAATTTTTAAAAAAACGACCCGACAAAGGTCGTTTTTTTAAAAGCAATTTTTCAGACATGAATGTTTTTATTAATACATATAAGGAGAGAGTTTATGTCTGATTATGGTTCATATAGGTTTATGGGTTTTTGGTTTCAGCCTGATCCTGTTCCAATGGAAGAAGCCAGACCGTTTGGTAATAACGGTTTTTTAAAGAAGTATTGGAATTCTGATACTTATACACAAATGCCTTCAAACTCTATGCCAAATTTGTTCGAAAATTATTATAACTTTAATTTTGATGGCACTAATTATCAAAATCTATATAGTTATGGACAAGTTATAGATAATTATTCTAAGGCGGTTGAGGATTATAAAGGAGATACCGATACAAACGAAAATAATTCTACTGTTTCCGGTGAGTCATCAATTAACTTGAATTCTCCAAACATTAGCAACGACAATTCAAGTATAAATTTAAGCGAAAATAATTCTTTTATGCGAATAGACTACAGCAGTTATTTTAGCTCAATTTTTAATTAGAAATTTTATACGAGAAGTGCAAGAAATTTCCCATAAGATTTTCATTCCACACTTCTATGCCTTTTGGAACATCAAGAACGGATGGGGAAAAGTTCCATATATATTTTATATTTGATTTAACCAGAAGATTTGCCGTTTGCTGTGCGGCAGTTCTGGGAACAGTTAATAATGCCATTTGAACACCCATTTTTTCCGCAAGCTCGGGCAATTTTGAAATATGATAAACCTCTTTTTTATTAACGGTAACTCCGACTTTAAGTGTGTCATTGTCAAAAAGAGCCAATACATTTAGCCCGTAGTTTAAAAAATTGTCATATTTTGCAAGTGCAAGCCCCAAGTTGCCTGCGCCAATAATAAAAGCGTTTTTCGGATGTTCAAAACCCAGAGTTTTTTCTATTGCTTTTTTTAAATCTTCTACAAGATAGCCAACACGGGACTTTCCGCTATTTTGCAGAAGGGATATATCTTTTCTTACCTGAGAATCGTCTATTTTTAATAAATTAGCAATTTGAGATGAAGTAATTGTATCTGTTTTTGAAGCAATAAAATCATTCAAAATACAATGATAAAGCGTAAGGCGATTTATTGTTTTATCTGAAATTTTTTCTTTCATAGCTTTAAAAAATATCGGATAGCACAAATTGTACTATCCGATATGGTTTTTTCTAAACTTCGCCATTGTAGGCTTTAATATACATTTCCCTGATTTCTTTCATTAAAGGATATGCAGGGTTTGCACCTGTACATTGATCGTCAAATGCAAGCTCAACAAGATTATCTAATTTTGCATAGAATTCTTCTTCGCTTACACCCATATCTCTTATTGAAAGAGGTATTTCAAGTTCTTTTTTCAGGTTTGTAATTGCGTTAATTAATAAATTAACTTTTTCATCTTCGCTGTTACCACCTAATCCCAGATTATCAGCTACTTGGGCATATTTTGTTTTAGCGTTGGGGAACTTGTATTGAGGGAATGCTGCTTGTTTTCTTGGACAATCGTTAGAATTGAAACGAATTACTTGATTTAACAATAATGCGTTTGCAATACCGTGAGGAATGTTGAATGCTGCACCCAATTTGTGAGCCATTGAGTGGCAAACACCCAAGAAAGCGTTAGCAAATGCCATACCTGCAAGTGCTGATGCATAGTGAATTTTTTCTCTTGCGATAGGATCGTCTTTGCCAAATTTATAAGAACGAGGCAAGTATCTAAATATAAGCTTAGCTGCTTCAAGAGCAGGTGAGTTTGTGAAGTTTGTAGCCATTGAGCTTGCGTAAGCTTCTAAGGCGTGGCTTAGTGCATCAATACCTGATGCTGCACAAAGACCTTTTGGCATGGAATCTACAAAATTCGGGTCGATAATTGCCATCTCAGGAGTTAGGGCATAATCTGCAAGAGGGTATTTGATATGCGTTTTGTCATCTGTGATAACCGCAAAAGGTGTAACCTCGGAGCCAGTACCTGATGTTGTAGGAATTGCAACCATTGTAGCTTTTTTGCCAAGAGCAGGAAGGTCGCAAATTCTTTTTCTGATGTCCATAAATCTCATTGCAACATCATCAAAGACCGTTTCCGGTTGTTCATACATTAACCAGATAACTTTAGCTGCATCAATCGGCGAACCGCCGCCAAGAGCTATAATTACATCAGGTTTATATACGTTAACCATTTGCATTGCTTCATTAATTGTTGATAATGTCGGATCGGGTTTTACATCAAAGAATATTTGGAAGTCTACCCCAATTTCCTCTAATACTTTTGTTACATTATAAACAGTGCCTGAATCAAACAGATATCTATCCGTTACGATAAACGCTCTTTGTCTGCCTTTTAATTCACGAAGTGCCAAATCGGTTGCACCACGTTTAAAGTAAACTTTTGGCGGAACTTTAAACCATAACATGTTTTCTCTCCTTTCGGCTACTGTTTTGTAGTTTAATAAGTGTTTAATACCGACGTTTTCGCTTACTGCGTTACCGCCCCATGAACCGCAACCGATTGTCACCAATTGCACCTTGTGAAGCGGGTGAATTGATTAAAATCCTACCTGTGTGCAGAGCTTTTGCAAATTTTTCAATTCTTTCTCTTTTTCTTTCGTCAGTATACAGAACTGATGTATGACCTGCGCCGCCTGCATCAACAAGAGTGAATGCGATATTTACCGCATCATCAAAGTCACAAGCTCTGTACATTGCAAGAACAGGTGATAATTTTTCATGCGCAAAAGGTTCATCCATTGAATAATCACTAACTTCTCCAATTAATACTTTTGCATCTTCGGGTACTTCAAAACCTGCCATTTGAGCAATTTTGTAAGCGGGTTGACCGACGATAGCCGCATTTAATCTGCCTTCAGGGAACATTGTGTTTCTTAGTGCCTGTTTTTGGTCTTCGTTACAGAAATATGCACCTCTGTATACCAATTCTTTTTTAATTTCTTCATAAACACTGTCAACAGCAATAATAGCTTGTTCTGATGCACAAACAACTCCGTTATCAAACGTTTTTGATAAAAGAATTGAAGAAACTGCCATTTTTATATTTGCTGTTTCGTCAATGATAGCAGGAGTATTGCCGGGTCCTACACCAAGAGCGGGTTTGCCTGATGAATAAGCCGCTTTAACCATGCCGGGACCACCTGTTGCTAAAATCATATCAATTTTAGGATGGTGCATTAATTGATTTGATAATTCAACCGTAGGTTCATCAACCCACCCTATGATATCTTTTGGTGCGCCTGCAGCAACAGCTGCATCAAGAACAATTTGAGCAGCTTTTATTGTGGCCTTTTTAGCTCTGGGGTGTGGGGAGAAAACAATTGCATTTCTTGTTTTCAGGGCAATTAATGATTTAAAAATAGCGGTTGAAGTCGGGTTTGTGGTAGGTACGATACCTGCCAAAACGCCAATCGGCTCTGCAACTTTCTTAATACCGTTAACTTTATCTTCTTCTATTATGCCGCAAGTTTTGCAGTTTTTATATTTATTGTAAATGTATTCGGAAGCAAAGTGGTTTTTAATTACTTTATCTTCAACAATACCCATGCCTGATTCTTCATGGGCCATTTTTGCAAGAGGAATTCTTGCTTTATTTGCAGCTAGTGCCGCAGCTCTAAAGATTTTGTCGACTTGTTCTTGGGTGTAAGTTGCATAAACTTTTTGTGCAACTTTTGCTCTTTCAATAACCTGATCTAAATCTTCAGCGCTTGTAACCGGTCGGCGTTCTTCGCCTTGGACCTTTTCAAGTTCCATGTTTTCTTGTGTCATGTTGTTCTCCTTATTACATAGCTCTTTTTTAGATTGTTTTTTTATAAAACCAAAAATCATTAATTCTCCGATTTTTATTTGTGATTTATTTCACAATAAGATTTTAAAACAAATTTTCTTAAATTGCAAGTGTATTTTTTACACATCTTAAAAACTTTACATAATTTTAATATCAAGTTAACAACTTTTTACTTTGAGTTTTTGATTTTTTTGATAAAATGAGTTTGGTGAAGTATGATAAATCAAATCACTTTAAGCGATATATTTATGGTTCTGGGCTTTTCGCTCTCGCTTTATTCATGCGTTTCTAATGATGTCATACAGACACTCGGAACATTTTTAAGTTCAAATCGCGATAAATCCGCCTTTGTAATCTGGCTTTTTGCTGGTAGCGTGCTTGTTATAACTTTTGTTTTGGGGTGGTTAATTAATGATGGCGATATGTCCTTTGGTCGTTTGGCAAGGATTCCTTTTGCCGAGCATTTTTACTGGTGGCATGTTCTGCCCCCCGTAATTTTGATTTTAATGACACGAAAAGGCATGCCTGTTTCTACAACATTTTTAATTTTGAGTGTTTTTTCTTCCTCTACTGTTATAAGTTTAATGCTTGCTAAGTCTTTTATGGGTTATCTGCTTGCTTTTTTGGCTTCGATAGTCTTGTATTTTATAATTGCGCGACCTTTGGAAAAGAAGTTTCTTTACACAAGAGATAAAAAAGTTTCTAAGTGGTGGCATGTGGCAAAATGGTCTGCAACCGCTTTTTTGTGGTCACAATGGTTAATGCAGGATGCTGCAAATTTATTTGTTTATTTGCCAAGAAAGTTAGATTTTATTGAAATGGTTGTTTCCCTTTGCATGTTTCTGACTTTTTTGGGTTGGGTTGCATACAAAAGGGGTGGCGAAATTCAAAATATTGTGAAATTAAAAACAAATACGCAAGATATTCGTTCGGCAACAATTATTGATTTTGTTTATGCTTTTATTCTTTTGTATTTTCAAAATGTAAACAATGTTCCAATGTCAACAACTTGGGTGTTTATAGGTCTTTTGGCAGGTCGCGAAATTGCTATGTATAACAGGATTCGTTTTGAAACTCAGAAAAAAGTATATAAGCATGTTGCCAAGGATTTTACAAAAACTCTTTTGGGGTTAGTTATTTCAATTGTTGTGGTAAGCATAATTAATCATTTTGAATTAATTAAACAAGTGATTTACACATATTTGCATCTTGATTAATTTCTTTTTCTTGTTTTATTCGAATGTTGCAATATCTATTTATAAAGTCATTTAAATCCATAACTTTTGGAATTTTTACATTTTTTCTAAATATTTTGTTTATAAACATGGAAAAAGCCAAACTCCAAAGGCAGGTGGGGCAAGAAGTAAGAACAATATCCGCATTTGTGTTTATTACATTGCATGCTTTTTTCATTGAAATTAAGTAGGCAATTTTAGGATGTCTTATAAAAAAATCTCCGCCAAAACCGCAGCAGTCATCCGCATTTTGCATTTTTTTGTATTTAATATTCTTGATTGAATTTAAGATATTTTCAATTTCCTCAATATTAATTCCGGAGTTTTTTAGATGGCAAGGTAGATGATAAGTAATGGTTATGCTTTTTTGTGAATAAAACTCTGTGCTTTTGTAAAAATCGGTGTAAAATACAAGTTTATCTTTGTTTTTTGGGTTTTTGAACGAGTAATTTTTTACCGTGCTGTAACATGTCGCACAATCAAAGATGACCAAATCCGCGTTTTCAATGATTTTTTCGTTATAATAAGAAAAATCCTTATAAACATCTGCCCTGCCTTTGCTTAGGTATGGCATTGCGCAGCATTTGAAGTTTCCGTTTTTAAACTTTATTCCTTTTATTTCAAGCTTTTTTTTAAGTTTTTTTGCAATACAACCTTCAAAATAAAGTATTCTTGATTCTTTTTTGTATTTTGGAGTTTTTTTGAAAAACGAAAAGAGTCCAAGAATTGATAATTTCAGATTAAATATAAAAGCTGAGTTTAAAAATTTACCTAAAGTATTTAATTGTTTCTCTTTGCAAAAAACTTCGACAGTGTGAACTCCTGACGGGCAATTGAGCTTGCACTTTCCGCAGTTCAGACATAAATCAAGATTGTTTAATATCTTGGAATTTAATGCCAAATCACCTTTTTTAAGCCCCCATATCTGCATAAGTTTTCCACGTGCATTATTTTTTTCGTTTTTGGTTTCTTTGTATACGGGGCAAACGCCTTGACATAAGCCGCAACGTGAGCATTTTAATATATTTTGTTTTATTTCGTCATCTTGCATAATTGTAGTATAATTCAACTATGAAACAAGCTCAATCTGTTCTTGAATTTACTATAATAGTTGCTTTTGTACTTGTGTTTGTAAGTATTTTTTTAAATACATTCAGGTTCAAAGGTATTGAGCAAAAAGCAACATTTGGAGTAATGGAGTCAAATTCTAATACAGTAGTGGTACCTCCAATGACACCATAGGAGATATAATGAAAAGTGCAAAACTAATAAATTCAAAAGTTGAAATTGTCGATGTTGAAAAACCTGCTTTAAATGCCAAGGGCGCAATCATAAAAGTTTTTGGCTGTGGCCTTTGCGGCTCGGACATTGTAAAGATAAAACATGCAACTAAAGAAAATGAAAAAAATATTGTTTTAGGACATGAAGTTGTAGGGCAAATTGTTGAAATAAACTCAAATACAGATTTTAAAGCAGGTGACATTGTTGCACTCGGGCATCATTATCCTTGTTTTAATTGTGATTTTTGTCGCATTGGCGCTTATTCAATGTGTCATACTTTTAAAAAATCAAATATTTTCCCAAGTGGATTTTCTGAATTTATAAGAGTAGATGAAAATCATCTTAAATATACGGTCTATAAAGTTCCTAAAGACATTAATTATGAAGAAATTTCATTTTTAGAGCCTTTGGCATGTATTGTAAGGGCTATAAGACGTGCAGGTTATGAACTTGATGGCGATAACTCCAAATCAAATTCCCTTGTTTTGGGTTTGGGCTCGATAGGGTTTTTAACCGCTCAGGCTCTTAAGGCTTTTGGTGTCAAGGCTTATGGTTTTGATATAAATCAACAACGCATGGATTATGCAAAAAAATTTAATGTAATTTATAGAGATGATAAATATGATACCATATTTATGACTTCCGGATCTTCAAAAGCAATTGGGACTGCTCTTGAACTTGTGCGGGACGGCGGAAAAATTATCGTTTTTTCTTCGATAGAAAATGATGAAGGATATAAAAATAATGATATTTATTACCGTGAGCTGAGTATCATTGCAAGTTATTCGCCATCTCCCGATGACTATAAAATATCCTATGATTTTTTATGTACAAAAAAAGTTAATGTTTGTGGTATAAGCAAGATTTATACTATTGACAATTTATCTTCTGCGATTGAAGATAATATTTGCGGAAAGATTTTTAAGGCTTATATAAAAATATGAAAATGAAAGCTGTTATGTATTACGCGCCAAAAGATATTCGCTATGAAGAAGTGAATGTTAAAATGCCCGATGAAGGCGAAGTTTTGGTTAAAGTTGAGGCTGCACTTACTTGTGGGACTGATGTAAAAACTTTAAGGCGCGGACATCCGGTATTAATTAAGAAAACTCCTTCGGGCTTTGGACATGAATTCGCCGGAACAATTGTTCAACTGGGCGAAGGGGTTGAAAATTTTAAAATCGGGGATAGGGTTGTTGCCGCAAATTCTGCGCCATGCGGAGAGTGTTTTTTTTGCAAACGTGGTGAAGAAAATTTGTGTGAAAATTTAGACCTTTTAAACGGGGCTTATGCACAGTATATTACCATTCCAAAAAGAATTGTAGAGAAAAATCTGCTTATAATTCCTGATAATGTTGCATTTAGGCGCGCTGTTTTTTGCGAACCCCTTGCAAATGTTGTTCATGGAATTGAAAGAACACCTATCCAAAAAGGTGATACGGTGGGCATAGTCGGTATTGGACCTATCGGGCTTATGTTTGCTCGCCTTGCAAAACTGAAGGGTGCAAAAGTTATTGCAATGGGCAGAAATCCGCTTAAATTAAAAATGGCGCGTGAGTTTGCTCAGGCTGATGAAGTTATTGACTTGAAGAAATTTCCGGACCCTAAAGATATTATTCTGGCCATGACCGAAGAAGGCAGAGGCTTAGATGTTGCAATTGAATGTGTCGGATTGCCTGAAATTTGGGAGAGAATGTTTTCTTTAGTTAGGCGTGGTGGTGTTGTTCATCTTTTTGGCGGCTGTTCTGCGGGTACGAGTGTGAATATTGATACGCGTCGTTTGCATTATGATGAAGTAAATATTATAAGCGTTTTTCATCATACGCCGAAATATTTTAGACAAGCATTGGAATTAATTTCTTCAGGTTGTGTTGATGTTGAGAAATTAATTACAAAAACCATGCAAATGAAATATGCCAAACGTGCGCTCGAGATGCATGAAAATGGCGAGGCAATTAAGGTTTTGCTGGAAAATTAATTTAAACCTTGACTTGAAATTTTGAATTGGTATTATAAAAAAGCAGTGCAATTGCATTTGCCGCGTTAGCCCTTGTTGAGTGAAACGAAACAAGAATATAAGAAAATTCACCAACTGAGCTGACATGGATTTTGAAAATTGAATAGATTTGCCG
>CASFXY010000004.1 GCA_949298805.1 uncultured bacterium
GAACTTCACGAACCTGTGAGGGAAGCAAGACTTTGCAGCATTCGAATTCCCACTAAAAAAGCGGCTGCTTGCCGCTTATTAATGGTACCCCCAAGGGAATTCGAATCCCTGTCTACACCGTGAAAGGGTGTTGTCCTAGGCCTCTAGACGATGGGGGCATAAGACTTATTTTCTGTCATTGTACACAAATAAACCTATGATATCGTTAAGTTTATTTAGTTGTTTTTGATAATTCGCACTTTGTTTTTCTAAATTACGAATATTTGTTTTATATTCTTGGATTGTATAATTACAGTCTTTAATTGAACTGTTTAGACAATCTCTAACACGTTGTGCATCTTGCAAAACACTTTTCATCGGAATGCCTAAAGCTTCTATTGTTTGACGTATTATCTGAGCACCTGTTTGCCTTGGCACACCTGTCGGCAATTGATTGATTAACCTTTTTAAAACATTAATGTTGTTAGGCATTTCAAATTCTTCAACAACCTCATCTTCTTCAGAATCAATTGATAATTTTAATTCCGGTGTGGTTTTATCAATATCATCAACATCAACTGAAAAAACAGGAGAATATTCGCTGTCGCTTTGTGTACTGTTTTCATCAATATCATCTAAATTAAACGAATTATCAAAAGATTCATTTGTTTCTTGATAATTAATTGTATCTTGTACACTATCAGAATCAATCTCGAGTGTTTCAAATTTTTCTTCAGATAAATCCTGTTGCTTTAGTGCATCAGCAATTTTCTTTCCCATATTTTTAGGTAAATTGTTGTTTTGCAATTGCAACTCCTTTTTTTTACGTCAACTATTTTATTTTATAGAAAAAATAAAATTAATTCAACTAGTTAATATATTCTCAAATAAATATTTATTGTCAAGCAAATAAAAACCCCGCCATAATGCAGGGTCGTGTGTTGTTGTGCTTCGGGATTGTGTTGTTAGGTGTTGATAATGCTTATCTCATTATGCAATGAGATTTAATTTTGTTTTTTCTAAGCCTTCATTGATGCTTGCAGTTCTTTGCTTAACGGTAGAATTAAAATTGAACAGGGGAGAATTTTTAAGAGTTCCCACAAAACCTGTAAATAAACCGCCAAGACCACCTTCAACCATATCATTACTGATTGTCGGTGCTTTAACAAGCTCATTACTTCTGTAACCAAAGCTTATGTTTTTATTTAGTGTATTATTTACATTTCTTATTGCATTTATAGCTAACATTTTTCTTTTCTTTAACCTCTTGTTTTTTTGTTTTTAGTGTTTGTGTAACACTTTATCTTTATATTCACATTATGTACCTAAAAAAATATTTTGTCAACCCTTTTTTTATATTTTATTATTTTCAATTATAATAAGGGTTTTAGACTAATTTAAAATATCTTTATAAAATATTAATATATATAATTGTCTAAATTACACTTATTTTTTTATTTCGGCATGCCAAATTATACCCGCATGGGTTATTGTGAAGTTCCTACATGTATTGTTATATATAATTAATCTTTTTCATACTTCCAGCTATTCTTAATTCCAGACAGTTTGGGGCTTTTGCCCCAATTTTTTTCGCCCGCCGAGCGAGCTTAGTACAGTGTACTTAGCAAGCGAAGGTGGGCGCATTGGTGTGTGAAGCCCGTGACGGCTGCGATGAGCAGGCGGACAGGGCGTAACCGTACCCGCCCGCCGAGCGAGCTTAGTACACTGTACTTAGCAAGCGAGCGGATTTTGCGAGGCGTGGCAGGGTGAAACCCGAACGCCTATTGCGAGCAAGCCCGTTGAGGGTTGCGAGCGCGCAATAATCCAAGACAGCGGATTTGGTTGCGAGCGCGCAATAATCCAAGACAGCGGATTTTGCGAGGCGTGGCAGGGTGAAACCCGAACGCCTATTGCGAGCAAAAAATAAAATATATGTTATAATTTATTTAATGGATGAAGAATTGGAATTAAAAATTCATAATCTTAAAACAAAAGCAATAAACACTCTTGAAAACACTCAACTATACGGTTTTAAAGGGGCTGTTTCAAAGCTTTTGGGCTTAACTGTTGAAGTTAAACTTCCGGGGCTTAAAATTGGAGATTTGTGCTACATTCAAACTTATACGGGAGAAAAAAAAGCCGCAGAAGTTGTTGCTTTTAAAGGAGATTGTGCGCAATTACTCCTGCTTTATGACGGTGAAGGAATAGGGCAGGGGAGTTTGGTTGAAACAACAGGCGGTCCTATTATGCTTCCTGTTGGGGATTTTTTGCTGGGCAGGCTTATAAATCCGCTTGGCGAACCCTTAGACGGACGTCCTTTAGACCTTACAAATGCACAATATATGAATATTAACGGAACAATTCCGGATGCTTTTCATCGTCCGATTATAAAAAATTCAATATCAACCGGCATTAGGGTAATTGATTCACTTTTAACAATGGGTCAAGGGCAACGCATGGGACTGTTTGCAGGTTCGGGTGTAGGCAAATCCACAATGTTAGGTATGATTGCAAGGAACTCTGAAGCAGACATAAACGTTATGGCACTAATTGGAGAACGCGGACGTGAAGTAAAAGAATTTATTGAAAATTCATTGGGACCTGAGGGCATGAAACGCTCTGTTATTGTTTGCTCAACAGGCGACCAACCTCCTCTTATCAGGCAAAAAGCCCTTCTGGCAGCAACAACTGTTTGTGAATACTTTAGGGATCAGGGCAAAAAAGTTTTTCTTATGACAGATACAGTAACCCGTTGTGCAATGGCGGGGCGTGAAGTGGGTCTTTCAATCGGAGAACCGCCTACTATGAAAGGTTATCCGCCTTCAATATTTTCTTGGTTACAACGTGCGCTTGAAAGAACAGGAAACTCTGAAAAAGGGTCAATTACCGCGCTTTACACCGTACTTATGGAGGGTGATGACATAACAGACCCTATTGTAGATACAGTAAGGGGTATTGTTGACGGTCACATTTTCTTATCCCGCAAGGTGGCAGAAATGAATCATTATCCCGCAATAGACCCTCTGGGTTCTATTTCAAGGCTTTTTACGGAAATAACCGACAAAGAACATCAGGAAGCAGCACAAAAAATGCGTCGTTTACTTGCAATGTATCGAGAAAACAAAGACTTAATAGATGTTGGCATGTATCAGGCAGGCTCAAATCCAAAACTCGATGTTGCTATTGAACTTATGCCTCAAATAAATGCATTTTTGCAACAAAAAGTTTCTGATACGGTTAGCATGGAATCAACAATAAGAACTCTTAAAGACATGATGAGAAATGTAGAAGCCTAAGCCTCACCTGTTTTAAAATAATCACAAATAAATTTTTTTCTTGTATGAATTCTTAAAAGTTTTTTAATTTTTTCTTTAATGGTAGGTTTATGGCAAATTTTTTTATATTTTTCCATAAGCACAGCTTTTTTAACTAATATTTTATTGTAAACTTTTTGAATATTACCGTTTGAACCAATTTGAGGTTCAAGTTCCGCAAGCTTTTGTTTACATTTAATAATTTCTTTTTTTAGGGAATTTAGTTTTTCTGTATCCATATATACCTTATTAATGGGGGTTTGCAGAATTTATATTACAACACTTTTATCCTTAAAAGTTCATCTAAAGAATGGAAAAAGTTTTGTTGCACAACAAGTATAATAATTATATGAAAAAGCGTGTAATTGCCTATCTGCACACCCATTGGGACAGAGAATGGTACAGGGAAAAAGAAGAATTTAATTTAAGGCTTTTAGAAGTATTTGATGAAGTTTTAAAAGAGCTTGTAAATAATAATGCCCCCTGTTTTTATTTTGACGGGCAAACAAGTGCGCTTATTGATTATTTAAAATTCAGGCCTCAAAATTTAGAACTTATAAAAAAACTTATAAAAGAAAAAAAATTATATATAGGACCTTTTTTTGTAAGTGCTGATGCTTTTTTGGTCAATTTAAGATGTCTTATAAAAAATCTTGAAAAAGGAATTGAATATTCTAAAAATCTTGGTTGTAAAGACTTTATAGGTTATTTGCCGGACATTTTCGGTCATAGTCGGGGAGTTTTTGAAGTTTTAGAAAAATTTGACATAAAAAATGCAATTATCTGGAGAGGCACAGGTGCAATAAAAAGTGATGTAATTGTTAGAAATATAAACACAACAAGGTTAATTGAGGGTTATTTTGTTGACATATTACATCAGAACATATCTTTTCAAGCACTTGCACAACAGCTTGAAAATTTCTTGGATAAAATTGCAAAATATTCCTCAAACACTCTTATTTTGCCCCTTGGTGGCGATCATTTGGCAATTATTAAAAATGCAAACGAAAAAATTACACAAATAAATAAGTATTTAAAAAAATATAAAATAGAGCTTTCAAGTCCTTTTGAATATTTTTCTTCAATTGATTTTTCACACGCAAAAAATTTTAAAGGCGAATTTTTGGACAACAGTCAAAATAATATTTTAGGCGGTGTATTTTCTTCTCGAATTTATCAAAAAGTACAAAATGCAAAACTTATGCATAAAATTTCGCGAATTATAGAACCGTTAAATTATTTTTTGAATTTGGACTATGCAGCAAATATTGACTATGCTTATGAATTAATTTTAAAAAACCATGCGCATGATTCAATTTACGGTTGTTCTACAGATAAAGTACATAAAATTGTTGATGCTCGTTTCGAAAAAACATCTGAAATTCTCGAAGGGCTTGAAAAAAGAATAATCAGGGATTTTCATAAAAATACAAAAAAAACAAATTATGTCGGGGTTTTTAACCTTTCTAATTATAAAAACTCTGGTGTAGTAAAAATTATAAGTGAAAACAAATTAAAACATTCACAAATAATTTCAAAAACCAAAGGGTTTTGTGATTATAAGCTTTATGACATTAACCAAGTTCCTGTTACGGAAGATATCTTAACTTTATATGAACAACTTGTTGAAGTTGATGAACAAAAACCAATGAGTTTTAATGCTTTTAAATCAAAAAAGGCAAAAAAATTAACTTTTTGTGATAAAAATTGTATTGAAAATCCTTATTTAAAATTAACATTAGAAAATGGAAAAATTAATATTACAGATAAAATAAAAAATCTTTTTTATAAAGATTTTATAAAAATTACAGACACAAAAGACAATGGCGACAGCTACAATTATGCGCCTGTTTCAAAACCTGAGATTTTAAACCCGATTAAATCAAAAATTATTGAAAACGGTTCTATACGCTCTGTTTTAAGAATTTTTTATAAAAATTTAGTCCTTGATGTAATTTTAAATAATAAAGATAGGTTTTTTGAATTTAATATAAAAATTAACAACAAAAAGAAAAATCATAAACTTCAGGCGGTATTTAGTTTAAATAAACCTGTTTATGAAACTTTTGCACAAGATAGCATGGGAATTATTAAAAGAAAATGTGATCCTGATTATTCACTTTTTGAAAATCAGCCTGCTGCGCGTCCGCATGAGTTAAAAACAAACTCGTTTCCAATGTTAAATTTTGTATATGCTCAAGGCGCAGGTATTTTAAGCGAAGGTATAAATGAATATGAAATTTATAAGAATGAATTAAGAATTGCTCTTTTACGCTCTAATGGTGTTATTTCCAATCCAAAATGCGCTTCTCGCTCTATTCCTGCAGGTCCTGCAATATTAACTCCTGATTTGCAATGCTTGGGCTTACAAAATGTTCGTTTTGGCTTATGTTTTACATCAAAAAAAGAAAAAATGTTTGAATATAGTGAAAAGTTTTTAAAGACACAGCTTGCTTTTGTTCTTGATGAACATATTGAAGAAAAAATTTTATTTAAAAATGAAAAAAATAAACTTTTTTATGGTATAGACAGCAAAGGAGTGGGAACTTTTTACGATTTGAAAAATGACAAAATTGAACTTGCAAACATTAAAAAAATCTAATAATATTAATATATTCACATAAAGTAGGGGCAAAAATGTCAAAAGGATATAGTGCAAAATGGATTATAGCGGCAGATGGCAACTTATATGAAGATTGCACCCTTGTTGTGGATGAAGGCAGGGTTGAAAAAATTATAAAAACTTCCGAATTAAAAGAAAATGAATGTAAAAATTTAAAAGATTACGGTCATTGTGTAATAACTCCGGGATTTGTAAATTTACATAATCATCTTCAATATACGGATGTTAACAAAACTCAAAAATGTATAAAATATGCATTTAAAAAGGCATATACTGTTTTAAAAAAACATTATTTTGTTGCGGGAATTAAAAAAAATTCTTTTGTTTACAAGCTTGCAGACCTTTTAAGCAACTATTTTTGTTTAAGTTCAGAAAACAAACTTGCTTCTTTTAAAAAAGGTCTTGAATTATCACTTTTGGCAGGAACAACTTGTGTAGCACAGCTTTCTAAAGAAAGCAAATATTTTAAAGTTTTAAATGATTTACCAATTAAAACTTGTCTTTTCTTTGAGCTTTTTTCCGATTCTTCAGAATCAAGCAAGGAAGAATTTAGAAATATACAAAAGAAAATAGACAAACTATTAAAACAAAAGTCTGAAAATACATTTGTTGGTGTAGCACCACATAGTGTTTGTTCGGTTCATAAAAGATTGTTTAAAATTCTTACTAAATATTGCCGAAAAAACAATATTTTAATGACAATAAGGTTATCGGAAAGTCAGGAAGAAAAAGATTGGCTTAAGTTTGGATTTTCTGATGTAGATTTATTAAACGAATTTTGCGGAAATAAAAAATTTGAACCTATTTTTAAAGGTGTTACATCAACTCAATATCTTGCGCAAATGGACGTGTTAAACAAAAGATTAATTGCAAGTTATGGAAACTATCTGAATGATGACGACCTTAAAATATTAAAAGAAAATAATGTTGCACTTGCATATTGTCCAAGAGTCAGCAAAAATTTACATGAAAAAGTGCTTGATTTTGATAAAGTTCTTGAATATTTCCCGCAAAGGTTTGGTTTTGGAACAAACTCGCTTGCTTTTAATAAAGATTTAAGTTTGTTAAATGAACTCAGAAGTGTTAATTGCGGAAGATTAAGTGCACTTGAGGCAATTAAATATTTAACGATAATTCCTGCGAAAATTTTAAGAATGGATAAAATAATCGGAAGTCTTGAAATAGATAAAGATGCCGATTTTAATGTATTTTTGCTGGATAAAAACGAAGATTACAACAATATTTTAGACAAATCATATCCTGATTTTGTATATATTAAAGGCTTTAGAAAAGTACAAAACGGCAAGATAAGATAATTAAATTAATTAATCAGCAATTGTTCTTGTGTATAATCTCAATTTAATTTTAGCAATGAGAACTTTTTTATCTTTCTCCCAAGGGGTCAGTTCAACTTCTGCCAGATTTGTAAGATACTGTTCTTTCATAATTGATTTAAAAAATGTTTGAAACTCGGTGTATGTACCAACTGCAACCATATTAAGCTCACATACATTATAGCCATCTATTTTGGCTGCAAAAATCATATCTTCTTGTGGCGCATAATCATAATCTATAGCACGTATTCTAATTCCGCTATGTTGTGCAATTGTTAAAACAAGCTCAAATAGAGGCGCAAAAGAAGCATCAGGACTAAATTTCATATCAGGTGCATCAAAAACCACCTTGCCGTCTTTTACAACTTTTTTCTGGCGGTTTTGCAATTCCTGTTGTGCCTTTAGCGCATCATATTGTTCTTTTACTTGTTCATATTGAGATTTTGTATTATTCATGCGTCCAATTGCTTTAAGGCTTTTATTAAACTGAGGGATTACAAAATTAAATAATACTAAAAAGGTTATTAAAACAGGTAAAACATACACAATGTTTTCTTTTAAAATATTTAATATTATTTTTGTTTTATCCATTTTTGTATTTCCAACTAATTATTTATGTCCACCGGCACAAGGTCTGTTGCAGGTGCATTATCCCCTTGTGCGTCGTTTTTGTTTTCGCCGTCTTTTTTATCTTTATCATTTAAGCTGCTTTTTGGTGACTTAACATTTGAAATTTCAAAATCATAATATTTTGAACCTAAATCAGGTGCTGCCAAATCATAATCTTGTCCGTTAATTTCCGTTAAAATTTGCAATCTGTTTAATTTAATGCTTGATTGGGGAGAAATAACTTTCAGGCTTTTGTAATAATTATAAATATCGGCTATATTTGCACTTACACCCTCAAGAGCCAATTTATCTCCGTTTTTATTATAATAATATTGTAACCAAACAGACTGAGGAATATCTGTTGCAATAGAATCATAAAAACTTATTGCTTTTTTGTTTAAATCAATAACTCTTGTAACAAGGGTTTCGATATCAACAACTCCGTCACGACCCGTAATTGCTTGAATTTCTTGTTGTGTAGAATTTATTTTTGTTTGATAAGCATTTGTTTGTTTGTTAAATCCTATATCCACCAGATAAAAAATGCCATATAAAATACCAAATAACACAAATAAACAACCGGCTATTGCCAAAAGAGCTTTTCTTGCAATTTCTTGGGTAACAACTATTGTTTTTTCTTTAAATTCAAATGAAAAATACCCGTCACTTGAAGAAGCATTTTGATTTAAAAGATTTAAATCTAAAACTTTTTCTTCCAAATGGTCTGTTGCAAGCGCACCAATTAGCGCATAAGTCATTGATGCAGCTTCATTTTGCATTACCGAAGATGAAATATCAATTGGCGGAATTTTTGAATATTTATTACAATCATGCGTAATAATTTCTTCATCAAAAGTAAGTTGTGTTTTTAATACTTCCGCACATATATCTTCAGCTTGGCTTAACACAATTAATTTTTTTGCCGGAAAATTAGGTAAAATTTGTGAAACAGAAGTAGCAATTGCCTGATAAGCTTCTTCAATAGAGAAAGATTTAATTGCAAGGGGAACTTCCGTATAATCTATTAATCTTATACCCTGCATTGAAAATAAAGCATAACTGTTTGAATTAACAAGCAATAAATTCCAATTTTCATTTTCGTTCTTATCAAAATTTATAACGTTAGCAAAATATAAACCTCTTATAATTGCAGAATAAGAACTTTCTATTCCGACTAAATCACAACCTAAATCTTGAAAAATTTCTTTAATTTGATTAATTGCAGTGTCTTGAAAAGATGTATATACAATTATTCTTTTGTCTGTTTGTGAATTTGTAACAAGGTCAGCCCATGCGCTTACCGGCTCAATTCTTTTAAAAATATAGGAATCTTCAGCCTTTGATAAAATTGCATTGCTGATTGCATCATCGCCAATAATTAAAGGAAGGCTTTCAAAATCTAAGTGTACATTTGGTAAAGTAACATATACACTTGATTTTAGGCTTATATCAAGCTCTTTAAATAAATCAACAATAACTGCTCTAAATGCTTCATAATCTTGAATTTCTCTTGTTGCAAAATTGTATTCAAGAAATCTTTTAGCATATTTGATTACGGTAGGAGTTTTTTTATCAAGCAGTGCAACTTCTACACCTATATTTGGTGTAATTGAAACTCCAACTATTTGTTTGTTTGAACTAATAAAATTTGCCATTAAATTTATTTAACTCGTAATAATACATATATTATCTATTTTATAATACAATAATCAGTACAAATTAAAAACATTCTTAAAAAAAATATACAATTAATGTAGGAAGAAAAAATGGAAAAATCATACGAAAGTATTAAAAATTACATCTATGGTAAAAATGCAATTCTGGAAACAATCACCAAAAACCCCAAGAGAATAAATAAAATTTTCTTTTCTCAGGGTATAAATTTTGACAATAAGTTAAAAAAAATTAATGAACTTGCACAAAAAAATTCAATAATAATTCAATTTACAAATCTTAATAAATTTAACAGACTCTTAGAAAGTGAAGGAAAAAAAATAAATTTTCAGGGTGTCGTTGCATCTGTATCTCCTGTAGAATATGTTGATTTTGAAGAATTTTTAAATACAAAAACCAATAAATTCAGAAAAATTGTTATTTTAGACGGGGTAGAGGATCCTCATAATTTTGGCGCAATTGCAAGAACCCTTGCAGCAGCTTCTTTTGATGCAATAATTATTCCAAAACATCGCTCTTGTCCTATTAATTCTACTGTTGAAAAAACTTCTTGCGGTGCCATTAATCATATTTCTGTAATAAAAACAAATAGTCTTCCTTCTATTGTCGATACGCTCAAAAAAAACGACTGGTGGATAATTGCAGCAGACGGACAAAGTAAAGATAATTATTTTGACATAAGCTATAAAGATATGAATTTTGCAATTATCTTAGGTGCAGAAGGAGAAGGAGTTTCTAAGACCTTGCTTAATAAAGCAGATTTTAAAATAAAAATCCCGTCAAACTTTGAATCATTAAATGTTTCTGCTGCATGCGCCGTTATAGTATATGAAAGCATAAGACAAATACATCAAATGTAGCTTGTTTCAACAATAAAAAAATGTATAATTATTAAACGGCTTGTTGGAGAAAAAAATGAAAACTAAAAGTTCAAAGCACGAATTAGAAGAAACAAATGAAAACCTTTTTGAAATAGGTGAAATAGAAGGTCTTGATGATGAAAATAATGAAAATCAAGAAGAAAAAGAAGTAAAAGAAGACTATAAAAGTGCAACTTCGGATGATTCCGTTAAAGTTTACTTGCAACAAATAGGTAAAATACGTTTGTTGTCTTACGAAGAAGAAATGAAGATTGCAAAAGAAATTAAAGAAAATAACTCTCAAAAGGCAAAAGAAATTTTAATAAATGCAAATTTGAGGCTTGTTGTTTCAATTGCTAAAAAATACATTGGGCGGGGTCTTTCGTTTCTTGATTTAATTCAAGAAGGCAATTTAGGGCTTATGAAAGCTGCCGAAAAGTTTGACTATACAAAAGGATATAAATTTTCAACTTATGCAACCTGGTGGATTCAACAATCAATTACAAGAGGTATTGCGGATAAATCTCGCATGATAAGACTACCTGTTCACATGATTGAAACTTTAGGCAAAATTAAACGTGCAACCATTGAGCTTTCAACAAAGTTAAATCGCGCGCCTACAAAAGAAGAAGTGGCACATGCAATAGGTATGAGCCCATCAAAATTATCATCTCTTATGAAAAGTGCACAAAGCACAATAAGTATTGAAACTCCGGCAAATCAAAAAGATGACTCATCAAAAATTGCAGATTTTATTATTGATGATTCACACTTAACACCGGATACTAAAGTTACACAAGAAAATTTGTTAACCGATGTTCATAAAATGCTCAATCAACTAAACCAAAAAGAGAAAGATGTGCTTATTATGCGCTATGGTTTGGATGATGACGGTCAGAAAAAAACTTTGGATGAAATAGGCAGTCGTTATGGAGTTTCAAGAGAACGTATAAGACAAATTGAAACACGTGCAATTTCAAAGCTTAAAAAATTGTGTCGTAACCAAAATCTAAGCGGTAATTTAAAAAATTACATAGGGTTGTAATTTTTTATTTTATTTATTTGTCAGTTTTCTTGATTCCATTAAAACCATTAAACAAGAAATGTCCGCAGGCTTTACTCCGCCTATTCTAAGTGCTTGGGCAAGTGTTTTGGGGCGAACTTTATCAAGTTTTTCTTTTGTTTCTGTTGAAATTTGTTTTATTGCAAAATAATCAATATCGTCGGGAATATTGATTTTTTCCATTTTGTCCGCATTTTGAATTTGGTTTGCCTGACGTTTTATATATCCGTCGTATTTTATTTTAATTTCGGCTTGTTCTAAAACTTCACGTTCAAAAAGTTTATCGGGGTAATTTCCTAAAAGCTTATAATTTAATTCTTTTAAAGTTTTATAATCTATATTTGGACGTTTTAAAAGTTCATAAGCGCTTTTTCCTGTTTCCAGACTTTCGCCGTATTTTTCAAGAACTGCGTTATTTTCAGACGTGGGTGAAATTTTTGTATTTTTTAAATTATTTATCTCTAATTCAATTTGTTTTTGTTTTTCCTTAAATCTTAAAATTCTTTCTTCTCCGACAAGACCTGTAAAATAACCAATTTCCATTAATCTTTCATCAGCATTATCCTGCCTTAAAACAAGCCTGTATTCACTTCTTGATGTCAGCATTCTATATGGTTCATCCAAATCTTTTGTAACAAGGTCATCAATCAGTGTACCAATATACGAATTTGCTCTTGTTAAATTAAGCGGTTCTTTATTTTGAAGGTAATTAATTGCATTTATTCCGGCTACAAGTCCTTGTGCGGCGGCTTCTTCATAACCCGAGGTTCCATTAATTTGTCCCGCTAAAAATAATCCTTTTATTTTTTTACACATAAGCGAATGATTAAGTTCAAGGGCATTAACAGAGTCATATTCAACAGCATAAGCCGGTTTTATGACAGAAACATTTTCAAGCCCCGGCAATGAATGTAACATTTGAAATTGCACTTCAATAGGTAAACTTGTTGAAAATCCCTGCACATAAACTTCATAAGTGTCTTTTCCTTCAGGTTCAATAAAAATATGGTGCGAAGGGTTGTGTGCAAATCTTACGACCTTGTCTTCAATACTTGGACAATATCTTGGACCCCTACCATGAATCAATCCCTGATAAAGCGGGGATTTGTCCAAATTATCACGTATAATTTTATGGGTTTGTTCCGTTGTTTTCGTTAAATAGCAAGGTAATTGTTCTCTTATTGGTCGGTTTGGTTTAAAAGAAAAGAAATTCGGTAAACCATCAATCAAAGGGTCCGGCGGCTGAATAATTAACTTTGAATAGTCTATAGTTCTTCCGTCAACTCTGGCGGGTGTTCCTGTTTTTAATTTTTTTATTTTAAGTCCGTTGTTCTCAAGACTTTTTGAAAGCCCGCAAGCAGCCCTTTCACCGAGTCTTCCTGCACTAAATGACTTTAGACCAATATATATTTTACCTTCTAGACTTGTTCCTGTGGTTAAAATGACCGTTGGTGCAAAATATTCAAGCCCTAATTCATCCCTTACGCCTTTTATTGTGCTGTTTTCAACAATAATTTCAGTAACTTGTGTTTGTTTTAACGAGATATTTTTTTCACTCTCTAATAAGTGTCTAAAATATCTCATATATTCTTTTTTGTCAGACTGTGCACGCAAGGCACGTACCGCAGGACCGCGAGATGAATTCAACATTTTCATTTGAATATAAGTTGCATCTGTTGCTTCGGCCATAACACCGCCAAGGGCATCAATTTCGCGAACTAAATTAGATTTTGCAGGACCTCCAACCGCAGGATTACAGGGCATTAAGGCAATATTATCAAGATTTAATGTACAAAAAAGCACTTTTGCACCGAGTCTGGCTGCACTTATTGCCGCCTCAATACCCGCATGTCCTGCACCAACTACGATTGTATCAAATTTAAACATATTATTTTAATATTGCTAATACAGCCTGTGTTACATCTACTCCGCCTGCTGCAACATAATCTTTGTTTAAAATAACATCAAGTTTTTTTTGAACTCTTACTTTTTCAGCTGCAGCATTAATCTTGTTGCTTAAATCTGCTTCATATTTTTGTCTTGTAGCAAGATAATCTTTTTGTTTTTTTTCAATTTCCGCTAATGCTGTTTTTCTTATAGTTGCTTTTTGCGCTGCGGTTTTAGCATTATTTACTTCTCTGTCTTTTTGGGTGGTATATGTTTTAATTGAATTCACTTTATTGTTCAAGTTTGTCGTGTATTTTTTTGCCAAAGAATAATTTTTTGAAACTGTATCATAATTAATATAGCCTATGCCCGCTGCATTTGAAGCTAGAGTTACAAACATAAAACATAAAATCGAAAGAATTACTTTTTTCATTATTTTCTCCTTATAAATATTACCTTTTTAGAGTATTCTTTTTGCGCCTTCATTGTCAAGGGGTAATGAATGGAATTGCGTATTGACGTTCATGTCATTCCAAGTTGATGACACTATTTCTTTAACCTCTCCTAAATTTGCCCCGCAAGAAATAACACCTATTGCAGGTCCTGCACCACTTAAAAAACAACCGAGCACTCCTTTTGTATGTCTTAAATTATCCATTATGGCACTTAAGCCAGGAACAAGTTTTTTTCTGTAGGGTTGATGAAGTTTGTCACGCATTGCAATTTTTAAAAGCTCGCTGTCATGTGTATGTAATGCTTCTATAAACATCGCAGAGTGTCTTAAATTAAATGCCGCATCTTTTATTGCAACTTCTTTAGGTAAAACAGAACGTGAAATTTCTGTTGCAAGTTCATAATCAGGAATACAAACCGTTATTTTCCAATCATCATACCAAGGAAGTTGCCTGTATATAATAGAGCCGTCCTCCTCCCAGCTTGAAAGAGTAATCCCTCCTTTAATAGCAGGGGTGATATTATCGGGATGTCCTTCTATTTCAGTTGCAATAGAAAGCAAAACGGCTTCATCTGCAGGCTTTCTTAAAAGCTCGTTTGCAGCCATTAATCCGCCCACAATAACAGAAGCTGAAGAACCTAATCCTCGGGCAATCGGAATTTGTGTTTTTATTGTTATTTTCATTTCATCCGGTGTTTGTCCTATATAACCGTATAAAAGCTCAATTGCTTTATAGACAATATTGTTTTTATCCGTTGGAATATTTGAAATACTTTCAGGATTTTTTTCATCAATTATATTAATCTCAATACCGGATCCGGGCAAAACGGTTTCTTCTACAATAACAGTATTATATATCGGCAGAGCAAGCCCTAGGCAATCAAAACCACAACCAAGGTTTGCCATTGTGGCGGGAACTTGAATAGCTACTTTCATATTTACCTCACTTGCACCGGCATAACTAAGCAAACATAAGACTCGTCACCGTTTTCATTTTCATCGGCAGGTTTAAACAAAGTGGCACTCAAACTTGTTGCAATTTCGATTTTAACTTTTTTTGTATCCATGTTTTTTAAACTATCTAAAACATATTTATAATTAAATGCAATAACTATTTCATCAAAATTGCTGCTAATGTCAATGAAGTCTTTTCCTGAGCCTGCATCTGGTGAATCTGTACTTAATTCAAGAGTGTTTTTGTTAAAAGAAAATTTAATTCTGTTTGTGCGTTCGTTAACCATTACACAAACTCTTTCTATTACCCCTATTAATTCTTCTCTGTCCGCATATACTATTTTATCATTGCTTGTCGGAATTAATTGTTGGTATTTTGGATACGTCCCGTTAATAAGTTTTGATTGAAATACAACATTTTCAAACACAAACTGAATTTTTGATTTTTTAAGTTTTATCGTTGCTTTTTCATCCTCAACTATAGAAGCAATTCTAATAAGTTCTTGAATTGTTCTTGACGGCACTATAAAAATAGCACTGTCGTCTTTTGAGTTTATTTCCTTTGATGCGCGAGTTAAACGATTTCCGTCAGTTGCAACAAACTCAAGAGTATTTGAATCAATATTAAAACACACACCAGACAATATACTTGCGCTTTCATGAAAAGCCGCAGAAAAAACTACCTGTTTTACTCCTTTTATAAGGGTGTTTTTATTTATTTCAAAAGATTTTTCATCTTCTTCTGTTTCGTCAAAAACTTGAGGAAATTCGTTTGCATTTATACCTATAAGTTCAAATTTTGCCTTTCCGCTGCTTATTGTAACAATATTTGTTTCAGGGTTTAAAGAAAGTTTTACGGGCTTGTTATCTAATTTAGAAGCAATCTCGCCAAACCTTTTTGCACTAAGGGTTATTTTCCCTTCTTTTTCAACCTGGGCTTTTGCAACACGGCTTATTGACAAATTTAAGTCTGTTGTACAAAATTTAACCCTGTCATTTGATATTGTTTCAATTAAAATATTTGACAATACAGGCTGAGAACTTTTTTGTGTCGTTATCTTTTCGACAATTTTAATTCCGTTTAAAAGTTCTTCTTTATTTAAGACAATTTCCATTTTTTTCCCCATTTATTTTTATATTAATTATATTATAAAAAAATAATAATACATAATAATATAATAACTTTTGTGCAAAACTCTCGAAATAGTTGATTTTATCGAATTTTTGCCTGTGCAAAACTCGGACTTTTTTTGCACAGGTTTTAACAGGCCAGAGTAAAACAGATTATATTGTAATAAGAATTTTTTTGAAGGTTGGAAATAACCTCAAACAAAGTTGCAGAGGTAGTTATAATATCATCAATAAGTATCAAAGTCTTGTCCTGTGCATGGTTTGGACTGATTTTAAATGCACCGCGAACATTTTTTGCTTTTTGGTTTGCCCTTACTTTGTATTGAGGGATAGTGTTTTTAACCTTTTTAATTATTTTAAAGTCGGCATTAATTCCGCACAGTTTTGAAAATTCCTTTGAAATCAGCTCGGTGTGGCAATATCCCCTTTTTATTACTCTTAAATAATGGCTTGGAACACAAGATATTATTGAGTTTTCGACATTAAGATTTAAGTTATTTGCCTTACACACCCTGATAAAATAATCATAAAGAAGTGCAGCACAAGGAATTGCAGCACTTCTTCTTTTTTTAAATTTAAAATTTTGAATTAAATTTTTAATTGTTCCATCGTATTTAAAAGCACAAAAAATATTGACACCTTCAATTTTTTTCTGTGCAAAAGGTGAAAGGTTTTGCACAGTTTTTAAACAGTTTTTGCACAGAATTTCATTGTTTTTTGAACAGCCGCACACAACGCATTTTTGTTTATATATTAAATCTGCGAACAGTTCAAAAAAATTCTTAATCATTATTTGCCAATTATTCCTTCTAGTGGTGAAGATGCGCTCGCATAAGCTTTTTTCGGAATTCTTCCTGCTTCATAAGCTTTTCTTCCTGCAATAACTCCATATTTGAAGGCTTCTGCCATTTTAACAGGGTCATCTGCTTTTGCAATGGCGGTATTAATTAAGCAAAAATCAGCACCTGCTTCCATTACAAGGGACGCATCGGAAGGAACACCAATTCCTGCATCTACTACAACGGGAATATTTGATTGTTCTATAATTATTTTTATATTTTCCAAAGTTTTTACTCCCTGACCTGTGCCAATAGGACTTGCAAGGGGCATAACAGTTGCACAGCCAACTTCTTCAAGTCTTTTTGCCAAAATCGGATCTGCGTTGATATAAGGTAAAACAGTAAAACCTTCGTCCACAAGTTGTTTTGCTGCTTCAAGAGTTGCAACAGGGTCAGGAAGAAGAAATTTAGAATCCGGTATAACCTCTAATTTAATCCAGTTGTTTATACCCATCGCACGTGAGAGTCTTGCAACACGCAATGCCTCATCTACATTTGCACACCCTGCAGTATTTGGCAAAATCCAATATTTGTTTGTATCAATATAATCCATTAAACCAATATGCCCTTGAGCATTGTCATTTACCCTTCTTATGGCAACAGTAACAATTTGTGCCCCCGATGCCAAATGTGCCTTTTGCATTGTTTCAAAATTGTCGAATTTGCCTGTACCAACCATTAAACGCGAAGTAAATTCTTTATCGCCGATTATTATTTTATCCATTTTAAATCCTCCCATCTTAATTTTAAGCCAAAAATAAAATTTTGTAGTAGTATTGGTATATGAAAACAATATTTGAAAAAGATAAAAATCTGTACTCTAAACCATTTTTTGTTGATAAAATAGAATTTAATAAAAGAATAACACCATTAAATTTGCCAAATACAACAGAATTAGAGGTAATGCGGCACTACAAAGAGCTTTCGGACAGAAATTTTTGTATTGAAAAAGGTTTTTATCCGCTTGGTTCTTGCACAATGAAATATAATCCGCGAATTAACGAATTTACTGCAAGGCTTGACGATTTTGCAAATTTACACCCTTTACAAGATGACCAAGATTGTCAGGGTGCACTTGAATTAATGTATGACCTAGAGCAGTCATTAAAGATTATAACAGGAATGGATGCAATTACTTTACAACCATGTGCCGGCGCGCATGGTGAATTTTGCGCGATGAATATTGTCAAAAAGTATTTTGAAAAAGATAAAAAAAGAAAAAAAGTCATTATCCCCGATAATGCCCATGGTACAAATCCAATGAGTGCAAAAATGAATGATTTTGACTGCATTGAAATAAAATCGGATGAAAACGGCGGTGTAAATTTTGAGGAATTAAAAAAAATAATTAATGAAAAAGGTGAAGAAATTGCCGCAATAATGATGACAAACCCAAATACCTTAGGGCTTTTTGATGAAAATATCTTAAAAATATCAGAATTAATGCACAAAAACGGCTCCCTTTTGTATTATGACGGTGCAAACCTAAATGCTGTTATGGGGCATACAAACCCTCGATTAATGGGTTTTGATATTGTTCACCTTAATCTGCACAAAACATTTTCAACTCCACATGGCGGGGGCGGCCCCGGCGCAGGACCTGTTGGAGTTATTAAAGAGCTGGAAAAATATTTGCCGATTCCAAGAGTGGAATTTAACGGACAAAAATATTTCAGAAACTATGAAAAACCTTATACAATAGGAAAAGTAAGCACTTTTTTTGGTAATTTTTCTGTTTTAGTGCGTGCATATACCTATATTTTATCAATGGGAAAAAGCCTTAAAAATGCAAGTTCTGATGCTGTTTTAGCAGCAAACTACATAAAAGAAAAACTTAAAAAATATTTTAAATTACCATATAATCGAACCTGCATGCATGAGTTTGTTTTGTCCGGTGATTTTCAAAAAGAAAAAGGTGTTTCTACCCTTATGATGGCAAAAAGACTTATGGATTCAAACTGTCATCCCCCAACAATATATTTTCCGTTAATTGTTCATGAGGCAATGATGATTGAACCTTGTGAAAGCGAAACTAAGGAGGTCTTGGATAATTTTATAAATACCATGATTGAAATTGCACAAGAAGTTGAAAACAATCCGGAAAAATTCAATGAATATCCGACAAAAACACCAATTTTAAGAGCAGATGAAACACTTGCGGCAAGGCAGCTTAATACAAAATATGAATTTAACAACGAATGATTTTAATTATAATTTACCCGAAGAACTGATTGCACAATACCCGCTTAAAAAAAGGGAAAGTGCACGGATGATGGTGCTTGACAGAACGACAAAATCAATCGAACACAAACATTTTTTTGATATTATTGATTATTTAAACAAAGATGATGTTTTAGTTTTAAACAATACAAAAGTTTTTCCGGCACGCTTAATTGCAAAACGTTATTCAGGCGGAGAGGTTGAAGTTTTTTTACTTAATCCGACAGCACAAAATAATCAATGGTTTTGCCTTATGAAACGTTCAAAAAGAGTCAAAGAGGGCGAAACCCTTTTTGTTAATGAAGATTTTAAAATAAAAATTATTAAAAAAGATACAGAGCAAGCTGTGGAAGGTGAATTGCCAAAGAACATTGTAGAGCTTGAATTTTCAGGCGATGATGTTTATGAAATTTTAAACAAATATGGCTCTATTCCTTTGCCTCCTTATATTTCAAGACAAACAAACGAAGACGACAAACAAGACTATCAAACGGTTTTTGCAAAAAATATCGGCTCTGTTGCTGCCCCGACTGCAGGGCTGCATTTCAGCAAAGAAATTTTAGAGAAAATTAAAAATAAAGGCGTAGAAATTGTTTATATTACTTTAAATGTCGGACTCGGCACATTTTTACCGGTGAAAGTTGAAGATTTTACGAAACATAAAATGCATCATGAAAGTTTTATAATTCCGGAAGAAACCGCAAATACTATTAATAGTGCAAAGGGTTCGGTTATTGCAGCAGGAACAACTGTTTTAAGGACTCTTGAAGCAACTTATCAAAAATATGGTAAAATAGTTGCACTGCAAGATGAAACAGATATTTTCATTTATCCGCCTTACAAAATAAAGTCAATAGACAAACTAATTACTAATTTTCATTTGCCAAAATCAACCTTAATTATGCTGGTTAGTGCCTTTGCAGGAAAAGATTTTATTTTTAGCGCATATCAGGAAGCCATAAAAGAAAAATACAGATTTTTTAGTTATGGCGATTGTATGTTAATTAATTAGCACTTACATATTTTATAAGCTCGTCTTGCCAACCTGTATCCTTTTGTAAGAACACGTTTGCGCCGCGGTTTAAACATTTTACTTTGTGTTCACCCTTTGACGATGCGGTAATAACAACAATTTTTGATTTTAATCCTTTTTGAACAATGGTTTTTTTTGTTTCATCAAGCAATAAAAAACCCTCGCGCTCGGTTGATACAAATAAATCCATAACAATAAAATCGTAAATATTTTTTCTTATTAATTTTGCGGCACTGTAAATGTCTTTTGCGGTATCAACTTCAAAACCTAGTTTTTGAAATAAAATTTTTAATTGGTATGTAACCACACCAATATCATCTACAACAAGAATTTTTCTTTTATCACCAAAACCCGCCATAGCCATATCTTTTTGCCATTGTTCTTCGCTGTATCCTTCTTTGTCTTGTTCCGGCGGTATAATATCTAAGGATTCCGCATCACTTAATTTCTTTTCTATAACACAAAGTGCCAATCTAATTGTTTCATCGCTTGGTGTTTCAGGCTTTTGAGTTCCTGCAATTTTATATATTAAATCAATGGTATCTTTGGTTATGGAAACGTTTTCTTCACTCATGAATTTTTAAATCCTCATTTACGGTATCGGTAATTCTTAATCCGAAATTGTCTTCGATAATTACAACTTCACCCTTTCCTATCGGTTTTCCGTTAACAAGTAAATCAATAGGGTCTGCGGTTTTATTTTCAAGTTCTATAATTGAACCTTTTGTCAATTCAAGAATTTTTTTTAATGTCATATCAGTCGAACCTAAAATTGCACTAAGCTCAAGCTCTACATCCATTAAAAGCCCCAAAGTGTTACCGGATGAGCTTTCTTGTTCATTTTCTATCGGACGTTCAACATTTTCAAATTTACTTAAATCAAGGTTTTTAGGTTCTTTTTCAGACATTATCATTCCTTTGGTATATACCGTTGAGCAATTTTAACACACACTTTACCTTCTTTTCTGCCCGGTATTGCAACGAATTTCTTCTTATTATTAATTAAAACATAAAGTTTTTCATCTATTTTTTGGTCAAGTTTAATAACATCTCCCTCTTTTAATTCTAAAACATCGTTTATTAAAATTTTTGTCGTACCTAAAATTACGCTTAAATCAAGCGGGGCGGAATTTATTTTTGCAAGAATTTCATTTCTTCCGATTTCATTTGAAACAATATTTGTATGCTGAAAAATATATTGTGGTGTAAGTTTTTGCAACACTGTTTCTAATACCGGATAAGGGAAACAAAGATTTATTAATCCGAAATTTTTTGAACCCAAACGAATTTCGAAAGAAATCAGCGCAACAATTTCGCCCGATGTTGTAATGGGCACAACATGATAACCGTTATCAAGACTTGTAAATTCGGCTTTTACCGGTAATACCGAACACCAAGAATTTTCCAGTGTTTTTATAATTTTTTCAATAATTTTTTTGGTAAGAGCTTCTTCAATTTGTGTAAGGTCACGATTATAATCATGATTTGAGCCGTCACCACCCAACATTCTGTCTAAAATTACCGTTAAAACATCGCTGCTTAACCCTAGAGAAATTTCTCCCGAAAGCGGATTTAATTTAAAAATACCGTTTTGAAAATGTGAAGGCATTGAACAGACATATTCATCATAAGTAAGCTGATCAACAGAAATTATATCCATTTCAACATCCATGCGAAGATAAGCAGTAAGAGTCAAAGCTAATTGTCTTACAAAATCACGATGAATATCCTGTAATGCACGTAAATGTTCTTTTGAAAATTTGTCGGGACGACGGAAATTGTAAAGTTTATAACCTTTTTTAAATTCTTCCGAAATTTCTTCGATTAATGCGGATTCTTCCTCAAGCGCAGCAAGGCTTTCCTGATTTAAATCAGGATTGTTTTCAAGCGGGTTATTGCCTGTTTGATTTTGCACTTGTCCTCCGATAATAACACTACAGCACTTATATATTACTATCATAGAGCTTGTTTGTCTATCATGCGTATGATATACTTTTTTTATATTTTTAAAAAACAGGAGAATTATGGAAGAATCTTTTGAAAAAAAACGCTGGTATGACAAAGACCCGATTTTAAAAGAAGCACTTGAGCTTTTAAGATTATCATCTGATAATGAAAAAGAAGCGGCAAAAGATTTTATTTTAAAATTACAGGAAGATGTTGCAAAAGATGTGATTGAGCGCATTTATGAAATTGTTACAAAATACGAAGGTGTGGGAAATCGTTGGTATGATAACGACCCTGTTATGATTAAAGCAATTGAAATATTAAGAAATGCAGACCCTAAAGTGCAAAGAAAAGCTGCGCTAAAATTACTTTTGGCACTGGAAGAAAAGAGTTTTCCCCAAGATAATGATTAAAGACATACAAAAAACATTTGATGCAAGAAACATTGCATTACAGAAAGTCGGCGTAAAGGATGTGGAAACCCTTTTAAACATTGAAAGAAAAGGTCAAAAATCACCCCAAAAGGTTTATGCCAAAGCAAAAATGAGTGTTTATTTGCCTTCTAATTATAAAGGCACCCACATGAGTCGATTTATCGAAATTTTAGAAGAATATCGTAAAAAAAACCTTATTGGCATTGATATAAAAAAAATGCTTGAAGATATGAAAATCAAATTGGAATCAAAAAGTGCCTATTTAAAATTTGATTTTAAATATTTTATAAAAAAATGTGCACCAAAATCTGCTCTGGAAGCCCTTATGGCCTATGATTGTTATTTTGAAGGTACTTTAGACGAAAATAATTTTTATAAATTTTATCTTGGTACAAAAGTTCCTGTTACAACACTTTGCCCATGTTCAAAAGAAATTTCGGACTGCGGCGCTCATAACCAAAGAGCACTTGTGAGTGTTAAAGTTTCTTATCCGGAAAATAAACATATTTGGCTTGAAGATTTAATAAAAGAAATTGAAAGCTGTTCTTCATGTGAATTGTTTTCACTTTTGAAGCGCGAAGATGAAAAATTTGTAACGGAAAGTGCTTATAAAAATCCGAAATTTGTTGAAGATGTTATGCGTGATGTTGTTTTAAAATTGGAAAGCAACCCAATAATTAATTATTATGAAATTGAAATTGAGGCATTTGAGAGTATACATAATCATAGTGCATGGTGTAAACAGGTTAAAAAATAAATATAAATTTTTGTAACAATTAATTGCCAAAATTATAAAGTTCATTAAAATTTATCCGAAATACTTATTGTAAACAATAAGGACAACAAGGAGAAGACAATGGACAATGTTTCAAAAATAGGCGCAAATGCTAATTTTTATGTTCAAAATCAATCTGTAAAAAAAGAGAATGACTCAAAAAAAGCAAGCGAAAAAGAAAATTCGTCTCAAGCAACAAAAAGTGAAGCAAAAAATCCGGATGCAATTTTTGATGCAATGCAAATGAGCGCAATTCAAAATAAAGCGGTTGCATTTGGAAAGTTTGTAAACCCTAAAGACTATTTATCAGAAGATAGAATAAAAGATATTGAATCATCAATGGGTGTTTTCGAAAGCAACACTGAAAGCGCAAAAGCCGCGATGGATACGGAGTTTAAAGGTGTTGGCGCGTGGGAAAATCTTTCGGATGCACAAAAATTGGCTCTGGCAGCAAATATACAGATTTAACTTACCCCTTATTTGTTCTTCTCACTATTGTTCAAAAATGTCGCTGTGGATTAACTACAGCGACATTTGACAAAATTAACATTAAAAGCTCTTAAGCTTCGTTTTGACACATACATTCCATTTCGTCGATTGAAGCAAATACGCTTGATGCACCGCAATCAACAAATTGAACTTGACCTGTTACCCCTGAAGATAAATCAGAAGCCAAATATAAACCTGCTTTACCAACATCTTCCAAAGAAGGGGTACGATTTAGCGGTGCTTTTAATGCATTAAATTTAAGCATTTTGTCAAAACCGCCAATTCCTTTTGCGGCAAGAGTTTTAACAGGGCCTGCCGATAGACAATTGCAACGAATATTAAATTTGCCTAAATCTGCCGCAATAAATCGCATTGAAGATTCAAGTGCTGCTTTTGCAACGCCCATAATATTATAATTTGCAACAGCATGGGTTGAGCCAAGATAAGTTAAAGCTAAAATTGAACCTCCGCCCGTTTTTTCCAATTGAGGTTTAGCGTATTTTGTCAATGTTAAAAGAGAATATGCACTTACATGCATTGCTAAATCCCAACCTTCTCTGCTTGTTGTGTAAAAATCGCCTAAAAGATCCTCTCTGTTAGCAAAAGCAACAGCATGAATTACAAAATCCAGCCTGTCGTATACTTTTGCATACTGTTCAAAAACATTTTTAACATCTTCATCTTTTGTAACATCGCACTCTACACATATTTTTGCATTCATTTCTTGTGCAATGGGCTTAACTCTTTTTTCCATTGCTTCATTGGCATAAGTAAAAGCAATTTCACCGCCAGCGGCATAAATTTGTTCGGCTATGGCATTTGCGATACCGTGTTTATTTGAAACACCGAATATAATGCCTTTTTTGCCATCCATAATACCCATAAGAATCTCCTTTTTAAAGTCCTTATGGTTATTTTACTATAAAAATGATTATAACAAGTATTTATTTTCATTTTTAACAGGGGTATTTTCTTGACTTTTTTCTGTATTGGCATAATACCTTGGGTCTTCAAGTTCTTCTAATGCTTTCATAACACCCAATCTGCCTGCTTCTTTTTGTAATTTTGCAAGATACGATTCAATTGCAAAAGTAATAGCAAGGTTTAATGCACTCCATGTGCCTGCTGCTATTGCACCGAATTTTTTTATGTCTTTTGTTAAGAAAATTTTTCGTAAGTTTTCTCCATCTAGTAATATTTTTGCTTCTTGCGGATTTTTTTGTATTATTTCGTTAACCGTAGATAAAATTTCTTGTAAGCTTTCTTCAGGAATATTATTTGCGATGTTTTCCAGATTATTTATTATATTTAAAAATTGTTTTTTATCAGTTTCTTTTGACAGTTTTTTAAACAAATTCGGCATTTTTGAACTTGAAAACAATTTTAAAAATTCTTCTTCACTCAAATTTTCTATAAATTCTTTGTAAGATTTTATCATGTTTTTTAATTCCGAAAATGAAAGATTAAAGTCTGTAAAATCTTTATAGAAACCATCCATATTTTTTCTTGTTTCAAAACTTATTTCTTTTGCTGTTTCTGAAAGGTTTTGATTGACGTTTTTTAGATATTTTTTTACGGTTTTACCCTTTAAAAAATCTGTTTTATCAGCCAAAAATTTGCTTGTTTTTTCAACTACGTTGCTGACTTTTATTTTACCCCTTGCAATTTGAATACCTATAATAATTGCGGGAGATAAAAAGCTTAACAATCCTAAACTCATTACAACAGGTTTTGCTATTTCGGTAGCTGCTTCAACTGATTCGGAGTATTCTTGGGATTTATCATCCACTTTTTCAAACGTATTAAACATTTTGCGTTGCAAATTTTTCGCATCTTTTAATTGTTTTTCGTCTACATTTGAGTTTTTAACCAGTTCTTCTTTTATTACTCTGTTTTTTGCCGCTGTTGTCTTTAAATATTTTTTATATTCAAAGTATTCTTTAAACACTCTTGGTAAAAAGGTTATATATTCTTTGAATTTTTTACCGAAAGGTTCTTTTTGTGCTTTTATGTCTTCAACGGATTTTAGTTCTTCTTCGCTGTAGCCGATAAAATTGTTAGGGTCTTGTTCAAGTTCTCTTTTAGCTAAAAATCTTCCTGCTCTAGCCGATGCTTTTTGAAGTTTTAGACCCATAATAAGCCCTATAATTGAGGTTACAACACTTCCTGTAATTGCAAATATTTTATTTCTTCCTCCTTTTGTAGAAATAAAAATATTAAATCCTTTTTTGATATTTTGTAAAATTACATCCGCGCCCGTTCCTTTATCGTGCATAAAATCAGCCATTAAAATAGACATTGAAAGTTTTTTTGAAGCTTTTTTAATATCAGGACTGTCTTTTGCAAGTTTTTTAAATGCAAAATAGGCTTTTTTTACTTCTTGTGCACTTTGTTCGGTTAATTCTTCGGCTAATTTATTTATATTTTTTTCTGCCAATCTGTCTAAAATACCTGTTTTGTTTCCGATAAAACTTATAAGCGCACCAATTGCACCACCCAAAAAAGGCGTACCCATAATAAGCGTGTCAGCAGCAACTTCCATATTTTCAGAATAATCTTCCGCCTTATTATTTATAATTTTTGTTATTCTTTGAATTACTTCTTTGTCTTTTTGCGCTTGAATTAATTCATCTTGTGTTAATTCCCTTTCAACAATTTTGGATTCATCAGTATCGGTTTTTTTCCATTGTTGATAATTTTTATTATCTTTAATAATTTGAATTAAAGATGACCTTTCTTTTTTCTTAAATAATTTTGAAATAAACCCTTTTTCTTGTTGTTCTTTTTGTTCAACCGTTTGTTTAGCCTGTTCGATTTGTTCAGGAGTATATTCAACAAAATATTTCGGGTTTTTAAGTTGTTCTCTTGATTGCCAACGAGCAATTCTTGAAGAATTAACCTGTAATTTTGTTGCAAAAATCGTTGAACCGATAAAACTTATTATTCCCAGAGTAATTGGTATAATTGCGCCGAGTCCTATTTTTTTACCAAGATTTTTAACTGCTGGATTGTTTTTGTATTCTTGAACAATTTTGTTTGCTTTTTTATAAATTGTTTTTATTTCTTCGTCTTGAATTTTTTCAAGCAAATCCATTTTGTCTTTTTTTAAAAAGTCGCCATTCCAAAAATAGCTTAAATTTTCAATGTTGTTTTTATCAGCATAAGCACGAATTTTTTTAGTGAACATGCTAATATTTTCATTATCAATAAATTCTGTGTGCGCTTTGTCCATATCATTAATTGCAGGTTTAATCAATGTTTTATAGCTTGCAAAACCGGAGAACAAAAGGGTAAAATATGGAATTAAAGCTTGAATAGGGGCTGTTGCGGTTTCTGTTTTTTCTGCAACATCCTCAGAATGAGCATCCATAATATCAACAATATCAATTATTACTTGACCTTGTTTTTTTGCTGCTTCAAGTTCTTGAGCAGATTTTGGGTTTTTTTGCGCAAGCTCTTGCCTTCTTGCACTATTATCTTTTTGTTCTTTTTCCCATAGTTTAAAATTTTTATTATTTGACAGAACCTGTCCTATCGAGTTAAAAAATCCCATTATTCTTCTCCGATATTGTTTAATAATTACATATATAAAAACAACAGAAAAAATAAAAAATTGTCTTTTTATTTCAAGTTGTTTAGTTTATTATAGTATTAAAAATTTATTGAGAGATTTTTATGAAAATTATTGCAAATAATCTTGTAAAAATATATGGCGATCGTTCTGTAGTAAACGATGTTTCTTTTGAAGTTAACAAAGGGGAGGTTGTTGGTTTGCTTGGTCCTAACGGTGCAGGAAAAACCACAACTTTTTATATGATTGTGGGTCTTGTTAAAGCAAATTCCGGTCATATATACTTAAATGTTGACAAAAAAGACGGTGTTGAGTGCGACGGAAAACTTGAGATAACAAAAATGCCAATGAATGAACGCGCTAAAATTGGTATAGGTTATCTTCCTCAAGAGGCTTCAATTTTTAGAAAATTGTCTGTTGAAGATAATTTAAAACTTGTTTTGGAAATGAATGAGTCTTTAAACGAAGAACAAAAAGCCCAAAAACTTGAAGATTTACTGGAAGAATTCGGTGTTAAAAAATTAAGAACATCATCTGCCGTTTCATTGTCCGGAGGAGAAAGAAGAAGGGTAGAAATAGCACGTGCTCTGGCGGCAACTCCGCATTTTATTCTTTTGGATGAACCTTTTACAGGTATTGACCCTATTGCAATAGGTGAAATTAAAGAGAATATTTATAAACTTGCACGCGAAAAGGGAATCGGTGTTTTGATTACCGATCACAATCCAAAAGCAACTTTATCAATTACAGACAGAGCTTATGTAATTTTTGACGGTAAGATAAAAATTTCCGGCAAATCACAAGATGTTGCCGTAGACCCTGTAGCAAAAGAATTTTATTTGGGAAAAGATTTTATACTTTAATGAATAAATTAAAATTTACAATTTTTGATAAATATATTTTTAAACAAGTCCTTATGGCAACGCTTGTTTGTTTGTTTTTATTTATAATTGTATGGATTGCCCCTGAAACTTTAGTAAGGACAATTAAAAGAATATTAATCGAACATGTACCTTTTATTGAAGCAACAAAGCTATTGCTTTACGAAATTCCTAAAGTACTTGCAAAAGCAATACCCGTAGGTATTTTGCTCGGGTCTTTGTTTACTTTTGATACTCTTTCAAAAAACTCTGAATTGAGTATTTTTCGCGGTGTGGGTCTTTCCTTTAATCGTATTATGGCACCTGTACTTGTTTTAGGAATAATACTTGCTTATTTTTGTTATGTCGTTAACGATAAATTTATTCCTTATACATCTGCAAAAGCAGGAGAAGCAGGCGGATACGATGTCCATTTTGTTTATATTATTAAAGATGAAAACGATAAGCCAAAACAGGGTTTGATTGTTTCAAATTTTAGTGTGAGAGAAATTAAAAATCTTATTTTATTAAATTTTGCACCAAACAGGTACGAAGATGCCCAAATGTTTAATAGTATTATTTTTGCCCCCTATGCCTTAAAACTTAACGATAAATGGTTATTAAAAGAAGCTAAGCAATATAGTATAAATCCTAACGGTATTTATCAGGAAATTAAAAATGTCGGGGATTATCCTATTTTAAACGAAAAATTATCGGATGAAGTTTTTCAATTAATGAAAAATGCTACTCGTCGCGACAGGTCATATACAAATAAAGATTTGGGTGAGTATGTAAAATTACTCAAAAAACAAGAATATACGGATGAACACAATTTTATGCTTGCAAAGTATTATCAAAGATTTTTGCATCCTCTGACTTGTATTATTTTTGCGGCAATCGGATGTTTGCTGGGTTTTTCCCCTCCGCGTTCTCAAAGACTTGTCGGTTTTACAATAGGCGTAGGTATGATTTTTGCTTATTATATAACTTTGCCGTTTTTTGACCTGTTGGCTCAAAAAGGTGCCATGTGGCCTTTCTTGGCGGCAGCATTTCCTATAATTGTATTTGTAGCAGCAATCTTTGTTATTAAAAAAGCGAGGGATTTATAATGTTTAAAAAAATATTTTTGGTATTCGCTATATTTATGTTTTCGGCTGCAGCCTTTGCAAAAGACGGTATTGATATAAAATATGACAAAAAAGGTAAATTTTATGTTTATAAAATTGATTTAAAAGAATTAGGACCCAGAATTCGTCCTTATATTGTACAAGACGGCCTAAAAACAGCAAGAGAAGTTTTCAAGGAAAATAATTTTGATTTTGTTATTAACGGCGGCTTTTTTGACCCTAAAACTTCAAAATCGGTATCTTATGTAATGATTGACAAAAAAATGATGGGTACTCCTTTTGAATCAATGGAAATGATAGAAAAATTATCAAAAGAGAATCGTGTTGAAAATGTACTAAACAGAAGTGAATTCAGAATATATAAACATAATCTGACCGATGGTTTAAAATTTGACATAACAAACCATTTTGACCCTGTTCCAAAAAACTATTATATTGCTCATATACTTGGCGGCGGACCTATGATATATCCCGAGGAGGGTATGGAAAAAGAAGGTTTTGTGAAGTATGATGAAACAGGATATCCATTAATTCAAAGTGCCCATGTGCTTAAAAAAAGAGCACGTACGATAATTGCGCTAAAGGATGATTATCTTTATGTTGTAATGTTTTCGAACTTTGCGCCGGTAACTATTCCCGAGGTTACTAAAAAACTTGAAAAATATCACTTTGATAAAATTATGGCATTTGATGGCGGACCATCTACATCGCTTAATTATGAAGATAATGAAATTTTTTCTTCAAATAACGAACAAAGAAAAGTAAAATCATTTTTAATAATTCAAAAATAGGAGTAAAAATGAATAAAATTGCAAAAATAGAAATAGCAGTGATAATAATCCTTGTTTTATGTATTGGTTTGTATTTAATGCCATATTTAACAGGCGGACTTGATAAAAAGAAAGAGGCAAAAGTTGTTGCAAATGCTGCGATTTTCACTTCAAAAACCCTTGCAAATTTTTCTCTTAATAAAAAAGAAAAAGCCTCAATTGTTGCAAAAAAGACAGCAGATGAGCTAAACACTTTAAGTAAAAATCCTTTTAATAAAAAATTACCTGCCTATGTTTTTGAAAATCCTCAGACAGGCAGCGTTATAATTCAATCTGATGATGAAGTTCAAACAGTTACGGTTACAGGCTTGGGCATAGAAAAACAAATTGTTGTCAGGACAGTTATTAAACCGCCGTCATTTGTCACTTATCAAAAATATGAGGATAAAAAATGATAGAAAATATTATGCGATTTAAAGTTCAATATGCTGATACCGATGCTTATGGTGTTATGTGGCATGGGGCTTATCTTAGATATATGGAAATGGGGCGTGTTGAACTTCTAGAGGATTATGGCATTAAAATTGATAAACTTCAAAAAGAACAAGATGTTATAATGCCTGTTATAGAACTTGATATAAAATATAAATTCAGTGCAAAACTTATGGACGAGTGTGTTTTAAAAACAAAAATTATTGATTTAACAAAAACATCGGTTACATTTTTACAAGAAATTTATATTGAAAACACTCAAAAATTGTGCACAGGTGCAATTGTGCGTGCGACTGCATTAAAAAGCGGTAAAATTTCAAGACAGGTAGACGAGTATTTTAAAGAGAGGGTTTAAATGCAAATTTTCAGTGCAATGGATAGCTATTTTCAGAGTTTAGGAACAGTAGGGCTTGCTCTAAATTCTTTTATAGAAAGTTTTTTTCTTGTCCCGCCTCCTGATTTTTTACTTATTGCAATGGATTTGGCAAAACCTGAACGCGCTCTATACTATGCGCTTGTTTGCACAATAGCTTCTGCTTTTGGCGGCATGGTAGGTTATTGGATTGGTAAATTTGGCGGGAGACCTGTATTTATTTGGATTTTAACTTCTCTTTCAAATAAAAAAGGTATTCAAAAAAGAAAACAATTAAAAAATGCCTTGCAAAAATTTAATGAAGTTGAAGCACTTTATAATAAATGGGGTGTGCATGCCGTATTTTTTGCAGCTTTTACACCAATCCCTTATAAAGTATTTACGATTGCAAGCGGTATTTTAAATATGAATTTATTATCATTTACTCTTGCTTCAGTTGTAGGGCGTGGCATGAGGTTTTTTATCGTAAGTATTGTTCTTATGCTTTTTGGTGAAAGTATAAAAGACCATCTTGAGCTTATAATTCTTGCTGCAACAGCAGTTATCGTGATATTTTTTATTGTTTTATATAAAAAACGTCACGATATTTCAAAAAAAGTAAAATAAAACGGGGTATTGCCCTATTTAACCTGTTATTGCACCTACATTTGCGCCTTGAACGGTTTTTGCGTATTTAGTTAAAAACCCTTTTGGAATTTCCTTTTTTACAGGCACAAATTCTTTTTGCCTTTGTGCTAATTCTTCTTCTGATACCAAAAGCTCGATTGTTCTTTTGTTAATATCTATTTTAATTTTGTCACCGTTTTTAATAAGCCCTATGACTCCTCCTTCAGGCGCTTCAGGACAAATGTGACCAATGCACAAACCTCTTGTGCCGCCTGAAAATCTGCCGTCAGTAATTAAAGCACAAGACTTTCCAAGACCTTTGCCAACTAAAAGTGATGTAGGGGCAAGCATTTCACGCATTCCGGGTCCGCCTTTAGGACCTTCGTTTCTGATAACTACAACATCCCCTGCGATAACTTCGTCTGTTTCAATGCCTTTCATGGCATCTTCTTCACGCTCGTAAACCTTTGCAGTACCTTCAAATTCAAAAACACTTTCATCTACGCCTGAGATTTTAACAACTGCACCCAACGGTGCTAAATTTCCATGGAGAATTGCAAGACCGGGGTTTTTTGTTATCGGATTGTTAAAAGGCTTAATTACGGTATTATCTACCCATGCGTTTTTTGCGCGCTGTTCAACTGTTTGACCAATTAAATTAACGGTATTTTTAAGCTCGTCACTGTGCCCCCAGATTGTTTTTAATGCGCCTGAAATACCTCCTGCATTATCTAAATCCGTCATTGTTAGTGTTGATGAGGGGTCAAGTTTAATAATTTGCGGGATTTTAAAACTTAATTCTTCAAAATCATCCAAAGTCAGGTTAATTCCTGCACTGTTTGCAATAGCGAGTAAATGCAGAATAGAATTTGTTGAACCGCCAAGGGCTAAATCTACAATAATTGCGTTTCTTAGGGAATCGCGAGTAATGATATCTTTCGGGCAAATATTTTCTCTTACCAAATCTACAATAGTATAACCTGAATCGAATGCTATTCTGCGCTTTTTAGAGCTTACAGCCGAGGCAGTTGCACAACCTTCTAAGCTCATTCCCATAACTTCAGTCAGGCATGCCAGAGTATTTGCGGTATATAATCCTTGGCATGCACCAAGTGTCGGGCATGCATAGTGTTCCATTTCACAAAGTTTTTCCGCTGTTATTTCTCCTGCTCTATAACGTCCTACTGCTTCGGATGAACCTCTTATAAAAGTTAATGTTTCACCTTTGCATTGACCTTCTAAAGATGGTCCTGCAGTTACAATGATTGCGGGAATATTAAGTCTAAGTGCCGCAATTAACATCCCCGGGGTAATTTTATCGCAATTTGTTAAAAGTACAAGCCCGTCAAGCTGGTGAGCGCCTGCAACTGCTTCAACACAATCTGCAATTAAATCCCGACTGGGCAGAGAATATCTCATGCCGCTATGCCCCATTGCAATACCGTCACAAATTGCGGGAGTTCCAAAAATATAGGCTTGACCACCGTTTGAGTGAATGCCTTTTTCAATTTGACGCTCTAAATCTCTCATTCCGGCATGTCCGGGAACTAAATCAGAAAATGAACTTGCAATGCCGATAAATGGCTTTTTAATATTTTTATCGCTTAATCCGCCTGCATAAAGCAGTGCTCTGTGCGGTGCATGTGCCATGCCTTCTTTAATAGCGTCAGATTTCATATTTTTCTCCTTTTTTTCAATTATACATTCTTTTGTAAAAAAATGTTCATAAAAACGATTTAAAAACTTTAAATTTACATAACTTCATGAGAAAATTTTTTTGTAATAAGTATAAAAAAATAAGGCGCCCCCATGTATCAAGATAAATCAAGCTTTAAGGCAATAATTCTTGCGGCAGGCAAAGGCACAAGAATGAAATCAACTAAGCCGAAAGTTTTGCATGAAATATTTTCTAAGCCTCTTGTTGCTTGGGTTGTTGATGCGGTTAATGAAATTTATCCGCAAAACAATACACAAAGTATTGTGGTTGTGGGTCATGGCTCAGATGAAGTTGAAAAATATTTAAAAAAATATGAAAATGTCACTTGTGTCCTTCAAAAAGAACAATTAGGAACAGGACATGCGGTTTCAATGACTATTAACGAATTAAAAGATTTTTGCGGTACGGTTTTAATAACTTGTGGAGATACTCCCCTTTTAAAAGCATCTACAATGTGCGCTATGGTTGAATATCACCTTGAACATAATGCTGATGTTACTGTTATGAGTGCAATTTTTGAAAATCCTTTCGGTTATGGCAGAATTATTCGCGCACAAGATGGTTCTATAGAGCGTATTATTGAGCAAAAAGATGCAAATGAAGAACAAAAAGCAATAAAAGAAATTAACGCGGGTGTTTACTGCTTAAAGTGGGAAAGTGTTAAAGGTGCTTTTAGTGAGCTTAAAAATAATAATTCACAATGTGAATATTACCTGACAGATATAGTTTCTTGGGTAAAAGAAAAAAATAAAAAAGCTCTTTCATTTGTGATTGAAAATTCAGATGAAACTTTAGGAATAAATTCTCGATTACAACTTGCACAAGCTACACAAATTATGAAAAATGAAAAGCTTGACGAGCTTATGGAAACGGGTGTTACTATTGTTGACCCCCAATCGACTTCAATATCGCCTGAAACTCAAATCGGCGCGGATACTGTAATTTACCCCAATACTTATATAAACGGAAAAAATAAAATCGGCTCAAACTGTAAAATTGGGCCTTTTTCGCATTTTAGGGGAAATGTTGAAGTCGGTGATTATTCTAAAATAGGTAATTTTGTCGAATTAAAAAATGCAAAAATAGGCTCTTATACAAATGTTTCTCATTTAAGTTATGTAGGGGATGCTCAATTGGGCTCAAACGTAAATATTGGCGCGGGTACAATTTTTGCAAATTACAATTCAATTACAAAAGAAAAAAAACAATCAACCCTAAAAGATGGTGTTTCAATAGGTTCAAACACTGTTATTGTGGCACCTGTTGAGTTGAGTGAAAATGTTTTTGTCGGCGCAGGCAGTATTATTACAAAAAATGTTCAAAAAAATTCCCTTGCGCTTTGCAGAACACCTCAAAAGGAATACCCTAATTGGGTTGAAAAACAAAAGAAATTACTGAACAAAGGAGATAATTAAAAATGAAATTAGGGCTTGAAGTTATGGAACAGCAGCAAAATACAGTGTTGCCAACTCATGACATAAAACTTTTTTCAGGTCGCTCTAACCCTGTATTGGCGCAAGAAATTGCTCAATATTTGGGTACAACGGTTGAGCCGATGATTGTTAAAAATTTCATGGATGGTGAAATTTATGTGCAAATCCAAGATTCAATAAGAGGTGATGATGTTTTTGTTGTTCAGCCGGTATGCAATCCGGTAAATGAAAGTTTAATGGAATTATTAATAATAATTGATGCATTTAAGCGTGCAAGTGCAAAGACAATTACGGCAGTTATTCCATATTACGGTTATGCCCGTCAAGACAGAAAAACATCAGGCAGGGAAGCAATTACAGCTAAGCTTGTTGCAGACCTTTTAACAACAGCAGGTGCAAACCGTGTCCTTGCAATGGATTTGCATACAGGACAAATTCAAGGTTTCTTTAATATTTTAGTTGACCATATCTACTCTACTCCTGTGCTTGTAGATTACATTAAGAACCTAAATATTCCGCAAGATGTGCTTATGGCTGTTTCTCCCGATACAGGTGGTGTTCAAAGGACACGTGCATTTGCAAAAGCACTTAACTGTCCTTTATCTATTATTGATAAGCGTCGTGATAAACATAATGTTGCAATAGCTGATCATGTTATAGGAGATGTTAGAGATAAAGTTTGCGTTATGTTTGATGATATGATTGATACTGCAGGTACAATCTGCGAGGCTGCCAAACTTCTTATTAGAGAAGGCGCCAAGGAAGTTTATGTTTGTGCTTGCCATCCGGTATTTTCAGGTCCTGCTTTGCAAAGGCTGGATGAAGCACCTATTAAAGAAGTTATTGTTACAAATACAATTCCTTTAAAAAATGAATTCATACCTACAAAAATTACACAATTAAGCATTGCGCCGCTTTTGGGAGAGGCAATTTCAAGAATTCATGATGATCAAAGCGTATCTTCACTATTTGGTTTTGAAAAGGAATATAAAAACTAATGACTTTTGAAAAGTTAGAAAATATTGAAAAAGAGGTGCAGCAGTGTAAAAGCTGCCCTCTTTTTGCTACAAGAAACAATGTTGTTTTTTCCGACGGTTCAAAAAATGCCAAAATTATGCTTATAGGAGAAGCCCCCGGCGCTGATGAAGATAAGCAGGGTAAACCTTTTGTAGGGCGTGCGGGCAAGTTATTAAACGAGTTTTTAATAATGGCGGGAATTAGCAGAGAGGAAGATTTGTATATTGTAAATACTTTAAAATGCAGACCTCCTGAAAATCGCAAACCGACGAAAGAAGAAAAAAATGCTTGCGGGAAATTTTTATATGCTCAAATTGAAATTATAAAGCCAAAAATTATTGTGCTTTGTGGTGCAACTGCGATGGAGAGTTTCTTAGACAAAAAATTTAAAATTTCAAAAGTGAGAGGGCAATTTTTTGAAAATATAGAAGGGTTCAAAGGGATTAAATTTATACCTATTTTGCATCCGTCTTATCTTTTAAGGCAGCACTCAACAGAAATTGGCTCACCCAGAGATTTAACATTAAAAGATTTAATTATGATTAAAAAAGCGGTTCTTGAATGAACCGCTTTTTTTACATATTTTCGTGAGTGTTAACCGAATCATCGGAACTTTGCGAGTCGTCTTCAACTTCAAATTCCCAATAATTTTCATTAGGTATAACCATATCGCCGGTTAAAAGAATATAAACCAGCTCATCACCTTTTAAATCATATTTAACAATTGGGGATAGTTTATTTGTATATTTAACTAAAAATTCAGCTTTTGTAATTTGTTTTCTGCCTTCAAAGTAATTTTCTTTAACAGGTGCTTTTTTATCAACGGTTTTTGTTGTAACAACTTTACCTTTGTCTGTAGTGTATGTAACGCCTGCCATTTCATGGCTTATTCCGTTTGGCATATAAAATTTTCTTAAAACTATAAGATTTTTTTGTTTTCTTATTCTAAAAGGCGTGTATTTTATCTTTTGAACATCGGCAACAAATTGTGTTCCTGCAGGATATAAAAATGTACCTTCTTGAGTATATACATCGGCTGGCGCAACAAATATAAGCTGATCGCCAATTTCATGTTTTTTGCTGTTTATTGGTTGATTTGGTTTTGCAATTATGATGTTTCCTGCCTCAATAACATTTTTTGTATTGTACAAACTAACAGTGTTTCTTGGTGCACCTTCAACAAGTTTTAAAGTATTTGTGCCTAAAAATTCCGTAGGAACTTTATTAGCTGTTTTTTTGTATTTATCTTCAACAAGGTTCATTTGTTTTTCAACTTGTTCAAACAACACTGCAGCCTCAGCGCGTGTTAGAAAATCATTCGGTCTAAAATATGTAGGGTCGGGATAATTTATATAAAGCTTGTTTGCTACATTTTTAACATAAGAATAAATTGCCCAGTTTGGGATTTCATCTTTGTCGTTAAAGTTTTCAATAACACTTATATCTCCGTAAAATCCTTTTGTGACATTTGCTATTACTGCATTTGCTTCTGAGCGCAAAATTGATTGTTCCGGTTTAAAAGTGTAATCCGGATAACCAAAGATAAGCCTTAATTGTTCTGATGTTAAAATACTTTGGTCATAAGGAGTATTTGAATCAACATCTTTAAATTTAGTTGTGCCGTCAGTCATAATGTCTTCGCTTCTGATGACTTTCAGGAGTGAATGAACAAATTCGCTTCTTGAAAGTGTTTCATCCGGTGCAAAAGAATAACCGCTTTTAAAACCCATATAGCCTTTGTTTAGTGCATTTGCAATTTGCGCAGCTGCCCAGTGATCATTTTTTACATCGGTAACTTCAAGAGCAAAAACTCTATTTACACTTAATGCTAATAAGCAAAGCACTAACAGACAAAATATCTTTTTCATATATTTTAAGCCTCATTTTACTCAAAACCTATGAAAATTCTACAATAATGTAAGCTTAAAATCAAACCGAGTCTATATTTTGCTTATTATTTCTTTATAATCAATATTTAAACAATCGCTGTGTTCACAGTTTTGCGCCCTTCTATGCCACAAGCAGGGACGACATGTTATGTTATTTTTTATTACAAAAAACTTTTCACTTTTGGGCAAAAGTTTTTCTTCATTTGTAGGACCAAATATTGCAAAAGTTTTTGCATTTACGCCAACAGCTACATGCATTGGTGCAGAATCTGCACATATTACATATTTTGCCTTATTGAACATATTGGCCATATCTAACAAACTTTTTGTTTTATTAAAATAATTAATAAAATTTTTATGATTTGCAATTTTTTCATCCGATGTAATTTTTAGAATTAATTCTTCGTCATCACGAGTGCCGAAAAGCACTACTTTTTCGCCCTTTTCTAGTAATTCATAAATTAAATTTTTCCAAAAATCCAATTTCGGACATTTTAAAATATTTTTTCTTATGCTCATTTTGCTTACTCCGGGGTGGATTGCGCAAAAACCTTTTTCAGTAAGTATTTCGGGCAAAATATAATTTTCATCAATTGTAATTTTCGGAAAATTACAATCTAAATCACAAATCGGCGAAATTAAATCATGATACATATTTGAGGCATATTGATTTTCATTTAATTCAACACTTTTTGTAAGCAAAAAAGCTGTCTTTGATTTAAAACCGATACGTTCTTTTATTCCTGTTAAAAAGAGTAAAATGCTTACCAGCGGAGATTTTCCACTGGATATTACAATATCAAAATTTTTGTTCCAAACTTGAATTAAAAATTTAAAAATATTTAAATATTTTCTTAATCCATGTGCTTTTATGTCCGCCTTTATAATATCGTTAATATCAGGGCAAAGCTGTATTATACTTGCGCTTCTGGGTTCAAGAGCAAGAGTAATTTTACTGTTATTAAAAGTTTCTCTCAGGCTTTTAATAACAGGCATAAATAAAATTTCATCTCCTATTCCGCCCCAATTTATCAGCAAAATATTTTTATATTCCTTTTTTTGTACCATTTTTATACCTTTTTCATAATTTTACTTCTTTTTAATTTTATAATAAAATAAATCTATGAGCGAGTTAACTTTAAATTATACCGGAATAGGCTCTTTGCCCTTCAAAGATGAAAACGCACCAAAAAAAGCTTTAGATTTTATTTTTACCGAATTTAAAAGTATGCCGTTTTGGCCCCAGTTACCGCATTTTGCGCGTGAAGAAGATATGGTTTTTCAATATACTCAAAATCTTGCAGGGCTCAGTTTTGACGGGGACAAATATTTCTTAAATTCTGAATGTGATGAATTTTTTATTGCACTTGAAGAATTATTTTTTGATTATGAAAGTGTAACATCTGCATCAGATTTATTTGAATGCGAGGAGATACTTAATAAATATGCAATTTTGCCTCCTAATTCAAATACACTTAAGCCTTTTTTAGATAAATTGAAAAATCAAAATCCGGATTTTGTAAAAGGTTCAGTTACGGGTCCATTTACATTTTCAACTTCAATTACAGATAATGAAGGTAAATGTGCCTATTATAATGATATTTTAAGAGATGTTTGTGTTAAAACTCTTTCCCTAAAAGCTCTTTGGCAGGTAAAAGAATTTAAAAAAGCTGCACCAAAAGCGCGTGCTGTTATTTTTATGGATGAGCCTTCAATTTCACAGGTTGGCTCGTGCGCTTTTTTATCAGTGGAAAGTTCTGATGTTATTGAAATTCTCAAAATTATTGCCAATGATTTAAAAAAATTTGATGTCATAAGCGGTATTCATTGTTGCGGTAAAACAGATTGGGAAATAGCACTCTCGTCAGGAGTGAATGTGGTTAATTTTGATGCTTATTTTTTCGCTCAGAGTGTTGCAAATTTTGCTGCTGCAGCAAAGAAATTTATTGAAAACGGCGGTTTTTTTGCTTTCGGTATTGTACCGACAGTTGATAGTGAACTAAAAACGCTTGATATAAAGACCTTAGAAGAAAAATTTAATGATTCAATAAAATTTTTTATTTCTAAAGGAATTGATAAAAATTTACTTTTAGAACATTTGTTTTTAACACCTTCCTGCGGTTGTGGTTCTCTTAATTGTGATGATGCGCTAAAAGCATTAAGACTGACAAAAGAACTTTCAATATGTTTAAAAGAAAGGTATGGTGTATATTTATGACACATACTCTTGCACTTTTAGGCAAAGGAGGTAGTGGTAAAACTACTTTAACAAGGGCTTTTTGTTCTCTTTTAAGAGAATATTTCCCCTCTGCTTCTATTTTGCTTGTTGATAATGATTTAACTTGTGAGCTTGCGGGAAGTTTTGGGCTAAAATCCAGAAATACAATTTATGGTATTCGTTCGGGAAAACATGAATACAAAACAGGTATTCCCAAAGGAATGACAAAACAAGAATATATTGAATGGGCACTTGAGGATATTCTGGAAGAAGTCGAAGAAAATACGAATATAATTGTTTCATGGTTTGTTGCTTCAAAAGATTGTCGCTGCCCTATTACAAAACAAATGAATGATGCGCTTGTAAAGCTTATTGACGGTTATGATTTTGTTATTTTTGATTCGGAATTTGATTTAAAATATCTTAATTTGCTTGTGGATTATCCTATTGACACTTCAATAATTGTTGCAAATCCCACGCAAAAGTCTATTCATCTTGCAGGTGAGATTTATGATTTTTCAAAAAAATATGCTGCAGATGGGCAGTTTGGAGTTATTTTAAATAGAGCAAAAAAAGAAACTTTAAATAAATTTGTTGAACAAATAAATTTAAACAATCTAAATTTATTAGGTATAATTGATGATTTGGGTGAAGATGTCAATTATGAAAAAATTAAAGAAATGATAAAAGATTTTTATCCGCGCTTAAATCTTCCGCAAAATATTTCAGGGGGTGTGTAGTTTGGCTAAAATTATGGATGGGAAAGCTTATTCAAAAGAAATTCTAGAGCAAATAAAAATTAAAGTTTGTAATATGCAAAAAAAGCCCTCGATAGCAGTTATTTTGGTAGGGAATAATCCAGCTTCGCAAATATATGTAAATAATAAAGAAAAAACAGCCCGCGAGCTTGGTTTTGTTTCAAAAACTTATCACTTAAAAGAAAATACTAATGCAAATGAATTAAAAGATTTAATTTTAAATTTAAACTCAGATAAAAATACAGATGCGATTTTATTGCAGTTGCCGCTGCCTAAACACCTTGTATCGCAAGATTTTATAGAATTAATTGACCCTAAAAAAGATGTTGATGGTTTTCATCCGATAAATTGCGGTAAGCTTATGACAAATTCAAATCCTTATGCGATTTCTTGCACTCCGAAAGGAATTATCAAGCTTTTAAAAAAATATAATGTAAAAATTGACGGTGCAAATGCTGTTGTAATCGGACGTTCTAATATGGTAGGGAAGCCTTTGGCTCAGCTTTTATTAAATGAAAATGCAACAGTTACCGTTGCCCATTCAAAAACAAAAAATCTTTCTGCTATTGCACACGGGGCTGATATTTTAATTAGTGCAACAGGTATAAAAGGGCTTGTGACAAAGGATTTTGTAAAATCAGGCGCCGTTGTTGTTGATGTTGGTATTTTTCGCGATGAAGACGGCAAAATAAATGGGGATGTCGAATTTGAAGAAGTTTCAAAAATTGCTTCCTTGATAACGCCTGTTCCAGGGGGGATTGGACCTATGACAATTGCCATGTTAATGGAAAATACATTGGAGTTGAGTTTAAATAATGCAAAATTTTAGGGGAACTTTTGTAAATAAACATCGTGATGCTTGGATTGAAGTAAATTTGGGATATCTTGAGCATAATATTCTGCAAATTAAAAAAGCAATTTTTAACGGGAAAGATAATGATAAAGTTAAATTGCTTGCAGTAATTAAAGCAGATGCATACGGACATGGTTCCATTATGTGTGCGCCTACTTTGCTTGCCTGCGGCATTGATTTTTTTGGGGTTGCAAGTATTGATGAGGCTCTTGAATTAAGGCAAAATAAAATTTCCGCGCCAATTTTAGTGCTTGGTTCCGTTCCAATTTGGTCGTATGAAACCGCAATAAAAAATGATATTACTGTTTCAATTTTTTCAGATGAACATTTGGAAGCTGCGAAGTTAATCAGTGAGCGTTTGGGAGGTAAAAAACTTAAAGCACATATAAAAATTGATACCGGCATGAACAGAATCGGTATAAATCCAAAAAATGCGATTGAGTTTTTTAATAAAACAAAAAGGGCTGATTATATTGATTTAAAAGGTATTTTTACACATTTTGCGGATGTTGAAAGTGATGAAATTACAAAAAAACAAATTGATAATTTTAAATATGTTATAAATTCAATCGATGTAACCGGTTTAATTGTTCATTGTTCAAATTCTGCAGCAAGTCTTTTTTATAATGATTTAAAATTTGACATGCTGCGTTTGGGTATTATTTTATATGGATTGAGTCCTTTAAGTTATGATAATTCTTCGAAGTTTAAATTGCCTGATTTAAAACAAGTGATTGGGCTAAAAGGCAGAATTACCAATATTCACACAATCGAAAAAGGCGAAGGAGTAAGTTACGGACATATCTTTATTGCTGATAAAAAAACTCGCATTGCAACAATTCCAATAGGTTATGCAGACGGGGTTTCAAGATTGTTGTCCGGAAAAATAAAAGCAAGTTTGAACGGTAAAATTATTAAACAAATAGGGCGCATTACCATGGACCAAATGATGTTTGATATTGGTGATATTGAGGCCCAAAACGGTGATATAATAACACTTTTAGGTGACGATGAGGCAGGGAATTTCTTCTCAATTGATAGCTGGGCGAATTTGTTAAATACTATAAATTACGAACTTACTTGTCGTTTAAAAGTTCGTTTGCCAAGAATTTATGTAAGATAAGAGGTATTAACAATGAAAAAAACTTTTTTACACGATGAGCATATAATGCTTGGTGCCAGAATGGTTGAATTTGGCGGTTGGGAGATGCCCGTTCAATATAAATCAATTCTTGATGAGCATAAATCGGTACGTGAAAATGTCGGTATATTTGATGTTTCGCACATGGGGCAAGTTTTTATTTCAGGAGATGATGCTCTAAATTTTTTACAAAAAATTGTCCCTCAAGATGTTTCAAAATTTTCTTTAAATCATGCACATTACTGTCAATTGCCATATTCTAACGGCACTTTGGTTGATGACCTTATTATATATAAACTTGAAAATAAATATTTAATAATAGTGAATGTATCACGTCGCGAGGCTGACGTAGATTGGTTTAACATTAATTCAAAAGGGTTTAATATAAAAATTGATGATAAGTCTGATGAGTTTTCAATGATTGCTCTACAGGGACCTAAAGCACTTAATGTTATTGAAAAAGCCGGAATTAAAAAAGAAAATCAGCCGAAATTTTTTACAATAAGCCAAACAAAACTTTTTGGTTTTGATGTTTATCTTTGTCGCACTGGATATACAGGTGAAGATGGTTTTGAAATAATTTGCAAAAATGAAAATGTTGTTGATATATGGAAAAAATTACTTGAATATGGACAAGAATTTTTAATAGCCCCTGTTGGGTTGGGCGCAAGAGATACTTTAAGATTGGAAGCTGCTTTATGCTTGTACGGTGCTGATATAAACGAAGAAACAACACCTGTTGAAGCTGATTTGGGATGGTCTGTGCCTAAAGATAAAAAAGAAAATTATAATGGTAAGGAGATAATTTTAGGACAATTAAACGGAGAAATACCTTTAAATAAAAGACTTTTTGCATTTGAAATGCTTGACAAAGCAATTGCTCGTCATGGTGCGGAAGTTTTTATTGACGGAAAAAAATGCGGATATGTAACATCTGGCTCAATTTCCCCTACATTAGGCAAAAATATTGGTCTTTGTTTGATTTCCTTTGTCGGAGAATGCCAAGATTTAGCAACATCACTTAACACAAAAGAAAAAAGTATTGGCAGGACAATACAAATTATGGTAAGAAATAAAATGTACAATGCAAAAATTGTTAAAAAACCCTTTGTTCAAAAGAAATATGTTAAATAGGAGACAAAATGAGTATTCAACCACCTGAGGGAATATTATGTTCAAAAAGCCATGAATGGGTACTTGAGCAAGGCGATACTTTTAAAATTGGTTTAACCGATTATGCAGTTGAGCAATTAGGCGATATTGTATTTGTAGAATTGCCGGAATTAGACAGTGAATTTGCAAAAGGTGAAGTTTTTGCGACAATTGAATCCGTAAAAGCAGCAAGCGAAATTTATATGCCTATAGGCGGTAAAATTGTTGAAGTCAACGAAGAACTGATTAATGCGCCTGAACTCATTAATGAAAATGTATGGGAAAAAGGCTGGCTTGTAAAAGTCCAAAGTGACAGCTTTTCCCAAGACAGTCTGGGGCTTATGGAATACGAAGATTACAAAGAAGAAACAGTCTAAAAATGTATAATTATGAAGCATTAAGCAGTGATGACCGTATACAAATGTGTGCTAAAATAGGTATAAAATCAAGCGATGAGCTTTTTAATGTTATACCTGCAGGCGCACGTGTGACTGATTTTAAATTAAATGAGCCTTTAAGCGAGCTTGAAGTTCAAAAAAAACTTAAAAAAATTTCATCTGAAAATAATACTGCCTATGCTTGTTTTTTAGGTGCAGGCGCATATAAAAAATTTATCCCCTCGGCATTGCTTGACACTGTTTCTCGTTACGAATTTTTATCTGCTTACACTCCTTATCAGGCAGAAATTTCTCAAGGTTCATTACAAATAATGTATGAATTTCAGACAATGATTTGTAATTTATGTGCCCAAGATGTTGCAAATGCTTCTGTTTATGATGGTGCAACTGCTTGTGCAGAGGCTATTTTAATGGCTTGCCGTTTAAGCAAAAAAAATAAAGCTTTTGTTGATGAAAATATTAATCCAAATTATTTAGAAGTTATAAAAACATACCTTTATGCGGCAAATATAGAGTTAATTATCTCGAATGCTTGTAATGATGAAGATTTGGCGTGCAAATTATATCAAAGTCCAAACTATCTTGGCGAAATTATGCAAGTGCCGCAAAAAAACAATAAAGAAATAATTATTGCTTGTGTTGATATTTCAACATTGTCACTTTTAGAACCTCCGAAAAGTGATATTACAGTGGGCGATTTTCAAACGCTTGGGCTCTCACTTAATTTTGGAGGACCTTATGGCGGGTTTATATGTTGCCATGATGAATATAAACGTCAATTACCGGGTAGGATAGTCGGTAAAACAGTTGATAAAGAAGGTAATGATGCTTACGTTTTAACTTTACAGGCGCGAGAACAGCATATAAGACGTGAAAAAGCCACAAGTAACATTTGTTCTAATCAAGCCCATTGTGCGCTTTGTGCTACACTTTATCTAAGTCTTTTGGGAGAAAAAGGATTTAGGGAAGTGAATTATCTTGCGTATAAAAATGCACATAACTTAGCAAAAGGGCTTCAAAATAAAGGCTATAAAATTTTAAATGAGAACTTTTTTAATGAATTTGTTTACGAATTGAAAGATGGACAAAATGCTCAAATTTACCTTGAAATGCTTAAAGAAAAAGGTATTTTAGGGGGTATAGCTCTTGACAATAAAAGAATTTTAACTGCCGCAACCGAATTAAATGATGAAGACGAAATCAAACTGTATTTAAGCCTATGACAAAGGATATAATTGCTTTTTGGGGATATCCGCACCCTGATTTAATAAAAAAAACAAAAATTCAATATTCAAGTGCAAAGTGGGTTGATTTAGATATCTGTTATAATTATCCATCCTCAAAATTCACTCCTGATGCGTATTGCGGGATTATTAAAAATATTTTTGATAATGCGTTTTATTTGAAAGACAGAATTATAAAAATTATAGCTGCAGTGGGAAAAGATAAATGTGACAGCGGATTTTTTGCCGCAAATTTATTAAAACAAGAGGGATTTGATATTGAAATTTCTTTTTTTGAAGAAACTCTACCCTTAAATCAGCTGCCTGATGTACCTATTTGTAAAAGCTCTTTGCCTCTTAAGGAAAAATTATCATTAATTACTGCAAACATTATTGAGCAAAAAAATTATTCACATCTTGTGCAAACAAAAGCTCGTTTTGGCTTTTGGGGTGTGCCTCCCAATGATTTGAATATTTGTGATTTATTTCCTTCCCAAACACATGTTTTTGGCTGGTCAAGATGTGTTGAGGCTAAAAATCCGGCTAATTTTGAGCTTGAAATGTTTGTTGAACCTGATTTACCAACTGTATTTTTTGCGCAGACATTTTGTTCAAAAACTGCTCTGGCAAAGTATTTGGCGGATAAATACAACGGGCTTTATATTGATATTGATGTTACTCCTTCAAATTCGGCTTATGCTAAAATAGAAGCATTTTTGAGGTTAAGATGAACGATTCAAAATATTATATAGATGCAGGTACAACTTGGACAAAAATTCTTGAAATATTACCTATTGGTGAGCGTAAATACAGCGTTTATCCTACAAATCAAGCAAGAAAATTTAACTTGAATTATGAAAAAATAACAGGTCATACAAGTGATAAGAATTCAAATAAATATGAAAATGAGGTTGTAGCTCTTGCGATGGGCGCAAAAGCACACCTTGAAAATAATTTCATCGCGCTTGATTTAGGTTCGAGGGACGTTAAATGGATAAAATTTAAAAACGGTAAATTTTCTGATATGGATTGGAATTCTAGTTGTGCTGCAGCAACAGGTGCAACAGTTGAAATGCTCTTAAAATTTTATGATGTTAAAGTAGAGGATTTAAAATTTTGCGAGGAGAAATATCCTGTTACTTGTGGGATTTTTGGGCTGGAAAAAATTATGGATGATGTTTCAAAAGGGCTTTTGCCTTCAATTGCAATTTCGAAATTTATTCATGGAATAGCTTATAACGCTTATAATTTTACAAAAAATCCTGATAAGATTTGTATTTCCGGTGGATTTTGCGAAAATAAATGCTTTATGGACTCTTTGCAAAAGTATTGTGAAGTGTTGCCTCTGGGGCGTTTTGTTCTTGTTGACGGTCTTGCCTTGCGTCCATAATATTTTGTGTATAAAATACAATTATGAATTTGAGGATTTTGCTTACTTTTATATTTTTATGCGTGCAGTTGTTTGTTTACAGTGCTGTTTGTGCGGATAATCATACGCATTTTAAGAAAAACTCATTAATTGAAAAAAATTTTATAATTGATGCTGAAAAAAACGGTGTTTTAAATAAAACTTTAAGCGATGGGCATTTTGTATGCCAAAATAATTCTTCGAAGTTTCTTAATTCTCATAAAGAGGTAAATGGCGGTTTTTTATCTTCAGTTATACCTTCTTTCAGATTTAATTTTTCAAATAAAGCAAATTATTTTTATAAAAATAATTTTTTAACAATTAATTGCACTAAACTCGCATACTCAACCGAAATAAACCGTCGGGCACCTTAGTATAATTGTTTTTTGAAAATTAAAACAGTTATATGAAAAGGAGAAAATAATGGAAAATATTATTCAAGCTGTTTCTGACGGCGTGATTATTACTATTGTAGGTATGCTCGTAGTATTTGGTTTTTTAACAATCATGGTTATTGCCATGAATATAACCTCAGGTATAGTTGCTTATCTGAATAAAAAATTCCCGCCAAAAGTTGTTGAAACAGCAACAACAAAGAAAAAATCACAAACAAATGAAGAAGAAATGGTTGCAATTGCTGTTGCTTCGATTTTAAACTTACAAAGAAGCGGGAGATAAAATATGTTAGAAACAATACAAAATTTTGCAAGCGCAAATGCTGTTGCATTTAGTGCGGGACTTTTAATTCTTGCGTATATTTTTATAGCATTGGAAAAAATTCCAAAAGTTACGATTGCTTTAATTGGTGCGGTAATTGCAATTTTATTAAATCTTGTAAGTCAGGTAAAAATAATTGATGGCACAATAAATCCGCATTATTTCATCAATTTTGTTGATTTTAATGTCATATTTTTACTTGTTTCAATGATGATTATAGTTGCAATTACTACCCGTAGCGGTATTTTTAACTGGATTGCAAACGAACTTTTAAAATTCACAAAAGGACATCCCGTAAAAGTTCTTTTTATGCTTTCAATTTTTACTGCAGCAGTAAGCGCACTTTTGGATAATGTTACAACGGTTATTTTAATTTTGCCGATTACATTTGCGATAGCAAAAAAATTGGATATAAACCCTCTGCCTTATTTGATTGTAGAAATTTTTGCATCAAATATCGGTGGGACTGCTACACTTATTGGTGATCCGCCAAATATCATAATAGGTTCTGCTGCAGGTTTTTCTTTTATGGATTTTATAAAAGAATTAACAGGCATTGTTGCAATTATTTTGCTTGCAGTAGTCAGTGTTATGTACTTTTTGTTTAGAAAACAACTTATTACAACTGAAGAAAAGATGAAATCAGTTATAAATATAGACAATTCAAAAACAATAGAGGATATTCCTTTAATGATTCGCTCGCTTGTAGTGCTTTCGCTTGTTATTTTAGGTTTTGTATTGCATGATACTTTACATATTGAAACAAGCATTGTTGCAATGATGGGCGCGTGCGCACTTTTGCTCTTTGAGAAACCGACAGATATTTTGCGCGATGTTGAGTGGAATGCAATATTTTTCTTTATCGGATTATTTGTAATTATTGGTGCACTTGAGGCATCAGGCGGCATAAAACTTATGGCGCAATGGCTGATTGATGTTACTCAGGGTTCAAAAGCAATGACTTGCTCTTTGGTTTTATGGATATCCGGTATAGCCTCGGGAATTATTGATAATATTCCTTATACTGCAACAATGGCGCCTTTAATTGCTGAAATTGAGCGTGAATTGGGCAGTGCTTATGCTTATCCGATTTGGTGGTCATTGTCATTAGGCGCTTGTCTTGGCGGTAACTTAACAATAATAGGTGCTGCCGCAAATGTTTACGTGTCTGAAAATGCTGCAAATAACGGTTATCCGATAGGCTTTTTGCATTTTATGAAATATGGTGCAATTTGTGTACTTATTTCGCTTGTTTTAAGCAGTGCATATATTTACCTGAGATTTTTGATGTAGAAAGGTTGTTTAATGAACGAATTTAAACACAATAATAAAGATGTGTTGATAGGCATGGGCATGTTTGTGCTAATGGTTATATTTATGGCACTTTTGGCACATCTTCTAAATACATAAATGTTTAAGGGAGTAAATTTACTCCCTTTTTTGTATAATTATTTTATGAAAAATGCACAAATTTTTAAAACCGATGATGGTTCAATAGGACTTTACAATAAAGAATTAGACGAAATTTATCACTCAAGAGAGGGCGCGCAAAAAGAAAGTATTGAAAAGTTTATAATTCCTTCAGACTTTGAACAAAGAACCAAAAACAGTTCTTTAGTGCGTCTTTTGGATATTTGTTACGGAATTGGTTATAATTCAAAAAATGCTCTTTGTTTTTACAAAAATTGTGATATTTTAATTGATGCTCTGGAGTGGGATAATGAACTTATTGAATATTCAAAAACTTCAGATTTTTATTTACCGGAGATTAATGAATTTTTAAGAGGCGAAAAAAAGCTTGGCAATTCAAAAATCATTTTTCATATTGATGATGCCAGAAAAAGTGTTTTGAAATTAAAAGAACAATACGATGTTATTTTTCTTGATGCATTTGCACCAAATAAGTTGCCCACGCTTTGGTCGGTTGAATTTTTTGCTCAATTAAAAAGGTTGCTTGCGCCTAAAGGTGTGCTTGTAACTTATTGCAGCGCGCAGCCTGTAAGAAAGGCAATGAGTTTAAACGGTTTTTTTGTGGGCAAAATGCTTGATGAAAAAAATCATTCTTATGTTAGCATTGCAGCATTGGACAACAAATTAATAAAATTACCTCTTGATAATTTTGAAATCGGTTTAATGAATACAAGGGCAGGAATTCCTTACAGAGATAAAAATTTAAACTCAAGTGCCGATGAAATGTTTGAATTGCGAAATTTTGAAATTAAAAATTCAAAACTTGAAGGTGCAAGTGCTTATTTGAAGAAAGTGCGCTAATTATTCTTCGATATAAGCAACAATTTTTTCCATATAACCTTGAATTTTGTCTATTTTAACTTCCATTTCATCCATGCGGCTTGCTAATTCTTTTGTTTGTTTCATATTTTCATAAGTTACATCAATAAAAGAATTAGGGTCAAAACCATCTTGTTGTCTTTGTAAAAGAACATTTAACTTTTCGTCTAAATCTTCAAGATATGAAATTTGCCTTTTATTTACTTCTTCAAATTTTCCGTTGTCAGAGGATTTTTCAGAGCGGATAAGGCGAGTTTTAATTTCTTCCATGCTCATTTTTTCTGCATTTTCAACTTGCTGAGAGAGCATTTCCAATTTTTGGGCAACTGATTTTAACCAGTTATTCAAATTTCCCATTTGCCCTTCAAGAGTATGATTTAATTTATTGTTTTCGATATTTATATTTTTTAATTCAATAAGTCTGTTGATAAATTCTTTGTAATTATCACCTTTTAGATTTTTTTCAATGGTTAATCTTAATTTTGCAATATCTGATTCAACATCTTGCAGGGAATAAGCATAACTTGTATCATCTGTAGAATTTATTATTTTTGCAATGCTTGTTGTAATTTTATCTATATCAACTTCAACATTTGAGACCTTTTGAATAAGGTTATATGTTTCAATTTTTGCTTCATCATTTTTAGCCTTAAGTGTTGTCTCAAATTTGTCTTGCAAATTGAGAACTTGTGCTTCTATACATTCTTTTAAATCTTCGCTTAAATTATTTTTTAAATACTCTACATTTGCAAGATATTCATCAATTTTTGCCAGATACTCATCTACTTCGATATTTTTTTCTTTTGATAATGGTTCGTTTTTGTTTGTAATTTCATTTGTGTTGTCTGAAATTTCACTTATTTTGTCGGTAATTTCATTAATTTTATCTGAAACTTCGCTTACTTTGTCATAAATTTCGGTGTTTTTTTCTAAAATTTGTTCATTTGTTTTTTTCGCTGTTGCTTCAATATATTCTTTTAAAAGTTCGATTGACTCTTTAATTTCTTGGTCGTTATCTGAATTCACTGATAAAAGTACTTCGTTTATTTCATCAATTTTCTTGAAAATTTCATCATTAATATTAGTTTTTTGATATTCTTTTTTTGTAAAATCTTCAAGTTTTTGCGAAATTTCAACACTGCTGCTTTGAATTTCTTCAAGAAGTTCTTTTGCGTTATGAATTTGTTGTTGATTTGTATGCTCTATTTTTTCCAGAATATTGTTTATAACTTCAAGAATAACCTGTTCGTTATTTGATTCTTGTAATTTTGTTTGATTTTCGAGAATATTATTTATTTTTTCTTCTAAGATAATAAAATTAGCTTTTGCATTTTTTGTGCTGCCTAAAATACCCTCCACTAAATCATTTTTAATAGAGCTTAATGTTTGTTTTAATTCAACAGTATCTATATTTGCGTTGTCAATATTATCTAAGAAATTTTTTATTGTATTTTTATATTCTTCAAATTCTTTTGAAATATTTATGTTTATATTTTCAACACTTTCAATTAAATAATTGGAAAGAGTTTGTAAATCAACCTTTATTTCAGTTAAAGGAGAATTATATGCATCTTTGATATCTTCAATGTATGTTTTAATGATTTCGGATGTTTCTTTAAAATAATTTTTAAGCTCTTGAATATTTTCAGTATTTTCTTGCGTTAAGTAACCTCTGAAAACCTCAAGCTTTTCTGAAATCATAGGAATTGTGTCATTCAGTTTTGAAAGAATTTCAATATTTGTGCCTGATGCGGCATGTTCAAAGTTTTCTTTTATTTTTTCAAAAGAATCATTTATGCTTGATGTTGTATTTTTGATATTTTCATTGATTATGTTTAACTGTTCATCAATTGTAGTTTCTCTTAATTCTTTGAGGGCTTTTTCAAGAGGTTCTTTAAGCGTGTTTATATTTCCCTGACTTGCAAGGGAGATTTCATCTTTTAGTATTGAAAATTTTTCATTAAATGATTTTATATCATCTCTTAAATTGTTAATAGCAAAGTCAATTTTTCTGTTGTTTTCTACATCTTTGCCTTCAAGAGATTTATCAAGACTGGAAAATTCACTGCTTATAAGTTCTACAATGCTTGATAGAGAATCTTTAGTAAGAGTTTTTAAGCTGCTCTCAATTATTTTTATTTCGTTAAGCATGCTTTCTTTTGGTAGTTTTTGAATGTTTTGCTCTATTGAATCCAGCTTATTTTTTAAATTGTTTATATTTTCATCTACCCTTTGAGTTTTGTCCAAAAAGGATGTATTGACATTTTCCTGTAATTTTTTTATTTGAGAATTTATGTTATTAATTCCTTGATTAACAACATTTGCATGGTCAAAAATTTTGTTTTTTAAATCCGTATCGCCTTGGACTTTTAATTTAGCAAGTTCTTCCTGCAATTTTAATATAAATTCATCTTTGCCTTGGGAATTTTGAATGCTTAATTTATCAATAAGAGCTTTAAGTTCGCCTTTTAATTTGTTTATATCTTCACAAGAAATACCTTGTGAAAGTCTTGCTTCAATAGAATTTATTACATTTGTAAGCTTTTGAGAGTTTTGATTAATTGTTTGGTCGATATTGCCCTGTATTGCATTAATGTTTTCACTTACAAAGTTTAAATGTTCTTTGATTTCATTTGCATCTTCATGAGTAGCACTTTTTGAAATATCTTCTTTTATATGTTCAAATTTATCCGTGATTTGCTTAATGCCTTCAAGACTTTGGTCAAAAACCGCTTCTTTTGAATGAAAAGCTTCAACAAGCCCTGTTAAATCTCTGTATTTGTGGTCAATAATTGCAAGGGCGGAAATAATGGAGTTAATATTCCCGTTAATTGTATCAAGTTCAAGTTGAATATCCGTTAATTCTTCTTTTGAATTAAAAGATTTAACCTGATTTAAAAAGTCTGTAAAATTTTTGTTTAAAGTATGGGTTATATTTTCAAAACCGCGACTGAAAACATTAAATTCATTACTTAATTTAACAATTTCATTAATCGGATTTGCAGATTTATTTGTTATTAAAGTTTGGTTGATTTTTTGAAGGGCAATCTCTTGAGAACCGAGTTTTGCGTACATGTCTGTGACTTCGTTTAAAATTTTTGACACTTCCATGGACATTTTGGGATTTGAAAGACCTTGTGTCATTTGTTTTATTAGGTTTTCAAAGCCGGTTAATTGCTGGCGCATCTCAAGTTGTTTTTCTTCAAGAACTTTTTTTGTTTCGTTGATAATAACGCCGATAAATTTTTGAGAGTTTATTTCTGTTGAATTTTCAAACTTTTGTGCAAGGTTTGTCATCAGGTTATTGATTTCACTTTGTGTTAGTGAGGGCCTTGAATACAAACTTCTAATTGCATCTGTGAGTTGTTCTAATTTTACTTCAACGTTATCCGCCATAAACCCTAAAATCCCTCTTTAAAATTTTATTTTTATTCGACATTTTAATATAAAAATATTAATTTTCCTACTTTGTAAAGCATATTAGATTAATGCTCTGTTACAATTCTTTACTTCAAGTTAAAAAAATGAACTTTTTTTGTTAGTATATACCATGTTAAAAGGATAGATTACAGATAAGTGACGGTGGATAAGTGCTTAATTTAATTAACCCCAAGATGAATGATTTTGAATTTTTAAACAATTTTGACATTAATAGCCAATTTGCAAAGCTAAAAGAGATATATTGTATTTCGGATATCTCACAAGACAGAAAAGAATATCTTTCAAAAACCATACAAAAATATGGGTATTTACCTTATCCGCACTATAAAACCCTTGAGGAGTTGACAAGTGCTGAAATTATTTATGCTTTTTGTGAGAAATTAAAACTTGAGGGAACTTATGACGGTGAAAAATTTATTCGTTTTTCTAACCCTTCTCCACTTGCAAGAAGAAAAGTAAAACACTCTAATTGGTTTAAAAAAGAAGGTCATAATATAAAACTGCTATCTCTTGCGGGATTGGGTGCTAATCCAAATGAAGTCGGAAAATTTATTGATTGGCTTGCAGCAGTGGTTTCTCTTGATTGGGGTAATAAAGATTTAAACATCATGCCTGCCACTGTTTATTTAATTCCTTTTCACCCTCGTGAATTTGGTTGTGCTTATTTGCCTCAATCCTCCGATGTTTCCAAAAAACTTTGTGATGAAAAAATAGCAAAATTCTTGGGTTTAGATGCAAAAGAACAGGTTAAATTTTTTATAACCCTGACTCAACTTGCAGGACACCCTGTAATATATGATGTTTTGCCGCAAACAGGCAGATTTTCAAAAATTGTTTTAACTAATCCTTATGTAGCAAGATGGATGGATGTAAAAGAGCTTGATAATCAAATAAATAATTTTAAAAAGGCTCTAAAATCCAATAAATCTAAAACCTATGATGAAGATTTAAAAGAGTTTAAAATTTTAATTTCATATAAAATGTCCTTTAAAGATAAGCAAGAAGAATTGGTTAAAAGAGTAGAACAAATAATAGAGTATGTTAACGGTAAAAAACCAAAATGCGAAGAAGATATTGTTAAACAAACAGAAATAATACAAGCTCTTATAAATGAAGGACTCTGGACAATGCCCGGCGGTGCATGGTGCTCAGCAGGTGTTCCTGTGTATGACAAAATGCATAAGTCAGGTGAGTATCCTACTTATAAGCATTATAATTTTAAGGGTGAAGATGTTACGCATTTTGCAAATTTAGATTGTCAAACTCCTTACTATTTTGTTTATTTTGAAAAATCAAAATATAATACTAAAGTTAAAGAATTTTTTGTTGATTATATGGAAAATCTGCAAAAAGAATTTAACTTTGACGGTTTTAGAGTGGACCATATTGACCATGTGGTTGATGAAGTTTCTCAAAAATCAGGCATGCCAATAAGCTACAGAATACCAAGCAAAGTTTTGGCTGCGATGAATTTAAAGTTAAAAAAACGCATACCATATTTTGCAACTCTTGCCGAATATATGCTATGGGACGGTTATTTTAAAGAATATCATAATGATATGCATTTTGACCTTCTCTGGGGTGATGATATTGTAAGTCAGTACATAAAAACACCCGAACAAATAATTAATGATAATATGCGTCTTGAAATTTATAATAATAAAGCTTCAAAAATAAATCCTCTTTCTATTTTAAAGGCTTATAATAATCAAGACGGAGAATTTCGCGAGATTGATCAATATCCTGCTCAATTGGGAGAACAAGGTGCCTTGTTTAAATGGTTTAAATATAAATTCCTCCCCGGAGGAAAGTTTGCGCAACGTTCAACGCTTTATGTTGACGGTGATGAAAGTTTCACAAAAACAGGTATAGAACGTATTATAGGCAATGAAGTTTCAATGGAGAGGAATAAAAATTGGAATTTTTATGAAAAATTCAATGCTCTTAATTATTTTGTGCAACATAGCGAACTTATAAGCCGCGGAAAAGCTGTTTTGCATATCCAAAGCGATGATGGTTTTTGCTGTTGGGAAATTATAAGCGATAAAAAATCTAGCGAAAGCCTTTTTGTGGTTGCAAATTATCTTTCGCCGACAGAAAAAGTTAATGTGGTCGATATTAATGGCAACACAAGACGGATGACAAAAAAAGGCAAAGCAGTTTTAAATAAAACCATTAAGCTAAAGGACAACAAAAGACTTAGCGCATTTTACGATTTCAGATTAGATGAAATGCAAAAATGCTCTTTTGTTGAAATTCCTATGCAAGAAGAAATAAAAGGCTCAATAACCTTTGATATCTTGCAACCTGCGGAATTTAAAGTTTATAAAATGTTAAAATAAAATTTTTTTAAATAAAAAATGAACAAAATAAATATGTGCTTCGTTATATAGATGTAGGAGCTAAAAAAATGAAAGATAAATGTAATAAATACGAAGCATATTTTACATTCAGGGACGAAAAAGAGTTATTGGAACATGTTGAAAATTGTCCTGATTGTAAAGTTGAGCATGAAAAAATGCAAAAAGTTTCGGATTTAATAGGTGAAGTGCGTCCGTATTTTTTAGCACAAAAACAACGTGAGAAAAAGAAACTCTATAAACTAAAAGCAGCTTGTTTTTCTATTGCATTGATGTTTTTTGCGCTTGGCGGTACTGCTCTAAATTATGAATACGATATTGTAAATTCAATTGTGTATCATAATTTAAGTGCGGAAGACTTAGGTTTTCCAACCGACGAATACGGGCTTATAATGGTAGAGTGATGAACTTAAGTGAATTAATCAAACAAAACAAACAAAATGTCAGAAATATAATCAAAAAAATAACAAACGAACAAAACGAAGATATTGAACAGGAAGTTTATATAAAAATCTGGCAAAATCAAGATAAATATGAGGAAAAAGGGAAGTTGAAGGGCTGGATTGGCACTATAGCTAAGAATTTGGCTAAAGACTACCTAAAATCTTCTTACGTCAAAAATACAACAATAGCAGAGGAAGAAAAACTAAATGAAATAAAAGACAAAAAGCAAACTCCCGAGTTAACTTTAATACAAAATGAGCGTCAAAAGCTTATTATTAATGCAATTAACGCTCTGAAACCAAAGTTTAAGGAAGTTGTGATGTTATATGAAATAGAACAGCTTTCTTATGAACAAATCGCGCGCAAAATTAAAACTCCAATAGGAACAGTAAAATCAAGACTTTACAACGCAAAAAAAGAACTTGCGCAAAGTCTTAAGGATTTAATTTAGAAAGGATTTAATTATGAAAAAATTAGTACTTGCATCAACTTTAATACTTTTCTTATCCGTAGGGGCTGCAAATGCTCAAGGATGTCCGATAGACGGACAAAAGCCAACCCCTAAAATGGAACAAAAATGTCAAAAACCGCCAATGACACCTGAAATGAAAGCTAAAATGGAACAAAAGAAAGCTGAATTTGATAAAAAACTTGGTTTGACCGATGAACAAAAAGCAAAGGTTGAACAAGTGAGAAAAGACGGTTTTGAAAAAATGAAACCCGTAATGGAACAAATAAAAGTTAAAAGAGATGAAATTAAAACCATCCGTGAAAACGGTTCATTAACTCAAGCGGAAGCAAATGCAAAAGTTCAGGCATTGCATAAGGAAATAGGCGAACTTAAAGCACAGGCAAAAGAAATCAGAAAACAAAATATGCAAGACTTTGAAGCAATTTTGACTGATAAACAAAAGAAAACTTTAGAAAAAATGAAACAAGACGGCAGAAAAGAATTTGCAAAAAAACATAAAGCTCATAAAGGAACTCGTCCAATGCCCCCACATCATCCTGATTTGCAACCTTTGGGCGCACCTGAAGCAAAATAAAATTTGTTTAATTCACTACAACCGATTAAGCCACCTTACAAATTGTAAGGTGGCTCTTTTTTGTTTACTTGCACTAAAGTCTATAAATTGTATAATGTTCTTATAAACATTTAATGGAGTGAATATGAAAAAAGCGCTTATAACAGGGATTACAGGACAAGATGGCAGCTATCTTGCGGAATTATTGCTTGAAAAGGGTTATGAAGTCCATGGCATGAAGCGTCGTGCATCTTCTTTTAATACATCAAGAATTGACCATCTTTACCAAGATATTCATAATCCCGATTTAAAATTTAAATTACACTATGGAGATTTAACGGATTCTACTAATATAATAAGACTTATGCAAGAAATTCAGCCTGATGAAGTTTATAATCTTGCAGCACAATCCCATGTTAAAGTATCTTTTGATGAACCTGAATATACTGCAAATGCAGATGGCATAGGCACACTAAGGATTTTGGAAGCAATCAGGCTTTTGGGCTTGGGTGAAAAAACAAAGTTTTATCAAGCTTCAACTTCAGAGCTTTTTGGCAAAGTGCAAGAAACTCCTCAAAAGGAAACAACCCCTTTTTATCCCCGCTCGCCTTATGCTTGTGCTAAATTATATGCTTATTGGATTACTGTAAATTATCGTGAAAGCTATAACTTATATGCTTGTAACGGTATTTTATTTAACCATGAAAGTCCTCGTCGTGGCGAAACTTTTGTTACAAGAAAAATTACCCGTGCTGCAGTTCGTATAGCTCTTGGCATGGAGGATAAATTATATCTTGGCAATATGGACTCCAAGCGCGATTGGGGACATGCAAAAGATTATGTTGAGGGTATGTGGAGAGTTTTGCAACAGGAAAAACCTGACGATTTTGTTCTTGCAACAGGTGTTACAACCTCGATTCGTGATTTTTGCAATATGACATTTAAAGAATTGGATATTGAACTTGATTGGCAAGGTCAGGGAATTAACGAAAAAGGTATTGATAAGAAAACCGGTAAAGTATTAATTGAAGTTGACCCCAGATATTTTAGGCCGGCTGAAGTTGATTTCCTTTTGGGTGATAGCGCAAAAGCACGCGAAAAATTGGGATGGCAACCTAAGTATAATCTTGAAACCATGGTTTCTGAAATGGTGGCGGAGGATATGAAAGAAGCAACTAAAGAAAAAGTTTTAAAAGAAAAAGGTTATCAGGTTTTAATTCCACAAGAAGCTTAAATAAGGAGGATTTATGAAGAAAATTCTTTTAATATTTGCCGTAATGCTTGCAACTACACCTGTGTTTGCAGCAAGTAAAACTGTTGTGCAGTGTCTTAATTCTTTTTCATCAAATAATCCTTCGGCGTACTTTAGTGCAAAAGTTGTTAAAGAAATGGAATACAAAAACGGAATTTATTTAAAAGAAAATTCTATAGTTAGAGCAAAAGTGGTTAAAGTAGTTGATGCAAAACGTGCAAAACGTGATGCTTACTTTGTTATTAAACCTTTAAGCTATACAGACCCTACGGTCGGCAAAACATATAATATTCAAAATCTGCCCGTTGAGGCAAAAGTTGTAGGATACAAGCCCTTTGATGCCAAAGAAACTGCAAAAAAAGCAGGGATAAGCGTTGCTAATTTCTTTGTACAAGGTTTTAGTACCGCATATCATTTTGGCGATGGTTTTATACATCCGACAGCAGGAAAGGGTCGCTTTAAATCAGGTGTTCAAAATGCCTATGATAATTCAATTTTATCTTATATTGAAGAAGGCGATGCTTTAAAAGTCAATAGCGGAGATTGTTTAGCATTGAAATTTTACCAAACTGAAACTCCTAAATGGAAATTTTGGAAAAAGTAATTAAGCATTGAATTCCATAAAAAATTCTTTTAAGAATTTATAACCTTCAAGGTATGAATTTATATGAATTTTTTCTTCAGGTGAGTGCATATTTTCTATATTTGCAATTCCGATTAATACCGGTTTAAATATTTTATTGTGTTTATTTTTTTCATTTGCATAAACATGAGTTTCGGCGCCTGCATGAAAAGAGCTTACATCTAATCTTAATCCTGCTTTTTTGGCTGCTTCACGTCCAATGTTTACAAGAGTGTTATCATCTGATTTTTCGAAAGCTTTTAAATGTTCATTTGTTTCAATGGTTATTTCAATGTTTTCGCCGTATTTCTTTTTAATTTCTTCTGCTATGTTTTTATATGCATCAATTAATTCTTTTTCAAACCAAGCATTTGAACTTCTGATTGAATAATGCGCGCAAGCAGTAGTGTTAATAACGTTATCAGTGCAATTTTTTGAAATATATTCATGCGGATTCTTAGCTTTTTGTGCTGATTTTAGTGTTCTTTCAATTCCGCCTGCCACAATGCAACCTAAATTTGCAGATGTTACAATACCAAGTTCATCCTCGTTTATTACTCCTATTGGTGCAATTTTTACATAATCTGCAATGACTTTTGCGGCATTAATTCTATCTTTTTTGCCTATATCAAGCCCGCTGTGTCCGCCGGTTTTTGTTTTGACGGTTATATCAAGTTTAGTATAACTTGCCCCCGAGATTTCAAATTTACCAAGTTCTGAGGAGTCAAGCACAAGAATATATTCGCTTTCAAGTTGTGAAAAATCAATGTTATGAATGCCGCTCATTCCCATTTCTTCATCTCTGGTAAATACGAGCTCTAAACCGCCATGTTTTAAATCTTTATTTTTATTTATTTCGCTTGCAAGTCTTATTGCTGCTGCAACACCTGCTTTGTCGTCTGCCCCTAAAGTTCTTGTTTTATCAGTTTCAATAATATCTCCGTTAATAACAATATTAACAGGACTACAATCACCCACAACATCCATGTGCGCGCTTAAAAGCAGCGGATGTTTTTTATTGTCAGTCGGTTTAATGAATGCAAGAACATTGCCGTAACTGTCTTTTTTTGCATTAATATTTTCTGCATTTAAAATTTCAATTATTTTATCTGCAACTTTTTCTTCGTCCAAAGAGGGAGAAGGGATTTTAACGAGTTCAATAAATGTTTCAATGAGTTTATTCATTTAATACATCCTTATAACTTCTTTTACATTATCTAAAATTATTTGTGCTTCTTTTTGTGCTTTGTTTGAACCTTCGAGCAGAATTTCGCGCACGATTTTTGGGTTTTCGCTTAATTTATGCCGTTTTTCGCGAATTGGCGCAAGCAATTCGTTAACTTTTTGTGCCAACTCTCTTTTGCATTGTGCACAGCCTATTTCACCATTGCGACAGAGCAAATCAATTTCTTTTACTTTTTCTTCACTGCCAAAAATTTTCCAATAATCATAAACTACTTCGCAATCTTCAGGATGTCCCGGGTCATCTCGTCTTAGTCTTGACCTGTCTGTAATTGCGCTCATAATTTTTTTGGTTGTAGTTTCTTCATCATCCGAGATTTTAATGTCATTATTAAAAGATTTACCCATTTTATTTCCGTCAATGCCTTTCATCAAAGGAATTTGAGTTAATAATGGTTCGGGTTCTACAAAAAAATCAGTCTTATAAATATTATTAAAACGTCTTACAATGTCGCGTGAAAGTTCAACATGCGGGACTTGGTCAATTCCTACGGGAACATAATTTGCATTAAACATCATAATATCCGCTGTCATTAAAACAGGATAGCCTAAAAGCCCGTAAGATATTTGTGTGTCATTATGTCCGCCTTCTCTTAAAGCTCGCGCCATATCTTTTAAAGTCGGGTCACGTTCTACCCAATTTTGTGGGGTAATCATGCTTAAATAAATGTGCAGTTGTGCAATTTGAGGAACAAGTGACTGAACATATATTGTTGATTTTTCAGGGTCAATTCCGCATGATAGCCAATCTAATGCAACATTTTCAACATTTTGTGCTAAAGTTTCGGTAGTATCAAATTTTGTTGTAAGTGCATGCCAGTCGGCAATAAAATAAAAACTTTCGTATTCTTCCTGTAGTTTTTTCCAATTGGCAAGTACACCGAAATAATGACCCAGATGTAGTTTTCCCGTTGAGCGCATGCCGGAAACTATTCGTTTTTTATTGTTCATTTTTTTGTCTTTCCGCTTCTTTTATTATTTTTAATGCATCATTGTAGTCTTCAAATATTAAAAGCGCTGCATTTGCCGCTTCTTTTGCTTTTTCAAATTCATTTAATTTTAAATAACATTCTCCTAGATTGCATAACAAAATATGATTTTTAGGAAAATCTTTTCTTAATTTTTCAAAAATTCCGCAAGCGCTTTTGTAATCCTTTGTTTTTAAATAACAAAGAGCAAGTATATTAAGCGTTTCAGGGTCATTATTTTTAATGCTTAAGATGTCCTCAAGAATTTGTTTTGCAATGTTATATTTTTTTTGAGAAAAATAAATTTTTGAAAGATTATAAAGCGCAATGTAGTTTTTAGGGTTTAATTTTATTGCTTTTTGTAATTTTTCTACACCTTTATCAATATTTGTTTGTGCTATTAAATTTTCCCCCCAATGTGCATAATAATCGGCAGTTTCACTATCTAAGGAAATTGTTTTTTCATAGTATTTATTTGCTTGTTCAAAATCATTTATTTTGTTTAACATAACGGCATAAGCAAAAGTTATTTCGGGTTCATCAGGTTCAAGTTCAATTGCTTGTTTTAATTCGTCTTGTGCCCAGTCAACCATGTTCATTTTTAAATACAAAAGCCCCAAGTCTTTGTGTACAAAGGGATTATGGGGTTCAAGGGCAATACATTTTAAAAACGCATCTTTTGAACTTTCCAAATCTCCCACATTTGCAAGGCTTATGGCAAGATTGTAGTATATCTCAACATCTACTTTTCCGCGCTTAACCAAACTTTTTAATATTTCACATGCACTTTCATTAGAGCCTGTTAATCTTAATAAAGCAGCATATTTTTTAAGTAAATCAATGCTTTTGGGATTTAATTTTAAAAGGTCTTTTACCGTTTTAATTGCCTCCTGATATTTTCTTGTTTCCATAAGCAAAGACAAAAGATTGTTTTGGAAATTTGCTTTATCCGGATAAATTGAAACAAGACTTTTATACAAGCTGATTGCAAGGTCATATTTTTCGGCACGCCTTGCGCAATAAGCAAGTGTTGTCAACAATGAGACGGAGGGTTCTTTTTGGTATGCAATATTAAAATAATCAAAAGCTTTTTTATAATCACCTTTTATTTGATAAAGTACTCCAAGATTGTAATTCGTCATTGCAAAATCTTTATTCAGAGCAAACGCGCTTTCTAATATAATTTGCGCATTTTCAAGTTCATTTAGCGCAATGTAGCAGTTTGCAAGATTATTCTGTAATTGTAAATGCTCAGGGCGCATTTCAATTGCTTTTTTTAACGGCTCTATTGCTTCGGCATGTTTGCCAAGAGCGATGTATGCTGTTGCAATAAGGTAGTAAAAGACATAATCGTCTTTTTTATATTTAATTATGGGTTTAATAAGTTCGATTATTCTTTCATGCTGACCTTGTTTCATAAGAATTACCGCAAGATTTTTATATGCATCAAAAAATTCTTTCCTTAATTTCAAGACTTTTTGATACTTTTCAATGGCTTTATCTTCAAAGCCCAATTTTTCTTCACAATTTGCAAGGTAATAAAGAGCAGTTGCATCATTTTCATCTTTTTCAAGAGCTTTTTTAAAAGCATGCGCGGCTTTTTCATAGTTTTGAGTGTTTATATAGCAAAGTCCAAGGTTTTTTATTACCTCGACATTATTTTCGTTGTCTATGCAAATTTTTTCCAATAAACTTGCAGCATCACTAAATTCACCTTTTGCAATTAAATCAATTGCGCGATTTATTATTTTATTTTTATCTTCCATAAAGTGATTATATCAGGAAATTGTATATAAATCACTTTTATGTTAGAATATTTTCAACTTTTTTTAGATTTTTATTTGAAAAGGAGAAAAATTAATGACAACACAAAAACGTGTATGGCTTTTTAGAGAAGGCAATGCCGATATGCGCAATTTACTTGGCGGAAAGGGTGCTAACCTTGCTGAGATGACAAATGCAGGGCTGCCTGTTCCCCCCGGTTTGACTATTACAACTGAAACCTGCATGGAATATATTAATTCTGGTAATAAAATGCCCGATGGAGTTATGGACGAAGTAAAAGCAGCTTTAGCGGATGTTGAAAAACAAACAGGCAAAAAGTTTGGCGATAGTGAAAATCCGCTTTTGGTTTCTGTTCGCTCAGGTGCAAGACTTTCTATGCCCGGTATGATGGAAACTATCCTAAACCTTGGCATGAATGATAAAACAGTTGAAGGTATGATTAAACTTACCAACAATCCTCGTTTTTGCTATGATTCATACCGCAGATTTTTAACAATGTTCGGCTCGGTTGCTTGGGATATTGAAAGAGTAAAATTTGAAGAATACATTGATAAAATTAAAGAACAAAAAGGTGTTAAGCAAGATACCGAATTAAGTGCCGATGATTGGAAATCACTTATCGAGCCTTATAAAGAATTAATCAAAAAAGAAACAGGAAAAGAATTCCCGCAAGACCCTATGGTACAACTTCAAGAAGCTATTGAAGCGGTATTTAGAAGCTGGAATATTCCTCGTGCGGTTGCTTACCGTAATCACTACAAAATCGACCATAATTATGGTACAGCCGTAAACGTACAAACCATGGTATTTGGTAATATGGGCGATGATTGTGCAACAGGTGTTTCATTCACAAGAAACCCCTCAACAGGCGAAAATAAATTCTATGGTGAATACTTAACAAATGCTCAAGGCGAAGATGTTGTTGCAGGTATTAGAACACCTAAACCGATTTGCGAACTAGAGCATGAAATGCCTGAACTTTACAGACAATATGTTGATATTGCTAAAAACCTTGAAAAACATTATAAAGATGTTCAAGATATGGAATTTACCATTGAACGCGGTAAATTATACGTTCTTCAAACAAGAAACGGCAAAAGAACAGCTGCCGCTGCGGTTAGAATTGCCGTTGAAATGGAAAAAGAAGGTATAATCACAAAAGAAAGAGCTATCTCTCTTGTTGACCCTTACCAATTGTATCAACTTTTATTGCCATCTTTTGACCCGAAAGCTAAAAAAGAAGCACACAAAATTGCTCAAGGTCTTGCAGCATCCCCAGGGGCTGCCGTTGGTAAAATCGTATTTGATACTGATGCAGCAGCAGCTCGCGGCGAAGCAGGCGAGAAAGTTATTTTGGTTAGAATTGAAACTTGCCCTGATGACATTCACGGTATGATAGCTTCTCAAGGTGTTCTGACACTTAGAGGCGGTATGACATCTCACGCTGCCGTTGTTGCAAAAGGTATGGGTAAGCCCTGTGTTGCAGGTTGTGAAGATTTAAAAATTGACCTTGCAAATAAAACCTTAACAGCAGGTGATGGTACTGTTTACAAGGAAAATGACATAATTTCTCTTGATGGCGGCACAGGTGAGGTTATGGCGGGCGAAGTTAAAACACTTCGTGCCGATATGGACGAAAACTTTGAAACCTTGTTTAAGTGGGTTGATGAAACTAAAAAACTTGTGGTACGTGCTAACGCAGATACTCCGACTGACGTTAAAAACGCTGTTAAATTAGGCGCTCAAGGTGTCGGTTTATGCCGTACGGAACACATGTTTATGGACCCTGAAAGACTTCCCTGGGTTCAAAAAATGATTATTGCAGGAACTCCTGAAGCCAGAAAAGAAGCACTGGATAAGCTTTTGCCAATGCAGTATCAAGACTTCGTTGATATGTTTAGAGCTTTGAATGGACTTCCTATGACAATTCGTCTTCTTGACCCGCCGTTACATGAGTTTTTGCCTGATAAAGAAAGCTTAATCGAGCAGGTTGCAACTCTTAAAGCTCAAGGCAAAGATTACAAAAAAGAAGAAGAAATGCTTCACATTGTTGAAAACTTGAGTGAATCTAACCCGATGATGGGTCTAAGGGGTTGCCGCTTAGGTCTTATGTTCCCTGAAATCAACGAAATGCAAGTAAGAGCAATATTTATGGCTGCTTGCGACCTTAAAAAAGAAGGTTTGGAAGTTAAGCCTGAAGTTATGATTCCTCTTGTTTCACACGTTAACGAGCTTAGAATTGACCGCGAACTTTTAGAACGCGTTGCTCGCGAAGTTATGCAAGAAAAAGGCGTTGAGATTGATTACATGTTTGGTACGATGATTGAAATTCCTCGTGCAGCACTTACTGCGGATGAAATTGCTCAATACGCACAGTTCTTCTCATTCGGTACAAACGACTTGACACAGATGACTTTCGGATTCTCTCGTGATGATGCTGAAGGTAAATTCTTAAATAAGTATGTTGAAGAAAAAATCTTACCTCGTAACCCGTTTGAATCACTTGATCAAGTTGGTGTAGGTCAGTTAATGCAAATCGCCTTAGATAAAGCACTTAAGGTTAGACCTGAGCTAAAAAGAGGCATTTGCGGCGAGCACGGCGGTGACCCTGATTCAGTAAAATTCTGCCATAGAATTGGCTTGAATTATGTATCTTGCTCTCCGTTTAGAGTACCGCAAGCACGTTTAGCAGCTGCTCAAGCGGTAATAGAAGAAAAACAATAATTTTGCTTTAATATAAGCAAATAGGTCAGTTACAATAATTGCAGATGCTTAAAATCCCGCATAATGCGGGATTTTAAGTTGTTGTTAACTGTATGCTTATGAGATTTATTTAACTGAAAATTAATTTTCCGACTGATAATACACCACCTATAACCGCGCCTCCTACTGCGCCGATTGGACCGCCAATAGCACCTATCGCTGCGCCTGCCGCTGCGCCTGTTCCAATTCCTGCTGCAAGTGTGCCTAAACCTTTTGCAAAAGCACTTCCTTGTGATTGTTGGACACCTGTAACTTCTGAAATCATATCTTCTTTAGAATTACCTTGAGCAAAGAATGTTCCTATAATAGGAATACCTGCTTTTAACCCTTGGAAGAATGAACCCGAAGCGTATGTATCAATATCATCCAATAAGCTTGAACCTATGGTCTGAGCGTACATTTTTTGTGCCAAAGCTTTTATTTGGCTTTCACTGTAACCTTCATATTGAGATGCTTCAGACATTGATTTGGTCAGTTTATTATATTCCACTATTGCATCATCTGTTCGTCCTTGTTGCAGTAATGTTGAAATGTTAGCGCAAAGCTGTGACCAATCTAATGTTTGAACACTTTGCTTGTTGTTGTATGATTGTTGCAAAGTTGATAAGTCATAATTGTTTTGTAAATTTTCTTTTGCATCATCTACGTCCATTCCGTAGTAATATCCGTAAAGTCCGCTGTAAGTGTTAAATAACGGCGAATAATTTGTGCCTAAGCCGCCATAAGTTCCTGAAATACCATTCAGAGCAGAATAATCCGTATAACCGGTCAAACCTGTAACCGCACTCATTGTAAACTTCCTTCCAATAATCTTAAACTAACCTACTCTTAAATAAAAAATTTTTATTTTTAAAAATTGCGTACATGTTTTTAAATTTGTAATATTTCTTAATATTTTATTGTTTAAATTCTTTTCATGCCCTTTTATAACTGTCAAAAAGTTAAATTTGGTGTATAATTGTCTTATATTTTAAAATGTATAAAATATTATTATAGGGATTTTGGAGGTATTTTAAGTTTGGAATTTAATTTGGAAGATTTTTTAATAAAAGCGCATAAAGCAAATGCTTCCGATATTCATTTCAGGGAGGGAAAATCCCCTGCACTAAGAGTAGACGGTAAAATTTTGAGAACCGCGATGCCCCCTTTATCTGAAAATGATTTTGAACAAATACTTTTAAAAGTCGCAAAAAGAGATATTCTTGAAAAAATAAAAATATCAAATAACGTTGATTTTACCTACGAAGTACCTAAATTTTCACGCTATCGTGTCAATTATTGCAAAGACTTAGGATTACCAAAATTAACGTTAAGGGTTATCCCCTATAATATACCGACATTAGAACAATTAAATTTACCAAAATACTTAAGCGAATTTACTAAAATAAATAACGGAATTGTTCTTGTAACCGGTCCTACAGGTTCAGGTAAGTCTACAACTCTTGCTTCTATGGTGGATTTAATTAACAAAGAACAGCAAAAACATATAATTACAATTGAAGACCCTGTTGAATTTTTATATACGGATAAAAAATCTCTTATTACACAAAGGGGTTTGGGGGTAGACACAGAATCTTTTGCATCGGGCATAAAGTATGGATTAAGACAAGACCCTGATGTTATACTTGTTGGAGAGATAAGGGATAGAGAAACTCTTGAGGCTGCAATTGAAGCTTCAGAAACGGGGCATTTGGTAATTTCTACAATGCATACAAATTCTTGCATACAAACTCTAAACCGTATATTGGGTTTCTTTGAGGATAATACCTCTCATCTTGTTGTGCAAAGAATTGTTAACACCTTGCGTGCAATCGTTTCGCAAAAACTTTTACCTAAAATAGGCGGCGGACTTGCAGCAGCGGTTGAAATTATGAGTGCTACTCCTGCAATATCTGATTATCTTTCAAAAAATCAGTTTGATGACATATATGCACTTATGCAAAAAAGCAAGTCCCCTTCTCTTGTTACTATGAATGCCTCTATTTACTCGCTTTTAAAACATGGCATAATAACTCAAGATACGGCAATTGACTATAGTGATAATAAAAATGAAATCGAACAAATGATAAGAGGAATTTATCATGGGGCAAAAAGTATGATAAATAATGATTTAATTTAATTTTTTTAAGGAGTAAGTATGGCGCCATTTCCGGAATCAGAATCTATGACAATAAAACGTCTTGAGGTTGCAATAAGAAAAAAAGACATGCACCTTTTGAAAGACGGTGCTTATAAGTTGCATGAAAAATTTCATACCGGACACAAGTTTGAGTTTTTATTGCAATTGGAACAAATACTTCAATATGTTAAAAATGCAGATATACCAACAGAAATAACAGAAATTTTGTGTCCTACAATAGAAGAAATTTTAAATCCTGAAATGGTTCAAAATGAAATTCAACCTCAATTTGAGCTGAGAGAAGAAGATATAAAATTACAAGGGGCTGCTTATGAAGAATATATGGCTCAAATAGAGGGTAAAAAAGAGCCTGAATTTATCCAAGAAATACCTAAGCAGGAAGATTTCGAACATTTCCAAGTTTCGCAAAGTGTTTTAAATATACCGAATAAAGCAGACAATATCTTACTTTTTTATGATGATAATTCTTTAGATATTGATTACAGTGAAATAAAAAATTATAGAAACAGGCTGAATACTTTATTTTCATCGCAAGACCATCAAAACGGTTATAATTTATTAAAAGAGATTGCAGTTCTTAATAATCTTGTCAATACACAAATTTTTGATGTTGATACAGTTTTGAATATGTTAAAAACTTCAAAAAGTAATGTTGCTTTTGTTACAACATCTCAAAGTCAAGATTTGACAAAGATTTTAAAAGAAAATGAAATAAATTTTGAAATACCGTTTGTGCAAAAAATTGATAAAAGTATACAGGAAAATCAAAAAGTTTTTGAATTTATACCAATGCTTGGACTTTCAAATATTTTTGTTTGTTCAAATTGTAATTCGAAAAATTTAAAAACAGATTTTTCAACAAAAACACTTTCGGTACAGTGTCCGAATTGTGATAGTGCTGCTTTTCCTGATTTGTATGCAATAAATTCGTATAATCCTGATTGTAATCCTATTTTTTGGCAAAGGGCATTTAAAGCTTTTGTAAAATCTGATATTTGGATTATTATTAATCCTCCTTTAGATGAAAACAAAGAAATAATTTTTGATTTTATAAAAACTGCAAGCGAGTGTGCCAAGCCAAAAAGAGTGTACCTGTTTTCGAAAGAAAATGACAAGAGAGAGTTTTACAAAAATATGTTCCTGAAAAATTTTGCAGATGTTGAAATTCTTTCAAGTTTTGCAAATCTTGAGCAATTGTGTCAGGAATTTATAAGAATACAAATGGCAAACAGAATTAATGAAAAGTATTAAAGAGAGTTTTGTAACAGATGCAATAAATATTAAAACGTACCCGCTTGGCGAATACGATAATATTGTGGTGATGTTTTCTCGTCAATATGGGCTTATAAAAGGTGTTGCAAAAGGGGTTAAGCGTCCTAAATCAAAACTTGGTGCCAGAATGCAAATGCTTGTGGCAAATAAAATTATGCTTAAAAATGGCAGAAATTTTGATACAATTTGCGAGGCGCAGGCACTAAATACTTTTAATAAATTACGTACAAACCTTGATAAACTTACTTATTCGATGTATTTAACAGAAATCATAAATGCCATGTGTGCTGATTCTGATGAAGATATTGAAAATAATGAGAGAATTTACGAACTGTTTTATAGCGCATTAGAAGGAATTTCAAATTCGGAAAATAAAATACAGATTTTTTTGCATGCAATAAGGTTTCAACTTAAATTTATGACACAAATCGGATATGGTGCCGAATTGAAAACATGCCTTAAATGCGGATGTAAAATAAATGACGGTGCGTATTTCAGTGTGTCGTCCGGTGGCATTGTTTGCAGTTCTTGTAGGCAAGGCTGTGATATTTATATCGGTTTGCACAAAAAAATAAGAGAATTTTTAATTGCTCAACAAAATTGTAAAAATGGTGAAAAAACAAGCTATGACAATCTTGTAGATGAAAACTTTTGTGAAAAATGTTTTTTACTTTTAAAAAAATATATTGACTCTCGCGCTTCGCGACCGACACGTGCACTTAAAATTTTAAAAGAAATTACATAAAAACCGCGGCAATTAAGCCACGGTGTATGATTAGTGTGAAAATACTATTTTTTCGTCTTGTTCGTCGATTTTAATTTTATCTCCGTCTTTAAATTCACCTTTTAAAAGGGCTTTTGACAAAGGATTTTCAATACTTTGACGAATTTCCCGCTTTAGAGGACGAGCGCCGTAAATCGGATTAAAACCGTTCAATGCAAGTCTTTCTTTGGCATCTTCGGTTATTTCAATTTCAATTTTTCTTTGTGCAAGTAAGTTTTTAAGATATTGAACTTGTATGTCAACAATGTGTTTTAAATCATCCAGTTTTAGTGCATCAAAGAATACTATTTCATCAATTCTGTTCAAAAATTCAGGCTTAAAGTAATCTCTCAACTTTTGCGTAACTTCTTCTTTTGTTTGTTCTTTTTCTGTTTCAGACAAAAGTCCTTTTACTGCATTATCCAAGATTATCTCAGAACCTATGTTTGAGGTCATAATTATTATTGTATTTTTAAAATCAACTGTCCTGCCTTTTGAATCCGTTAAACGTCCGTCATCAAAAATTTGCAGCATTATGTTAAACACATCAGGGTGTGCTTTTTCAACTTCATCAAAAAGTATAACCGAATAAGGTTTTCTTCTTACCCTCTCGGTTAGTTGTCCGCCTTCATCATAGCCGACATATCCGGGAGGTGCACCTATTAACCTCGAAACAGAATGTTTTTCCATATATTCTGTCATATCAATACGAATAAGGGCATCTTCATCCATAAACATAAATTCTGCCAAGGCTTTTGCAAGCTCTGTTTTACCTACACCTGTCGGGCCTAAGAATAAAAAAGTGCCAATGGGACGTTTTGGGTCTTTTAGACCTGAACGAGCGCGACGAATTGAATCCGAAACTACTTCAACAGCTTCGTTTTGACCTACAACTCTTTTATGGATAAGGTTTTCCATTTCAATAAGTTTTTTACTTTCTGATTCAACAAGTTTTGAAACAGGTACGCCTGTCCATTTTGAAACAACTTGCGCTATGTCCTCATCGTCAATTTCTTCTTTTAGCAAGGTATTTTTCTTGCCTTCATTGTTTTTTGCTTCTTTTAATTGTCGTTCAAGTTCGGGCAATGTGCCGTATTTAAGTTTTGCAGCAGTTTCAAGGTCTGCTTCACGTTCAGCATTTTCAATATCATGGCGGACTTTTTCAATTTCCGCTTTAATGCCCGCTTCGCCTTTAATGCTGCTTTTTTCATATTCCCATTGCTTTTTAAGTACATCAGCTTTTGCACTTACTTCTTCAAGAGCTTTATTTACGGCATCAATTTTATCATTGTCCTGATTATCATTATCTGATTTAAGTGATTGTAATTCAATTTGAAGTTGCAGTTTTTGCCTTTCAAGCTTATCAAGTTCCTCCGGCATAGAATCTATCTCAATTCTTACACTTGAGGCCGCTTCATCTACAAGGTCAATTGCTTTATCTGGTAAAAATCTGTCTGTTATATAACGATTAGAAAGCTCGGCTGCTGCAACAAGTGCTGAATCTTTAATTCTAACCCCATGATGTACTTCATATTTATCTTTTAAACCTCTTAAAATTGAAATTGTATCTTCAACGGTCGGTTCATCGACTAAAACAGGCTGAAAACGACGTTCAAGCGCAGGGTCTTTTTCAATGTATTTTCTATACTCGTTAATGGTTGTAGCGCCAATTGTTCTTATTTGTCCGCGTGCAAGCATAGGTTTTAAAAGATTGCCGGCATCCGTTGAACCTTCCGATGCGCCTGCACCAACCACAGTGTGAAGTTCATCAATGAACATAATTATTTGCCCTTGTGACTTTTCAACTTCAGAGATGACTTTTTTCAATCTTTCTTCAAATTCGCCTCTGAATTTTGCGCCGGCAACAAGGGCACCTATATCTAAAGATACAAGTTTTGTATCTTTTAAGCCTTCAGGCACATCACCGCGGATTATTCTTTGTGCGAGTCCCTCTACAATTGCGGTTTTGCCTACCCCTGCTTCACCTATTAATACAGGGTTGTTTTTTGTTCTGCGGTTTAGTACTTGAATAATTCTTCTCACTTCTTCATCTCTGCCAATTACAGGGTCCAGCTTACCTTCTTTGGCGCGAGCAGTTAAATCAATTGAGAATTTTTCCATTATTTTATAATCTTCATCAGCATTATTTGTATCCACTTTTTTATCCCCCCTTATTTTTTTCATTGAGAGTAAAATTTTATCTTTTGTTATCGAAAATTTGTTAAAAATTCTTGTTATATCCGAATTTGTGCTATTTTGTGCATTTTGAGCAAAATCGCAAAATGCTAAAAGCAGATGTTCCGGAGATATAAATTTATCTTTTAAATTTTTAGCCTCACTCTTTGCAAGTTCAAAAATTTGTGCTGTTTCTTTTGAAAAATATAATTCACCGCCTGCGCTTACTTTGGGCAGATTATTTATTGCCCCTTTGATATCATCTTTAAAAAGATTTGTGTTTAATTTTAGTTCATTTATTAAATCTGCGGCAGAGCTTTCCGAACTTAAAGATATTGCATATAAAATATGCAAAGGCTCGATAAAAGAGTTTGAATATTCTTTCGCTATTTCTTGTGCGTTTATAACAATACTTTGTGACGATTGTGTTAAATTATCAAGCATATTAAAAATCCTTATCAATATATATACATATTAATAAGGATTTTTATAAAACTTACAAAAATTAATCTTAATTTAATTTTTTAATCAGGGATAAATTGGTTTTCAAGAATTTTAATTCTTAGCGGTTCCTGAAGAATAAAATTAACTCTTTGGGATTTGTGAATCCACATTTTTTGTGTTCTTGTGCCGTAATAACGTACTTTTGTTAAATGCGGACAACCTCTTATTAAACGGATTTCCGGTTCTTTTTCACCCAAAGTTGCAAGTGCCGGACCTACAACATTTCCGTCTTTATCAAGAACAGCTTCTGTTTGCAGCGCTATATAAGCATTTTTGAAAAATCTTAAAGGTTTTTTTGTTTTAACAACTTTTCCGCTGAATTGTGTACCAATGGGTATTAAAAGCAATCTGTCTTTGTTTACAAAATTAACTAAAGCGCGTGCTACAAAAGGATCGCCCGGTTTTGCCTTTTGAACGTTTATACATTCCATAACACCAAGAGGTAAAATAGTACCGGCAGGGATTACTATTTCATCTCCGTCAAAATAAGCATTTTCAACAACATAGCCGTCTTTAATAATGGGACGTTGTTTGTCTGCAAGTTTTTCGCTTGGACGAATTGAAACTTGAGCCATCATTTTGTATATAAACATTGCAACTTCTCCGCGGGTTGCAGGGCGATTTGGTTCAAGAGTGTGCTCATGTCCGGGGGTATTGTACATTAGACCGTTTTGCACTGCTTTTGCTGTTTTAACCAATGCCCAAAGCGGAACTTCGTTGGCATCAGGATATTTTGAAAGTATTTGCAATGCTTCTTCATGTGTCATGTCATTTGTAGATAATGAATTTAATACTACCGATAATGCTTCGGCACGTGTTACTGTATTTTTCGGATAAAAGTATCCGTCAGGTGTACCTACTACAAGATCATAGAAAGAAGCGAGCTGAATATCGTTGTATGCCCAATACCAATCTTCTACATCTTTAAAGTTTTTAAATGTGTTTATACTTTTTTCTCTTAGTCTTAGTGCGCTTACAACCATAGAGCAGAATTCCGCCCTTATTACATTGTTGTCAGCTTTGTATGTGCCATCAGGATATCCTGCCACAACACCGTTTTCATAAAGGTACTCAACTGCTTCATAGGCCCAGTGTGAACTTGGTAAATCACTAAATGTTTGTGCCATAGCACCTGAAACACCAATTGTAATTGTGCAAATTAAAATTGCAAAAAATTTAAAAATCTTTTTCATTTTTTTCTCCAAACCGGCTTAGCAATATTTTAGCGTTATTTTTATATATAAGCAAGAAATTTACATCACTTATGCGATATCTTCCTGTACTTTTTCAATATTATTTTTTGTCGGGAGTTGAATTAACTCCGCTACGTTCTTTTTTTTTCCTACCATATCAGCAGTTATAGTGAAGGTCTTAATTTCAGGGTTAGTAGGAACTTCATACATAACATCAAGCATAATTTCTTCAACAATTGAGCGAAGTGCACGTGCACCTGTTTTTCTTTTTATTGCTTCTTTTGCAATGAGGTCAATTGCTTCATCTTCAAATTTTAATTCAACACCATCCATCTGCATTAAGCACTGATATTGCTTAACAATAGCATTTTTGGGTTTTGTTAAAATCATTTTGAGTGTTTCTTCATCCAGCGGGTCTAAAACGGTGTAAACAGGAATTCTGCCGACAAATTCAGGAATTAAGCCGAATTTTAACAAGTCGTCAGGTTGAAGTTTTTTAAGCATTTTTGCTGCTTGGAGTTCTTTTTCTGCAGCACTTACCGGTTTTGAACCAAAACCTACGGTTGAAGAATCTCCTGCGCGACGTTCTACGATTTTATCAAGCCCTACAAATGCGCCGCCAACTATGAATAATATGTTAGATGTGTCAATTTGTATAAATTCTTGATGAGGATGCTTTCTGCCACCTTGCGGAGGAACATTTGCAACAGTTCCTTCAATCATTTTTAATAAAGCCTGTTGCACGCCCTCACCTGATACATCACGAGTAATAGAGGGGTTTTCAGATTTTCTTGCAATTTTATCTATTTCGTCGATGTAGATTATGCCACGCTCTGCTTTTTGAGCGTTGTAATCAGCACTTTGGTATAATCTTAATAAGATATTTTCAACATCATCGCCGACATAACCTGCTTCTGTAAGGGTTGTAGCATCAGCAACAGCGAAAGGAACATTTAGAAGTTTTGCAAGTGTTTGTGCAAGAAGGGTTTTGCCTGAACCTGTAGGACCCACGAGTAAAATATTGCTTTTTTGAATTTCAACGTCGGACTTTTCATTTTCCATGTTGTGGGCAATTCTTTTGTAGTGGTTATAAACAGCAACTGAGAGAACCTTTTTTGCATCATCTTGTCCTACGATATGTTCATCAAGATAAGCTTTAATTTCATGGGGTTTAGGAATTCCTTCATAGAGAAGTTCTGACTCTTGATTTTTTTCTTCTCCTTTAAGGTTGAATAATTCCTCGTCTAAAATTTCATTACATAACTCGATGCACTCATCGCAAATGCATACATCAGGACCTGCAATAAGCTTTTTTACCTGATCTTGCGTTTTTCCGCAAAATGAACATTTTAAATTAGGTTCATCTATTTTTGCCATTTAATTTCTCCAAAATTAATTTTCTTTATTTTCGGTATTGTCAAGAGTTATTACTCTGTCTATCATACCATATTCAACAGCTTCTTCAGGTGTCATAATATAATCTCGGTCTGTATCTTTTTCAATTTTTTTCAAGGGTTGACCGGTATTGTTTGCAAGAATATTGTTTAGTGATTTTTTAATTCTTAAAATTTCATTTGCTTGAATTTCAATATCCGTTGCTTGCCCTTGGGCACCACCTAAAGGTTGGTGAATAAGTATTCTTGAGTGTGGCAGTGCAAGACGTTTACCTTTTGCACCGGAGGACAATAAAAATGCACCCATTGATGCTGCTTGTCCCAAGCAGATTGTAGAAACATCAGCCCTTATATGCTGCATTGTATCATAAATTGCAAAACCTGCCGTAACGGAACCACCGGGGGAGTTTATATACAACATAATATCTTTTTCTGGGTTTTCGCTGTCCAAGAGCAACATTTGTGCGACAATAAGATTTGCAACCATATCATCAATAGGGGTACCAAGAAAGATAATTCTTTCTCTTAAAAGTCTTGAAAAAATATCAAAAGACCTTTCGCCACGTGATGATTGTTCAATTACTACAGGTACAAAACTCATATATACTTATCCTTTCACTATTTTGCATTAAATTTATTAGCACTGAGCAGAAGTTCATTTACTTTTCTTGTTGCAATTTGTTGTGACAACATCGCAAAAGATGAAGGATTCTTTTTCATTTCTTCAAATACGGAAGTTGCATTTGAACCATACATTCTTGCAATTTCTTGAATTTGTGCCAATAAATCACTTTGCTCAATTTTAATGTTTTCATTTTTTGAAATTTTTTCAATTATTAAAGAGTTTTTAATTCTTTTAATTGCTTCATCGCGCAGTTTTTGATTAACCGAGTCAATACCTTCGGCATCAACAAGCTTTTGCCAATCTTGACCTTGGCGCAATGCGTTTTGCTTGGTTTCTTCTTTTACTGCTTCCACTTCGCGTTCAATCATGCTGTCTTGAATTTCGATGTTTGTTCCATCGTAAATTTTGTTGAAAATCGCATCTGATTTTCTTCTTTCGTTTTCAAAGTCTTTAGCTTCTTCAAGATATTTTTCAATATCTTTTTTAAGAGCATCAAGTGTTTCAAATTTACCCGCTTTTTTAGCTAATTCATCGTTTAATTCAGGTAGTTTACGCTCTTTTACTTCATGCAGATTAATTTTAAATTTTGCTGCCGCACCTTTTAGCTTTTCTTCATGATAGTTTTTTGGGAATGTAACATCAATTACAAATTCCTCTCCTGCACTGTGCCCTACAAGACCTTCTGCAAAGCCGGGGATAAAGTTAGAATGACCTAAATCCAAAGTGTAGTTTTTGGCACTGCCATGTTCGATTAATTCGTCATTTACGCTGCCTTCAAAGTCAAAAACTACAATGTCGGTGTTATTTGAAGCCCTGTCAACTTTTTCCAAGGTTGCAAATCTGCTTCTGAGAGCATCAAGCTCTTTTTCCATTGCACCTTCTTCGCCTTTAAATTCTTCATATTCAACTTCAACATCTTTATAGGGCGCAAGATTAACTTCCGGTTTTAATTCTGCTTTAACATGGATTATTAAATCTTTACCTTTTTCAAATTCAAAATTTTCAATTTGAGGTTGAGTTGCAAGGTCAAGTTTTTCTTCTTGAGCAATTTTTGAAAATTCCATAGGGAAAATACTTTCAAGTGCTTCAATTTTAATTCTTTCAACTCCGACATATTTTTCAATAACATTAACAGGTGCTTTTCCTTTTCTAAAGCCCGCTATGTTAATATTTGAGCCTATTCTTTTTAAAGTTTTGTTGTAAGCATCATTTGCTGTTTTTTCGTCAACTGTGATGGTGATTTTTACAAGATTATTTTCTTGTTTTTCAATACTGTGTTTAGTCATAGTTCCTCTTATTTTAAATTAAGTGTGTCTGTATAATAGTATAAATCAAAAATAAAAATCATGGTCATATATGTTACAAAAATTGAAAAGAAAAATTGTTGTGTCTGTTCAGGCTATGCCTGATGAGCCTTTGTACCAAGAGGTTGCACTTAATGCCATGATAAAAAGTGTTGTAAATGGTGGCGCAGGAGGTTTAAGACTTGCAGGTAAAAGGGATGTTAAAAATGCAAAAAAAATCTACCCTGACTTACCTGTGATTGGTATTACAAAGCCCGATAAAATTCCTGAAAATTTCTTAGAGCTTGTTTATATTACCCCGACAATTGATAATGCAAGGGAAATAATTGATGCAGGGGCTGATATTGTAGCCTTTGATGCTACAATGCGCAAGCGTCCGAACGATGAAAAGTTGTGCGACATTATAAATTTTATAAAATTAAACGGTAAACTTGCAATGGCGGATATTGCAACCTACAATGAGGCAAAAAATGCAATTCAATTGGGTGTTGATATTGTTTCGACAACCCTTAGCGGTTACACAACAGAAACAAAAGAAAAACCCAATGAACCAGATTACGAACTGTGCCGGTCAATATGTACGGATTTTGATATACCTGTAATAGTGGAAGGTAAAATTTGGACACCCGAACAGGCAAAGAAAGCATTTGAATTTGGTGCATTTTGTGTTGTAATAGGTTCGGCAATAACCCGTCCGCAGTTGATAACAAAAAGATTTACGGAGATTTTAAAATGAAAAAAGCATTAAGTATTGATATAGGAGGTACAAAAATTTACGCTGCTTATGTAAATGAAGTCGGCGAAATAGTATCTGAGGTAGAAAAACATGCTACTCCAAAGAGTTCAGAGGAGATTATTAAAAAATTAAAAGAAATAATATCTTGCCATGAAAATGAAATTGAATTCAGTGCAATTTCAACTGCAGGCGGGGTAAATAAAGAAAATACAAAAGTTATTTGTTCAACTGCCAATTTGCCTTTCGGTTATCCTAAAACCGATTTTAGTGCGCTTTCAAGCAAGCCCGTATTTATTGAAAATGATGCTAATTGTGCGGCATGGGCAGAATATAAAATCGGAAGTGCAAAAGGCATGGATAACAATATTACTTTAACCTTGGGCACAGGTGTCGGAGGCGGGATAATAATTGACGGCAAGCTTTTAAAAGGCAAATCAGGAGTTGCAGGCGAGATGCATTTTAAAATGTCTATGGATAAAAAAAGAAAATGTTCTTGTGGCGCTTATGATTGTTTTGAAATATATGCTTCGGGTAACGGGTTAAGGATTACAGGTATTGAACTTACCGGAAATAAGGATATTACCACTTATGACATTATTAAAGGTGTAGACGAAGGCAATGAAATAATGCTTCGTGCTTATAATATCTGGCAAAACAATATTATAGCTGGACTTGTGGGGCTTGCTGATATTTTTGACCCTGATTGCATTGTTTTATCTGGTTCTATGGGAAAATTTTGTGATGTAGAGTATATGCAAGAGTTAGTAAATGATGATATTGTGACTTTGCCTACAAAAATCTTGCATGCAACCTCAGGTAATTATGCAGGCATGATAGGCGCTGCACTTTTAGGATTTGAAAAATTTAGTCGGGCTTGCAGTAAGTAAATTTAAAGCTGTCGGGAAATATTTCATCTAATCCCCAAGCAACGCTTTCGCCCTTACAACCTTCCAAAATAATTTTTAAATCATGTGTGTTATCAGGCGCAAATTCAGCCAGCCACTGCCTGCATGCGCCACAAGGTAAACAATTTTTTTGATTAGGGGAATAAACCGCAATTGCTTTAATTTTTGTTTTTTCTCCTGATGAAATTGCGTTTGAAATTGCACTTCTCTCAGCGCAAAGTGTAATGCCGTAGCTTACATTTTCAACATTTGCCCCGCAGTATATATTTCCGCTTTCAAAAATAACAGCGGCACCAACTTTAAATTTTGAGTATGGCGAGTAGGAATTTTCACTTACTTTTTTTGCCATTTCTAAAAGTTTATCGTAATTTATTTCCATCTTAGTACCTCGAATTTTCTCCAAAATATGCGTTATGTTTGATTTCATGTCCGACGCTTGTGTCTTGCCCGTGACCGGGATGAACGATTATGCTCTTATCTAATGTAAAAATTTTATTTCTTATGCTTTTTTCAATTTCGCTAAAACTGCCGCCAAAAAGGTCGCAACGTCCTATTTCTTCAAAAAATAAAGTATCCCCTGAAAATAAATCATTTTTTATTAAATAGCACAAAGAGCCTTTTGAATGTCCCGGGGTGTGTATGATTTTAATTTTATTATCACCAAAGCAAAGCTCTGTATTTTCATCAATATATTTATCGATTTTTGGTCTTTCAACTCCGTCAATACCAAAATGTGCGCATTGCAGTGCGATATTTTGTGTCAAAACCTCGTCTTCCTTGTGAATATAAACTTGTGCCTTTGGGTAGAGTTTTTTTACATCATTTACTGCAAAAACATGGTCAAAATGTCCATGTGTCAGCAAAATATATTTTAAATTTGCACCAAGTGCATCAAGCTCTTTTTTTATGCTGTTTGCATCCCCTGAAGCTTCAATAATAATTGCCTCTTTAGATTTTTCATCAAAAATTACATAGGTATTTGCTTCAATTGGACCAAGCGGTAGTTTTTTGATAATCATTTTTTGTTTTCCGTTATTAGTGCAAAAATGATTTTACCACATAGAGCCATTTTTGGACAATACTTCCTCTGTTTAATTCAAAACGTACCTTTTTTAAAATTTTCACCACATCTTTATCATCTAAATTGAAATGCAATTTTAACTCGCCAAGGTAGTGCAAAAGGCACTCTTTGGCTTTTTGTTTTTGTTCCGTTTGAGAATTTTTTTGCGCAATAAACTGTTCCATACAGTTTCATAATAAATAAATACAAGCCTAAGTTCATTAGACAAAAAGAGTAGTCTTTACTTTTTTTTAGGCATTACATTGTTTGATAAAAACTTGTCCAAATTAAAAATAGCAGGTTTTTCTTCTTCTTTTATTTCTGCTTCATATCCCAAAATTCTTGATAAGTCTGTTTTTAATTTACCCAAATCTTCGTATTTTTTAAGTTCGCCGTCAATTGCAATTGAAACATCGCCTGTTTCTTCAGATACCACAATACAGGCACAGTCTGAACTCTCGGTAATTCCTATTGCCGCTCTGTGACGTGTTCCATATCTCCAGCTTAATTTTGGGTCTTCCGTAAGCGGTAAAAGTACCCCTGCAGAAACTATTTTTTCCCCTTCGACAATTACCGCACCGTCATGTAGGGGGGTTGATGGGTAAAAAATAGTAAGTAAAAGTTCTTGAGAAATATCTGCATCCAATTTAGTACCGACATCAGAATGGTTAACCGGTGAGTTTGCCCTTTGCAAAACAATCAGACCGCCTGTTTTGGATTTTGATAAATATTTTATTGTTTCAATAAGTTCTTTTACAACATCAATTTTTGCTTCTTTTGCTCTAAAATGTTTTCTGTTTAAAATTACATTTTCAAAGAAATTTGTTTGACCTATATATCCTAAAAAACGCCTTAATTCAGGTTGGAATATGACAATCAGACCAAATAAAACTACACTTACAAGAGTTTTAATAAACATGCCGAAAATTTGCAGATTTACTTTTATTAAAAGTTCTGAAAAAATCCACATAAAAATGAGCACAAACATACCGCGAACAAGGTTTTCACTAGGTGTGCCCTTGATATATTTCCTGTAGAAGTACCATAAAATAAAAATTAAAACTATTATTTCAATGATGTTAATACTGGGTTTAACCACGCTTAGTGACTTTAACAACTCATGAAACTGAGAGAATATAAAATTGTAGAAGTCACTAAAATCCACTCTTTGTCCCTTAAATTCTATCAGGTATTACATCATTTTGAACCAGTTGTTCGTAAGTTTGTCTTTCAACTATAATATCAGATTGTGAAGAATTTACAAGTACCATTGCGGGTTTGAGCACACAGTTGTAATTAGATGACATTGAATATCCGTAAGCACCGGTATTAAAAACACAAAGCAAATCACCCTCTTGAGGATTGTTTAATTCAATATCTTTAATTAAGATATCGCCTGATTCGCAAAATCTGCCTGCAACAGTTACTTTTTCCGGTATATTTTCTTCTTTGTAATTTGCAATTTGTGCAAAATATTTCGCACCGTACATTGAAGGACGCGGGTTATCCGCCATACCTCCGTCAACTGCTATATATTTCCTGCCGTTCGGTACTTGTTTTGATGAGCCTATTGTGTATAGTGTTACACCTGCAGTTGCTACAATTGAACGACCCGGTTCGATGTATAAAACCGGTTTTTTTAAGTTGTATTTTTCACAATGTTTTTCAATGGAATCAATTATAACATTTGCAACGGTTTCAACAGATGGCGGACAGTCATCCGTTGTATATGTTACACCTAAACCACCGCCTGCATTGATTTCATAAAGTTCAATGCCGAATTTGTCTTTAATTCTTTTAATTTCTTTTAAAATCACACCAATTTCATCATAATAAACTTGAGTTTCAAAGATTTGAGAGCCAATGTGCGCATGTAGCCCTGTTAATTCAAGATTTTTATATTCATCTGAAATAAGTTCTATCGCTTCATCAATTTGAGTTAAGTCAAAACCGAATTTTGAATCTAAATGTCCTGTTTGAATGTATTCATGCGTGTGGCATTCAATGCCGGGGGTAATTCTTAAAAGAATTTTTTGTGTAATATTTTTTGATTTTGCTATTTCGTTTAAAAGTGCAAGTTCTAAAAAATTATCAACACTAATGCGTCCGACACCGTAATCTAATGCCATATTTAATTCATCGGTAGTTTTGTTATTGCCGTTAAAAGTAATATTTTTCATGTTAACATTGGCATTTTTTACCGTGTAAAGCTCTCCGCCTGATACTACATCAAATCCAAAGCCTTCTTCCGATAAAATTTTTGCAATAGCGCTGACCATAAGTGCTTTTGAGGCAAACATCATATTGACATTTTCAAGACGTGAAAAAGCTTTTTTATATTCACGTGCAATACCTCTTAAAGTCTGCTCATCCATAATATAAAGCGGAGTAGAGTACTTGTTTGCAATTTCTGTAATGTCGCAGCCGCCTATTTCAAGGTTGCCTCTTTCATTTATTTTTGTACTAATCGGCTTAATATTTTGGTTAATGCTCATGTTCTTATCCTATTTTGTCTTGCTAAATTACAATAATGATTGTAACATAAAAAAAGTTTATAAATGGAGAAAAATTAATGCCTTATTTAGACAGATATTTAACTCTTAAAAATACTCTTGTATTTTTTGTTTTAATACTTTTGGCATTTTTGGCGGGAAATATTGCGGATATTCTTTTAATGTTATTTGCAGCTTATGTTTTAACATGTGCAATAAATCCGCTTATTGTAAAATTGCAAAAGTATATGCCAAGAATTCTTGCGGTAAGTCTTATTTTGCTTTTATTTCTTATTGGAGTTTTAGGATTTTTTATTCCGCTGTTTGTGGTAAGCGTAAAACAAATTTTAATTGTTGTACAAAATTTCCCCAATTATCTTGATGAAATTCAAAATGTTTTAAATTTTAATATTTTTGGATTTTCGCTTGCAAAAATAATTAATGCGGAAGCCCTAAAGGTTGATATGGCACCTATTGTGCAAAATGTTTTTGCACACTCTATTGAGGCAGGTAAAATTGTTGCAAATTCCTTTACAACCGTGTTTGCAGTTACAATTATGATATTTTATTTAGCTTATGATGAAACGCACATAAAAAAAGTTTTTATAGCTTTTTTCCCGTCAAAGTATAAAGACCGTGCAAGCGAAATTGTTGATACAATTTCAAATCGAGTAGGCGGCTATGTTTTTGGACAAATACTTTCTATGGCATTTGTAGGAATTTTAACTATGGCAGGGCTTTTGCTTATAGGGCATAAACATGCTTTAATATTAGGTTTTATAACTTTTATATTAGATTTAATTCCGGTAATAGGTCCTACTATAGCTGTTGCGGCGGGTCTTATAAGTGCGGCCGGGCATGGTTTTGTATTTGTTATTTTAACATTTGCAGTGTTTATGATTGTACAATGGCTTGAAAATCAAGTTTTACGACCGGTTATATTTGGCAAGTTAATGGATATGCACCCTTTAACAATAATCATCTCACTTCTTGTAGGTGCAAGGTTTTTAGGTTTTTGGGGGGTTATTTTGGGTCCTGCAATAGCAAGCGTATTTTGTGTTTTGGTAGATGAACTTTATTTGAAAAGAATAAAAGAACAGGAAAGTTAATGGAGAGATTTTTATATCCGCAAAAAATCGATAAACATCCAAAAATTAATGTTTGGTTTGCATTTCCTGCCATAGAAAGTTTTGCAATGGCATCTTTGGGGTATTTGTCTATTTTTAAGACACTTGATTTAATGGATGAAATTTTTGTTGAGCGTGTTTATGCGGATACAAAAACAACCCGTTGCGCGATTAAAGATGTTAAAGTAATGGGTTTTTCTACCAGTTTTGAAATTGATATTTTAACAGTAATAAAAATGCTAAAAAAATATGATATACCTCTAAAATCATCTCAAAGAGGAGAAAATGACCCTATAATTTTCGCCGGAGGTCCCGCGGTTAATGCAAATCCTTTGCCTTATCAAGAGTTTTACGATTTTATAAGCATTGGCGAGGGGCAACTTTTAGAAAAAGTTTTTAAATTTATTGCCGAAAATAAGGATTTAAGCAGAGAAGAATTGCTTGAAAAATTGAAAAATTTTGAAGGTATTTGGGTTCCAAAGTATGGAAAGTATCGCGTGAATTTAATTCGTGATAATCTTGTCGAGCCTGTGGCAACACCTATTTTAAGCGATAAAAGTTTTTTTAAAGATACTTATGTTATTGAAGTAGAGCGCGGTTGCCCTAAAATGTGCAATTTTTGTATTGCAAGCTGGATGAATATACCGGTAAGATTTTTGGAAACTCAAAAAATTCTTGATTCAATTTCAAATGCATTGCAATATACAAATAAAATTGCTCTTTTAGGCGCTTATGTTGCAGGTCATCCTGATTTTGAAAAAATTATTGATTTTATAAATGAGAAAAGTAAAATTTCTCCTGTTGAGCTTTCTATTTCTTCGCTCAGAGCGGATTTAGCTGACGAAAAATTGTTTAAAACACTTGTTAAATGCGGGCAAAAGCATGCAACAATAGCAATTGAAGCAGGTAGCGAGCGACTTAGAAAGATTATAAACAAGGATTTAACAAACGAACAAATTTATGCAACGGTAAAAGCTGCACGAGAAGCAGGTTTGAAGGGTATTAAAATATATGTAATGATTGGCTTGCCTTATGAAACAGATGAAGATATACAAGCTTTTATTGATTTGGCAATCGATTTAAAAAAACAAAATCGCGGGTTTGAATTTACATATTCTATTGCAAATTTTATTCCAAAGGCACATACTCCTTTTGAAAATGTCGAGATGGACAATTTTAAATCGCTTGAGAAAAAAATGTTATATATTATGAAAAATTTAAGAAAGAAAAATATAGCATTTCGTTTTGCAAGTATAGAATGGGATTTAGTCCAAGCTGTTTTATCCAGAGCCGACAAATCACTTGCTGATTATATAATAGAAGTTTGCGAGCGCGGGGGTAATCTTGGTGCTTTTAAACATGTGTGGAGAGAATTCTGTGATAAAGGAAGATTTAAAGATATAAAAGTGGCTGCAATTATGCCTTACGATAATACGAAAAAAAATCTCCCATGGGCTTTTATTAAGGCGGTTCCTCAGGACTTACTCGAGAACAGTCGCAAAAATTATATGGCACTTATTTAACCACATGACGTTTTTTTGCAATTGTGATATTATTGTCTGGCAGTAATTCGAGGAAGAAAATGGCTGAAGAACTAAAAATTGAACAAAAATTTATTGATGAGGCAAAAATGCTGTGCCGCGGGGCGGAAATTCTGCCTGATGGTTTTATGGGGCTTGCTTATAAATTGCAAAAAGCGCACAATGAAAATCGTCCGCTTAGGGTTAAATTAGGTTTAGACCCGACAAGACCGGATTTGCACCTTGGGCATAGTGTTGTAATGCGTAAATTAAAACAATTTCAAGATTTAGGACATCAGGTTGTATTGATTGTAGGCGGGGCAACTGCTATGGTAGGGGACCCTTCGGGGAAGTCTGAAACTCGTCCTGCTCTTTCAAAGGAACAGGTTGAAGAAAATGCCAAAAGCTATTTTGAACAAATGTCGAATGTTGTTGATATTAAACGTGCTGAAGTTACTAACAATGCCGATTGGCTACATTCAATGAGTTTTGTTGAAATGTTGAAACTTGCAACTTCAACAACTGTTGCCAAAATGCTTACTCGTGATGATTTTGCAAAAAGATATGAAGAAGGTCGCCCTATAAGTGTTGTAGAGTTTTTCTATCCTTTAATGCAAGCTTATGATTCTGTTGCAGTAAAAGCAGATATTGAATTAGGCGGGACCGATCAGCGTTTTAATTTATTAATGGGCCGAGATGTTCAGGCGCATTACGGGTTTGAGGATTTTCAGCTTGCAATGCTTTTGCCTTTAATCGAGGGTACGGATGGTCAGGTTAAAATGTCGAAAACCTATCCTGAACACTGTATTTCATTTACGGATAGCCCAAAAGATATGTATGGCAAGCTTATGAGTATTCCAGATGAGCTTATGCCTAAATATTATTTGCTTTTAACTGATTTAGATTTTAATAAAGACAATAATCCTCGTGATGAAAAAATGCGTCTTGCTTATGAAATAGTTAGAATGTACAAGGGCGAAGATGATGCAAAAACAGCACAAAACGATTTTGTTAATGTTGTTCAAAAAAAATGTATACCCGAGGATATTGAGGAAATTAAATTAGACGAGCCGCAAAATATTTTAGACTTGCTTTTAAAATTAGGTTTTGTGCAAAGTAAAGGCGAGGCAAGAAGGCTCATTGCAGGCGGCGGGGTTAAATTTGAAGGTGAAAAAGTTGCATCAACGGACTTTTTAATTGATAAGTCAGGTGTTTTGCAAGGGGGTAAAAGGAAATATGCCAAAATTATATTCTAATGTATTGGAATTAATCGGTAATACTCCTATAGTAAAAATTAACGGAATTTATGACGGCTATAAGCCAAAAAACATTTATGCCAAACTTGAATATTTTAACCCTGCAGGCTCGATAAAAGACAGAGTTGCCTATAATATGTTGAAATCAGCTTATGACAAGGGTTTAATTACTCCTGAAACGGTTATTGTCGAACCTACTTCAGGAAATACCGGTGTCGGGTTGGCTTTGTGTGCAAGTATTATGGGGCTTGAGTTTATTGCGGTTATGCCCGAAAATATGACGGAAGAAAGAAAAAAATTAATCTCTGCCTATGGTGCAAAAATTGTTCTAACACCAAAAAACCTTGGCATGAAAGGGGCGGTTGATAAAGCGGCACAAATTGCAGCAGAACTCGAAAAAGACGGAAAAACCGTTTTTCAAACAAAACAATTTGAAAACCCTGACAATCCTTTGTCGCATATAAAAACCGCAAATGAAATCTGGGAAGATACAAACGGTGAAGTAAAATTTTTAGTAGCAGGCATTGGTACCGGCGGTACTATTTCAGGCACGGCAAAGAGATTAAAAGAATTAAATTCAAAAATTAAAATTCTTGGTGTTGAACCTGCGGAAAGCCCTCTTTTAACTCAAGGTACCGCTGCGGCACACAAGATTCAGGGTATCGGGGCAAATTTTTTACCGAAAACTCTTGATAAAAATTTGATTGATAATATAACAGATATCAAAGGCGATGATGCAATTAAAATTACGCGTGAAATTGCACAAAAAGAAGGTTTGTTGATAGGTATTTCATCGGGTGCGGTTTTAAAGGCTGCGCTGGAATTGGATAAAAAGATATTTTTTGAAGGCAGAGATGAAATGATAGTCTGTATCTTTCCGGATAGTGGCGAAAGATATCTTTCCGGAGGTGTTTTTTAATGGAAGAAAAAAAGCGCGGGTTGTCAATTGTGCGAGGTATCAAAACTGTTTGCAGTGATATAAAAACAATTTATGATAAAGACCCCGCAGCAAGGAATTTGGCAGAGATAATTTTTTTATATCCCGGATTTCATGCACTATTAGCATACAGATGCGCGCATAAGCTCACCAAATGGCACATACCTTTTTTGCCAAGGTTGATTTCTCAGTTGGCACGTTTTTTCACCGGAATTGAAATTCATCCGCGTGCGCTCATCGGTAAAAACTTTTTTATTGACCATGGCATGGGTGTTGTTATCGGAGAAACGGCCGTAATTGGGGATGATGTACTTATTTATCAGGGTGTTACACTGGGTGGTACGGGTAAAGACACAGGAAAAAGACATCCGACAGTAGGCAATAATGTTACTATAGGCGCAGGGGCAAAGGTTTTAGGCAACATTACAATTGGCGATTATACAAATATAGGGGCAGGAAGTGTTGTTATTGATGATGTTCCGGAACATTCAACGGTTGTAGGTATTCCGGGCAGAATTGTTCAACAGCGGGTATTTATTCAGGGACAACTTTTGCATAATAGAATTCCTGACCCTGTTAAATGTGAATTAAACAGGCTTAAATACGAAGTTCAAGAAATCCGTGCGAAATTAGAAGATTAATCCAAGAGCTGCAGAGCGTTTTGCAGAAGTTGTTTATAACTGGAAATAAGCTTATTTGAAAGTTCCATTTGCATTTTAGCTTCTTGGTAATAAGTGGCATTTGCTTTAAAATCTATATTTGATAACTCGAGCATGCCGCTTGTAATCTCGGCTTTACCTATCACAGGTCTTCCGGATTCTGCGGTTTCCACAAAATAACCGTCTTTGTATTGATAAAGTTCTTGCGGATTATGAAAATTCATAACAGCAATTTTATACAATGGTGTTGCATCTTTGCCGCCGTTGGTTTTCCCGTATAAAATTCCGTCGCCCTTTATTTCATATTCGTCATATTTTCCTAAAAACTTACCGTTATCAGGGTCAATCCAGAGTTTTATTTCTGTTGTAGGAACACTCAGAGCACCGCCATTTGCCGTTGTTTCATCAAATTCGGCACTTGTTAAAGATTTTGTACCTGCCATAATCTCGCCATGGTCGTTTAAAATATATCCTTGGACTTTTGAACCGTCTGATGCTTTGTAAACACCTTCGTTATCAAACTTAAATTCGCCTAAACGTGTGTATGCAATTCTGCCTTCTTCATTTCTTACAACAAAATAGCCATTACCTTCTAAAAACACGTTTTCGGTAGATGTTCCGGGGATTGCCTTGCCTTGTCCGGTGTTTTTCAAATAACCGTCAAGTTGGACAGCATCTAAAAATGTTTTAAAAGTAACCTGATTTTCACGATATCCCGGAGTATACATATTAACCATGTTTTCCGTTACCGCATCCATCCAATTTCTTGTGGCAGCTTGAATATTTATAGCGTTAACGTAAGCATCTTTCATTGGTTATTCTCCTTTTTGTTCTTTTGATTTTGGTCTTTATATTGTTTGTAGCTTATGTTTGAATAAGAGATATTTTGCTCATCAAATCTTTGTCTTAAATATGGAATATTATTTTTTAAATATTCTTCGACAGCTTTATCGCCCGGAATAAAATGAGCATTTATTTTGCCTTTGTCATCAAGTTTTAAAATAACGGTCACATTATTATCAAAGTCCATTCTTATAGGTTTTTTGCTTTCATAAGAGCTGCTAAGCATTGACATAAGACTTTTTGAAATTTGCATTTGTTGATTGTTTTTTGTAGTAATTTGTATATTTTCATCTTCTGCTTGGTAATTTATATAACCGTTTTGATTTAGCATATTTAAGAAAAATATAGCATCTTGTTGACCTATTTTTACGCTTTCAATACCATATTGCGCGCCGAAATCAAGTTCTAAGAAAAGTTTGTTAATTTCATCATCTTTATTTAAAACTTTTTCTTTCGAAAAGCTCGACATCAGCTTTTCAAATTCGCTTTTAAAAACACCGGTTGCGCTTTTTTTTGTATAAGCATCACCGGTAACTGCAGGTTGTGCCGATGTATCAAAATTTTGTTCGTTCTTGACGATGTTTTCTATATTCATTTTGCTCCCTAAGCTCGTTTAGCATTTCTTCTTCTTGTTTTTCTCTTGTTTTTGCAAAATGCTTTTGTGCGCCTATTTCGTTTAATTGTTTTAATTCAAGTGCCTTTTGCTCTTGTAAATATTCTTCGCGTTTGTGTTCTTTGTGTTTTTCAAGAACGTTTACTTCCTTTTCGCGCTCTTTGAGTTTTTCTTTTTCTTCTTCGAGTTTTTTTATAGCTTCTTGTTTTTCTGTTTCAAGTTGTTCGCCTATTTCGTATAAGTGTTTTAAAAATTTATCAAATCCGTCATACATCATTGGGTCGGATTTTCGCATATTTAATCTGGTATCTTGAATATTTTTATTGTTTTTAATGATTAACAGTTCAATTCTGTCTACTTCGTTTTGCGCTTTTATTACTTCTTGCAGCTGTTCTTCTTTTTTTCTTATTCTGATTTCAAGGAACTTTTGGAGTCTGTAGCGAAAAGGCATTTTATTACTCGATTATAATTTTACCGTTTTTTTATCGGCAGTTTTTAAAATAAATTTAATGAAATTTTTATTAATGTCAAAATTTCATACTAATATATGATTTTCGCTTAAAAAAAATGAATGATAATTTAATTACTATGACAAGGGGTATAATAAGGTTTTTATTATCAGCATTTTTTATGTGCTTATTTTCGCTTAATGCTTTTGCATACGAGCGAATAGGTATTGTATCCGATGCAATTTTAACTCAAATTAATCCTTACAATGCTTATTTTAAAACACCCGAGTTTTTTCTTCAGGATGTGCGTGCAAACCTTGTAAAATCAGGTGTTAGTGTGCTTAGCGTTGCAACAACTCAACGTCTTTTAACGGATATGGGTGTAAATCAATATGATATTGAAACCCTAGGCTCTTTACAACAAGGCTATGACCTTGATTATGCATTATTAAGAAAAATATGTCGTGCAACGGGTGTTAAAAAGCTTATTGTGATGACAAGTTCGGTTGATATCCAAAGAGATTTTTTGAAAAATACCCTTTGGAATGTCGCAAATATTCAAGGTATGGACGTTGTTAATCCGACGCACAGACTTAGTGTTTATGTAGCATTTGTTGATGTCGAACATGAAATAGTTCTTTGGGAACAAATATACGCAAAAAATATAAGAAATAATAAGTTTAAAAATTTGGATACTACAATTTCCAGTAATTATGAAGGCATGCTAAGGCTTAAAGAATATTCAAAATATATAAGCCCTGAAATTGCAAAGAATGTCAGAATGAGATTAATTGATCCATCTTATACAACTCCACCGGTTGAAATTAACAGGGGTAATGTTGTTAAATACTTTAAAGATATGAAAAATGTCGGTACAAAAAAACGCCTGACGGATATTGATGCTCAAAGGTGGGATACGGAAAAATTAAAAGAAGATACTTTGGAAAATATTGAAACGAAGAAAAATAAATTTGTAGACTGGGTAAAAAGTTTAAAGAGGAGTAACAAATATGAGAACCTCTAAGTACGGATGTGAATTGCTTTTTGTGCTCATAGCGGGTGTTATTGCTCTTTTTGCACCGGTTATTGTTAAAACAAAATCATTGAGCTATATAATAGCACCTCATGCTTTCTTAATTGTTATCGGAGGTACGATTTGCGCTATTTGCATAAGTTTTTCGATAAAAGAATTGATAAATGCGTTTTATTCATTAAAGTCAATTTTTATTTTTCAAAATAAAGATATGACAATTCTTGCGGATGATATTTTAGAATTAGCAAAAATCGCCCGTGCTAAAGGAATTTTAGCATTGAACGAGGTTGTGAATTATATATCAAATCCTTTCTTGCAAAGAGCGGCAAGAAACCTTACAGAAGAAAATAATGTTAAAAATTTGGAAGAAAATCTTCGCCTTATGAGTTTTTATGATAATAGAAACGACTTTAAAAATATTGAAATTTTTGAGGAAATGGGCGGGTATGCACCTACTTTTGGTATGATTGGCGCTGTTATGGGATTAATTCAAATATCAGCCGTAAGTTCTGACCCCAAGGCTCTTTTGGGTGGAATTGCAACAGCATTTATTGCAACTGTTTATGGGGTAGGCAGCGCGAATTTAATTTTTCTTCCGATTGCAAAAAAATTAAAAAACATTCTTGATGAAAAACTTTTAGAACAAGAGATAATAATATCCAGTATTTTAGACATTGCAAACGAGCAAAGCTCAATAGTTATAAGTGAGAAATTAAACAAAATTCTTTCCGTTAATACAATAAGTGAGGGTAAGGTTATTCCTTTTGCGGCATAATGAATAATTTATATGAAAAATATAAAAATCTATATAAAAAAACACCTGATAAAGATAAGGTAAATCATCTTAATCGTTGGGTAGTATCTTATGCTGATTTTGCAACGGTTTTACTTGCGATATTTATGGTTTTGTGGATTGGCTCTAATTTTGAAATTTCAGATAAAGTTTTGGCGCAATCGCAAAAACCAATTCAAGAACAAGAACAACAAGGGCAAACAGGTCCTAATCATTTGATAGATGGAGTTAAAAACCCTTCGGATTCCAAGGAAATTAAAATAATAGAGTTTGAAAAAACCTTAAATGAATTAAGTATTGCACTTAAAGATAAGCAAGATATGCAGATTATCTCTCAAGATGCAAAAATTACAATCCGTTTGGGTGAAGGAGTGCTTTTTGATGAAGGTTCTGCTATAATAAAAACTGACTCAAAAAAAGCACTTGATATTCTGGTAGCTGAATTAAAGAAAAATGATAAACAAATACGGGTTGAAGGTCATAGCGATAATCTGCCCGTAAGAGGCGGGAAATATGCTTCAAACTGGGAGTTATCGAGCGCAAGGGCGGTAAATATATTAAGTTATATGATTTCTTGCGGAATAGATAAAAATCGTTTGAGTGCTGCAGGATATGCAGATAACATGCCTGTTGCCACAAATAACACGCAGGAGGGCAGAGCAAAAAACAGGCGAGTTGATATAATAATAATTAATTAACGGAGTAAAAATATGTCAAAACCTTTACAGACAAAAGATGCAAAACCAAAAGAGGAAACAAATACAAAAAAACCTTTAGGAAATGTTAATACAAATGTCATGATTGTTGCAAATACGGTTGTTACAATTGTTATTTTGGGAATTTTTATGATAATTATGTATTCTCTTTTTGATTCTATGATAACAAATAAAATATCCGCTTTTCACAGTCTGGATGAGCAGATTGAAGAAGTTGAACAGGTTGAAGATGAACGGGGCATATTGCTTGATTTAGGTGATTTTATTCTTAATCTTGCAGATATTAATCCGAGAAGATACTTAAAAGTTAATGTTGCAATGGAATTGTCTAAAACTCCTGAAGAAATTGAAATGTTGAGCGCACCTCAGGAGAAATCAGGCGGTCATGGTGCTGCACCTGCCAATCCGATGGAGGCAATTGCGGCTGAAATGGAACAGTATAAACCTGCGGTTCGTGATGCTATAATTTCTGTTATGTCAAATAAAACATCGGACGAATTATCAAGTGCCACAGGAAAAGAGCTTGCAAAAGAAGAAATCAGAGAAATGGTAAATACCGTATTTAATGGGCAAAGAGAAGTTTTAAGGGTAAGTTTCGGACAATTCATTATTCAATAGGTTTTTTATGACAGAAGAAAATAAAAACGAAGAAATAGTTGAACAACAAAGTCAGGAAACTGAGCTTTCCAGTGAATTTGCAGAACCTGTTAAAGAGGCAAATAATCCTGAAGCGGAAATAATAGAAACTGTTAATGAGGAACAAATAACCGAGGATTTTGTTGCAAGCGAAGTAATTGATGATAATCCCGATATAGGTTTTGAGCCTGTCAGAGCACCTGAGAAACTTAAAGAAACAAAAAAGGCCGATTATGATATGGTTAGTGTTTCACCTGTTGAATTTGTTTCTTTTGAGGATGAAAATCAGCATTTCAGCGATGACCCTAAGGCAAATCTTGATATTATGCAGGATATTAAAATGCATATTACTGTTGAACTTGGTCGCGCCAGAAGCTCTGTTAAGAAAATTCTTGATCTCTCCAAAGGCTCTATTGTTGAATTAAATAAAGTTGCGGGCGAACAGGTTGAATTATATGCTAACGGGAAGTTTATAGCTTATGGAGAAGTTATTGTTATAGAAGATAAATTCGGACTTCGCGTAACAAATGTTTCTCATCAAAATGTTCATAATTTACAGTAAAATACCGCCTAAGTACAGGCGGTATTTACTTATAGGGTTGTGTTTTATGAAAAATATCTTCTTAATAAACCGTCAAAGCCTCTGCCATGGCGTGCTTCGTCTTTTGCCATTTCATGAACAGTATCATGAATAGCATCATATCCTAATTCTTTTGCTCTTTTTGCAATGTCTAATTTACCTTGGCAAGCGCCATGTTCAGCTTCAGCTCTCATTTCTAAATTCTTTTTAGTTGAAGAAGTTACAACCTCGCCTAGTAATTCTGCAAATTTTGCAGCATGTTCGGCTTCTTCGTAAGCATATCTTTTGAAAGCTTCTGCAACTTCAGGATAGCCTTCGCGTTCAGCTTGTCTGCTCATTGCAAGATACATTCCGACTTCTGTACATTCGCCTGCAAAGTTGGCTTTTAAGCCTTCGACTACCATAGAATCAAGCCTTTCTGTAGTTGCAATTGTGTGTTCGCAAGCATATACTTTGCCCTTGGAATCATCTACAATGTTGAATGTTGTTGCGCCGCACAAAGGGCATTTTTCAGGTTGTTTATCCGCTTCAGTTGACCAGCCGCATACCGTACATACAAATTTTGTCATCTTTTTCTACCTTTCTTTTTTCTTGCATTCAAGGCAAATGCCGTGAAAAACTATATCATGACTATTTACTGTAAAACCTGTTTTATCTTGTGTTTTTTTAATTATATTCGGGGCAACTTCTTTTGGTATATCAAAAATCTTACCGCATTTTTGGCAAATGAAATGATAGTGCTCAAAAGTATTATGGTCAAAATGCGCCTTATCCTCAAGCCCTTCAATTTTTTTGATATGTCCGCATGATGCCATTTTGTTTAAATTTCGGTATATTGTAGCAAGAGAAATATTACTGTTTGCTTCTTTTAAAATTTCATAAATATACTCTGCGCTAGGGTGTACTACATTATCCGCTAATGTTTTATATATTATCTCTCTTTGTTTAGAATAGTTCATATAGCTTAATTTGACTAAAAATGATAATAATTATCACTTTATAATAATTTTATTTTTTTGTCAACCTTTACATTGAAAAATGTTTGAAAAATATGGTATATTATATATGTAGCAGTTGCGAGGTGTATTTTGCTAGAGGATATTAAACATTACATTGAACATTCAATTGATGTAAAAGTTGCTATTTTAAATAATGAACGACTTTTAATGAAAATTTATCAGGCAAGTCAACTTGTAATTTCATCCATAAGAAGAAAAGGGAAAATTTTAATAGCGGGGAATGGTGGTTCTGCGGCCGATTCAATGCACATGGCAACAGAATTTATGGCTAAATTTTACTCTGCCCGTTCTCCTTTGCCGGCAATTGCTTTAAGTGCGGATACTTGTGTTATGAGTGCTGTTGCGAATGATTTTAATTTTGAATATGTGTATTCAAGACAAATTGAGGCATTGGGTCGCGAAAATGATGTATTTATTGCAATTTCGACAAGCGGAACTTCAAAAAACATTTTAAATGCAATTGACGCTGCAAAGAAAAAAAATATGCGCGTAATATTTTTAACAAGCGAAATGCTTGGTGCTACATATTTACAGTTGGCTGATATTGCAATTTGCGTACCATGTAATGACACCCCTTTGATTCAAGAGGCACATGAGATGATTGAACACTTAATTTGCCTTGAAACCGAAAAAGAATTTAAGTATTAAAAAAGCCCGCTTCTGCGGGCTTTTAAATTATTTTGCCATTGCTGCCTTTACTTCTTTTTTGTATTTTTCGACATTTGGTTGTAATACTTCTGCCATAGCATCTTGTTCGGATGTGATGTTATTTTCCATTCTCCTTAAAATATTTCCTGTGTAGAGTGTTTCAAAATGCTTTAGTTCAATAAATCTTCCTAATGTTTTATAGGATAAATCAGCTAAGATAATTTGCGATACAGGATGTTGCGCACTGTATGCATTAACTACACCTTCAATTACCGCATTAAATACCTTGTCTTGTGATTTTACATAAATAAAAGTAAAGAAAGAATCTTTATTGTTTTCGTCCAAATCAGCCTCGGCATTGTAGTGCAAATACCCCGGTCCTACGTTTGTATCTGTTGAAATTTTCGCCTTTAAAGATTCGTTTTTAAGTTGTTTTTCCCATAAAGTTGTGCCCATAAAAGCATCGCCAAAGTATTCTACAAAGTGTTTTATTTTGCCGTTTTGTCTTGCTTCAACATTAAAAATGGCAAGTCTTAGTGCATCGTTTTCTTCAATATTTTTATTTAAAAATTCTTTCTGAGCCTCTAAAGATGCAGTTAGCATGTCAACTACATTTTGTTTTTCAACACCTAAAAATGCAAGTGTGAAAATTGTAGCATCATCAAAAATTGAAAATCTTCCGCCGACATCATCATGAACATATCCGCCTGCGGTTAATTCACCTTTATCAACCAGACGTCTTAGTGCACTTTTTTCGCTTGATGCATCGGTCATTGCAATAAATCTGTCTGAAACATCTTCTTTGCCCAAATGTTTTTGCATTAATTTTCTGGCACTTTCGTAAGCTACTGTTGTTTCAAGCGTTCCGCCTGATTTTGAAACTACCAAGAATTGTGTTTTGTCTAAATCAAGAGTTTTTGAAAAACGCTCAAAGCTTAGAGGGTCAACTGATGAGTAAAAATGAGCGTGCTTGTTTAAATTTAGCATTGTAATTAAAGACTCAGTCGTATGACGTGAACCGCCGATACCCAAAACGGCAATGTCTGTGTATTTGCCTGCTCGTGCCTTTTGAGCTAAATCAAATAAGTTATCGATGTTTTTTAATTGGTGGTTTGGCAGAAAATTAATCCAATTTAAAAATTGTCCTTGTTTTCCTGCGCGAGATTTAATATCACAAACAGCATCTGCTGCAAGTGCTGCGTATTTTGAAAAACCTGTGTCGTTTAATTTAACGGTTGTGTTTTTGAAAGTTGTTTCTGACATAATTATATTCCTTTCATAATTCTTTAAAATAATTATACCCTAAGCAAGGTAATTTTATAATGAATTTTTATCGACAATAATAATAATTAAAAAATATAAACTGCAATTATGGCAGCCAAAATTAGTGCAATATTAAAGTGTAAAAAGGTCGGTATACAAGTATCTTGAATGTGGTTGTGTTGATTATCGGCATTTAATCCCGCTGTTGGTCCTAAAGTTGTATCGGATGCGGGAGAACCCGCATCTCCCAAGGCTGCAGAAGCTGCAAGAACTATTATGGAGGCAGGAGTGCTAAGACCTAATTTTGCACACAACGGAATGAATAAAACTGCCAAAATAGGTATTGTGCCAAAGGATGTGCCAATTCCCATTGTAATCAAAAGCCCGATTAAAAGCATAAGTGTAACCGAAATTATTTTGGAATGTTGCATATAAGGTAAAATCCAGTTTAGGAGGCTTTCGACCCCTCCGGTTTCTTTTAATACAAGTGCAAATCCTGCTGCAACAAGCATAACAAAAGCAACATAGCCCATAAGTCCTATACCTTCATTAATCAATTTGTCCATGTGCCTTTTTCTTACTGCTTTTGCGCCAAAAATTATTCCTAATCCTATAAGCGCCCCAAGGGGTAGGGAACCACTCCAGAGCTGAACTATAAGGGTCGCAAATGCGCCCAGTAAAGTTATATAATGTTTGCGGCGTAAGCGTAAAGATTTTTTTGAAAAACTTTTTTCATTATATACGGGGTCTAAATCTCTGTATTTGCGTGGTTTCCTGTATGTTATAAAAATTGCGATTAAAAGTCCGATAAACATTGCAAAACCTAAAAACCAGGTGCTTTTCCAGACATCTGTTTTTATGACTTCAATTCCGCTGTGTGTCATATTCTCTGCAATTAAGCCTTGAAAAATTAAACCAAAACCTGCAGGAATTGCGATATATGGTGCTTTTAAACCAAAGGCAAGGGTTGTTGCAACGGCTCTCCTGTCCAGTTCCAATTTATTCATAATTCCTAAAAGTGGCGGAATTAAAATAGGAATGAAAGCAATGTGTATAGGTATTAAATTTTGTGACATAACCGCAATTGTCCCAATAATCATTAAAAGCAGATATTTATTATCTTTAATAATAAGTGCTATGCGCCTTGCAAGAATTTGCGCGAGCCCTGTGTGAGTCATAGCCGCAGCAAATGTACCTAAAAGAATGTAACTCAATGCCGTTTCAGAATTTGCGCCCATTCCGGAAATAAATGTGTTCATAATTTTATCTATGCTCATATTTGCACACAACCCTGCAGAAATGGCGGAAATTATCAGTGCAAGCAGAACATTTACACGCAACAAGCATAAAATGCAAAGTAAAATAACAGAAATTACAACAGGATTTAATTCCATAACTTTTGAATTTTAACACAAATATTGTAAATATGGTTTTTTTGACTTAAAATAAAGCAGTTAGAAATATTATAGGGGACTATAAAATGAAAAAATCAATTAAAGATTTAGAAAATATCCAAGGTAAACGCGCTCTGGTTAGAGTTGATGTTAATGTTCCTTTGGATGAAAACAAAAATGTAACGGATGACACAAGAATTAAGGCGATTTTACCTACGATTAAAATGCTTAAAGATAAAGGTGCAAAAATTATTCTTATGGCGCATTTAGGACGTCCTAAAGGCGAATGGAAAGAAGAATTTTCGCTTGCACCTGTTGCTAAATACATGTCAAAAGTTTTGGACGAGGATGTTTTGTTTGTTTCAAAACCTGTCGGTAAAGGTGCAGATGAAGAATTAAAAGACTTAAAAGACGGTCAAGTAGCACTTTTGGAAAATATTCGTTTCTACAAAGAAGAAGAAGCAAAAGATGATGATATGACTTTTGCGAATGAACTTGCTAAACTTGGCGATTTTTATGTAAATGATGCTTTTGGTGCAGCCCACAGAAAGCATACTTCAACAGCAAAGCTTGCTCATGTTCTAAAACCGGCTGTTGCAGGGCTTTTAATGGAAAAAGAATTAAAAGCTTTGGGTGGACTTTTAAATAACCCTCAAAGACCCTTTACGGCTGTTGTCGGCGGTGCAAAAATTTCTTCTAAAATCGGAGTTTTGGAAAATCTTTTGGATAAAGTTGATAACTTAATTGTAGGCGGCGGTATGGCTTACACTTTCGTAAAGGCTAACGGTGGTAAAATCGGCAACTCTATCCATGAAGACGATCAAATGGAAGTTGCAAAAGCAATTGAAAAGAAAGCCAAAGACAAGGGAGTTAATCTTATTATGGCAACCGATGTACTTGTAACTGATGATTTTTCAGGCAACGGTACAAACAAAGTTGTTCCGGTAAATGAAATTCCTGACGGCTTTGAAGGGGTTGATGCAGGTCCTGAAACTCAAAAAGCTTTTGAAGATGTTATAAAAAAATCAAAAACAATTCTTATGAACGGTCCTGTCGGCGCATTTGAAAATCCTAAATTTGCACAAGGTACAAAGGCAGTTCTAAAAGCTATAGTTGAAGCTACAAAAGCAGGTGCGGTATCTGTTGTCGGCGGCGGTGACTCTGTTAGTGCTGCTAAAAAATTCTGCAATGGTGATGATTTTACTCACATCTCAACAGGTGGCGGTGCTTCATTAGAATTTATTGAAGGGAAAGTACTCCCCGGTGTAGATGCGCTGGATTAATTAAATGCACATAAATATAAAGGGCGGTAAAACCGCCCTTTATTGTTTTAACACATCTCTTGCTAAACACCAGGACACAGCGGGCCGAAAAGGCGTTCGTAGGGTAATTGTTGTTCGGACCGTTGAACGTACCGCTATTCAAGTTGTAGTTATAGTAGTTA
>CASFXY010000005.1 GCA_949298805.1 uncultured bacterium
GATTTAGCGGATTTAGCCCAAATTGCACGCTCTACTTTAGGGAATATTGAAACTGCTCAAAATGATGTAACCTTTTCCAAATTAAATAAAATAGCCAAAGCTTTTAATCTAACATTAGCTGAATTTTTAAATTTTTAGTTAGTATCAAAATCTCATTGATAATTTAGGGTATCTCATATTGTAAGCAAAAATAAAATTGCACTTTATTGCACTTTATTGCACTGGGCTTAACTTTAAACACCAAGGCGATTTGAGCCTAATGTGCTTTTAAAAATTTGCAAATGGAGTGCAAAAGAGTGCAAGAATTTTAAAAATTTGCAAATGGAGTGCAAAAGAGTGCAAGAAATGAGTACTTAAGTGCAAGAAAAGACCAGTACATCTCAATACTAAAAAACAGCCTCAAATCGGCTGTCTGTTTGCTTTTTTATTAAATTTTCTCCGTCTCAATGTCCCAGAAACCTATTACTGTCTCAATGTCCCAGAAACCTATTAATTAGTCCCAGAAACTTATTAGCAATAAAAAAGACCCCTTAAACTAGGAGTCTTCTTTAATCTGGGCCGCAGTGGACTCGAACCACCGACCTCACCCTTATCAGGGGTGCGCTCTAACCACCTGAGCTAGCAGCCCATAAACTACTTTTACTATTTTCAAAATTCAGAACATTTGACCCTTATCAGGCCTCTCGAAAAACAATACTCAATTGTTTTTCTCGGCAGAGTGCTCTAACCACCTGAGCTAGCAGCTTTCTTTTATCCGGAACCTCTGCTCCCTTTGCAAACTATCCATAAACATTATCAATCTATCGAAATTTTGCATCGGTTTTCTGCATATTCTTATTGTCAATCCAAAACACCCTCTGTCTTTTGCTTTTCGGAAAGTGTTTTAGGCACTTGGCAAACATTTTTGCCCGCTCGCAAAATCTAATCTACTATAAACATTTTTTAAAATCAAGTCTTTTCTTTTGCTTATGTTTTTATTGCTATTGTTGAATTTAATTTCTCAATTCTTAAATTGTATTATCCGGTTATACTTAAAAAAGTCATAAATCCCGTTGTATAAGCGTTAAAACACACTCTCATCGCCAATTATGGCAAAATATGTTAATAATTTGTTACAAATCCCGATATTATTTAAATTTTTTTACAACTATGCCGTTATCGTATTTGGATATTTACTCTGCAAGGATGTTCTGATGATTGTACTTGATACAGATTTAACAACACTTTTAAGTAAATTAAACGTTTCTTACACCAAAATGGTTGAAATGTATTCTATGATGTCTGTCGAAGATATTGTAGAGGCTGAAGCTGCGCAAGGCAATCAGGCGGCTGTTGAATATGCGACGGAATTATTCAGCAATCCCGACAAGCTTGTTGAAATTTTTAATCTTGCAGATCCTAATAACAAGTTTTTAATCCTTAGCACAATGACTTCTGACAAACTTCAGAAATTTCTTCCGCTGATGGAGGAAGAAGATTTACAGCAAGGTTTGTATTTCTTTACCGAAGATAAACTTCTTGCAATGTTAAAGGAGCTTCCGCCGGAACAGCTTGTAAATACCGTTATGGAGATGTTTTCGGAAGAAGAAGTCATCAGGCTTATGCCAAACAGTGAGCTGGACAACTTTTTGACTCATACTGACGTTGATAAAGGCAATATTTTAAAGCATCTTCAATCGCTTCCGCCCGAATACCTTGCACAGATGATTGAAGGGGTTACCGGACAGGAATGCGAAGATAAAAGCAATTTCGATATGGTTAACCAGATTGACAGATTTAACCCGATTGAATTTAAAGATGCCTTATATTCAATGCAGTCAACTCAAAAACAACAATTAACCCTAAATTTAGCTAATCAGCACCCTGAACTTTATCAGATTTTCAGCCCTGAATCTTATACAAATATGATCCATGCACAAAAGCAGAAGCCTGAACTTGTCAAGGCTATGGACGTTATTGAACCCGAAGAAAAAATTAAAATGGTTGAAGAACTTCCGAACGACTTGCTTTCTATGGTTATTACGCAGATTGATGCAAGAGATTTTGCAGATAGCTTAATCAATAAATTCCCTGAAGTTCTGGCTGAAATTATTGCAGGATAAGTTTTAAGCTTGTTTTATAGTGTCAAGAGCCATTCTGATTGCGGCTTTTGCAAATGCTGATTTCATTATTTTTCTTGGTAAGAACGGGTTGAAGGTGTATTTTTTAACTGTTGTTATCCCTTGAAATCCGGTTGAAATATAGATTAAGCCGACGGGTTTTTCTTTTGAACCGCCTGTTGGGCCTGCAATTCCGGTTGTGCATAGGGCAATGTCGCAGTTTGAAAGTTTTTGAAGCCCTTCGGCCATTGATTGTGCGCATTCAGGGCTTACTGCACCATAGTTTTCAAGGATTTCGCTGCTTACGTTAAGGTACTTGTGTTTGGCTGAATTTGCGTATGTTACGTGGCTTTCAAGTAGGTAGTCGGAGCTTCCCGAAATATCGGTCAGCATTGAAGCAACAAGCCCTCCTGTGCAGCTTTCGGCGGTCGAAATCGTTAAGTGTTTCTCTTTTAAAAGTTTTGCAAGCTTTTTTAAATCACTATTAAACATCAATTTTCCCTGCATTTTTATTTTTAGAAAACATCGGTTTTAATCGGGTTTTTAAATTTAGTGATATTACCTTGGAACAGCAGTTTAACGGTTCCGACAGGGCCGTTTCTGTGTTTTGCGATAATAATTTCCGATTCGCCTTTGTTTGCGGCTTTAATTGATTCGTCTTCCTCGCCGTCGGCTTTTCTGTAATATTCGTCACGATAAATAAACATAACAATATCGGCATCCTGCTCGATTGCGCCTGATTCACGAAGGTCTGAAAGCATTGGACGCTTGTCTGTTCTTGATTCTACCGCACGGGATAGCTGTGAAAGCGCAATTACCGGTACATCAAGCTCTCTTGCAAGTGTTTTTAAGCCTCTTGAAATCGCTGAAATCTGCTGCATACGGTCTTCTTTGCCTGAGCTTTCCATAAGCTGAAGATAGTCTATTACGACAAGCCCGAGGTTTTTCTCTTCCATTTTTAACCGTCTGCACTTTGCGCGAACATCCGTTAAGGTGCAGCCTGAAGTATCATCAATATAAATCGGAGCTTGAGCAAACGAGTTCATTGCATCTGCAAGCTTTTCCCAATCTTTGCTTTGCATGTGCCCTGTTTTAAGCCTTTGGGTATCAACTTCTGCTTCTGAGCACAACATACGCTGAACAAGCTGTTCCTTTGACATTTCAAGAGAAAATATTGCAACAGGGGTTTTGGCTTTTATTGCAACGTTTTGCGCAATATTCAAGGCAAATGCGGTTTTTCCCATTGAAGGACGTGCCGCAAGAATGATTAAATCCGATTTTTGAAGCCCGCTTGTCATTGTATCAAGTTCGTAAAAATTCGTCGGAACCCCGATTAATTCATCTTTGTGTTCATAGCGGTATTCTATCTTTTCATAAGTGTTTAAGACAAGGTCTTTGACGTGTACAAGGTCTGTTGTTGCCTTTTTAGAGGCTATATCAAAAATGAGCTTTTCTGCCTGATCGAGAGATCTGTCAATAGGATTCATATCGTATCCAAAAGATACTATTTCGCTGCCGGCGTTAATCAAGGCTCTTTTTATGGCTTTTTCCTGAATGATTTTTGCATAATATTCAATATTCGCCGTACTTATCGCATTAAGCGCCAAATCGTTTATAAATGCACGTCCGCCGACTGTTTCAAGTTTTGAATTATAATCAAGAACGTTTGAAACCGATACGATATCAATTCTTTCGTTAGAATTGAAAAGCTGAATCATTGCTTCATAAACGTATCTGTGTGCGGGTTTGTAGAAACTTTCCGGTTTTAATCCTTCTACTACCTTTGTTATGACCACAGGATTTACTAAAATTGCGCCGAGAACCGCTTCTTCAGCCTCTGTATTTTGTGGAATCATATGTAAATCGTTGTTATTTTGGTTATTTTTTTCTCTTGTTGCAGGCATGCTTTATCCCTTCTGTTTTCTTAATCATATTACAGGCGAATTTGATTTTTAATAAAATGTTTTATTTTGTAATGTAAAATTTTTGTAATATTTAATTTGTTTTCCTAAAGTTTTTACTCCAAAAACCGATAAAAGGCATGTGAAGGTTAGATAGTAAAAGGAGTAATTCTTATGTACAGATATACAATTTGGCCCGGTGTGTACAGCTTTAAAGACGAGATTGCATTGTTTCTTTTATATATAAAAGATCAATTCGGAGATTTGGTGAAAAAGATTAAGAGAGCAGAGAACGCTATTGAGGAACAATAGCTGTTGATTTAGGATTTGTGTGAAGTGTCAAAAAAGACACAAGATTGTTGAAAGAGTGAAAAAATTAATTCACTCTTTTTTTTTGACTTTTAGGATTTTGAAACAGTTAAAACAAGATTTTTGGCAAGTTCAAGAGCTTTGTTAAATACTTTTTCGTTTGTCAGAAAATCCTCACGGGAAACGTATTTTGAAACAATTTTTCTTGCGTAAGAGCCGATTGCAATTCCGTTGAAGTTAATTCCGCACATTTTAGCAAGTTCGGCAGTTTTAGAGTTTGTCCCGCCCGAAAGCATTATAAAAACAGGTAATTTGGCATTTTGGACAATTTCTGCGGTCGCAACGGCTTGCAGAGTTGTTTCATAGTCGTCCTGCCCGCCGCTCATCGGGAATCCGTCGGCCTGTATGATTGTGCGGTAGGGTTCAATGTCCGAAGTAATTTTTTTCAAAAATTCTACAAGCTCTGTATCGCTTAAATTCCTGCGGCTTGTGCAAATGCTTAACATCCCTTTGAAGTTGCTTTTTATATATTCCCAATTTTTAAAAATTTCATTATAATCCTTCCCGTCTGCGTGAAATTCTACACAATCAATTCCCATATCAAGCAGGGGCGGAAGAACTTCTGAAAGCTCTTTTGCTTCTGAAATATAGCTTATTGCACCTTTCGGGCATGCTTTTAAGCATCTTCCGCAGCCGATACAGCGATTTTTTTTGACTTTGTGGTATACAATCGCTTTTTGAGGGCAGATTTCGTCGCATTGTCCGCAGGAAATGCATTTTTCATAATCTATTACGGCCTTATTTACGTGCGGATCCCCTTTAATTCCGACGCTTACGCAAAGGTATGCATCATTGACTTCCGCAAATTCAAGCCCTTTTTTTGCGGCATTTATAACTTCTTTTGAGGCATTAATGTCGAAAAAACGGCATCCTGCTTTTGCATAAAGTGCCGTAAGTTTTTCAACTTCCGCCAAGTCTTGATTTCCCGCTCCGCAGACAAGTTTAAAACATTTTCCAGATTCCAGCAAATCCTTTAGCATAAACTACTTCACCATATAATTGTAAACCATTTCGGAGGCTTTTACAATATATTCTTTGCCGAGAATCGAATTATAAGGGCGGTTTACCATAATCGCTACTATGTATTTTTTGCCGTTCGGAGCATAAACAATTCCGGCATCTCCAAGCATTTTGCCGATATCGCCTGTTTTGTGGACAATGCTTGCACCTGCACCTAAGCCTGCCGGAAGTAGTCTGTCATTATGAACGTGTCCCATATAGTCAAACATCTTTTCTCTTGAACTTACGCTCAAAAAATTCGGGTTATCAAGGTTGTAGAGCATTCTTGCAAGGTCTTCAGTTGTGGTGAAGTTTGTTCCGCCCATATCAGGAAGCCATGTCTTTACCTGTGTTTGACTCAAGCCCCACTGACGGATTCCTGAATTTACATCGTACATGGAGCCTAACTTTGCCATTATCATATTCGTTGCGGAATTGTCCGATTCGGTTATCATTAGGCGCGCAAGATCGTCAATTGTCCAAACGGAATTTTCCGCCTTAAACTGCAAACTTCCAGAACCTTCCGCTCTGTAGTAATCTTTCAAAATCATTGTGTCATAAATTGTTAGCTGGCCTGCTTCAATCGAGCGGAAAAGCTGGATTAGAACAGGAATTTTGATTATACTTGCAGCGGAATAAAGCTTGTCGGAATTTATCCCTGCGTAATTCCCTGTTTCGTAATCCCAGACAAATACAGAAGGTTCTATCGTAGGGTATAGTGTGCCAAGATTTTCAAGCTGATTTTCAAGTCCCGTCATTCTTTCATTTAAGTTTAATTCAAGCATTTGCGGGTGTTTGGTTTCTGCGCCTGACAGGAAATATCTTCCTAAAAACAGATTGTTGTTAAGATATCCGATTGTCGGGTTTAAAAGTTTATAAGAATCTGCTTTTATCGCAGGGTACGGTGATTTGTGGAAGAATGACTTAACAATTCTGTTGTAGCAAGTTGGGTAAACAAAAGCCATAATAAGGCTTAAAATCGCAACGGATATAATGCTGTGGATAACGTTATAGCGTTGTTTTTTAGATGAATGGGCTTTTATATAACGAGGTTCTGCGGGTTTTACAACTTTATACGGGTGGTATTCTCTTTGTGGCATTTGCCTTGCATCAAGACGGTTCCTCTCGTAATATCCACGATAATTTCGTTCTCCGGCTAACTTCGGCATTTATTCCTCCCACTATCCTATGATTATAATATTCTAAACATAAATTTTTATATTGGCAACTCGGTTACATTTTCGTAAAAAGCCGCCAAAATTCCTGGGTTAATTAGTTTAATTCTTCTGTCTTTATAAAAAACTATTTTCAACAAAAAAGCACTAAAAAGGCGCTGAACAATACCTAAATACTTGTCGAAAGCGATGGTGCAATAGTTATAAATTGTCTGACTAAATCGCTGTCCCATTGAGTGCCTGCACCCATTTTAAGGATTTCGCAAGCCTTTTCAACACCTAACCCTTTTCTGTAAGGTCTGTCTGAAATAAGTGCGTGGAAAGCATCTGCAACCGATACGATTCTTGCAGACAGCGGAATTTCTTCCCCTTTAAGCTTTTCGGGATAACCGCTTCCGTCAAAATGTTCGTGGTGATATTTAACCATCGGGATTAAATCTCTTAAAGCTTCGTTTGGCGCAAGCACTTTTTCCGCACCTATGACAGGGTGCTGTTTCATAATCTCCCACTCGTCATCCGACAGGTGAGAAGGCTTTTTAAGTACGTTTTCGGGTATACCGATTTTGCCGACATCGTGTAATAATGCGCCTAGTTTTATGCGTTCAACTTCTTCTTCCGGAAGGTTAATCGCACGGGCAAGGGCTTCAGAGTACCTTGAAACTGATGTCGAATGACCTTTTGTATAAGGATCTTTCGCATCTATTGCGCCTGCAAGTGAGGTTACCATTTCCATCAAGTGGTTTTGAGAACTGATTTGTTCGTTGTTGAATTTGTGAACAAGTTCTTCTTCAAAGTTTATTCCGACTTGAGAATGTCTTTTGGCAAGAACCTCCGCAAACGAATTTAAGCTGTCGTTGCTCCAGAAATTGTAGTCGCTGCTGCTTATAATTGCTGACATTCCTTCTTTGTAGCCTTTTGCTTGCGAAATGTACATAGCCTGTTCTGCAAGTACAAGAAGTTTTTCCTGATTTTCAGTGCATTCCGGATATGTCGAAATTCCGACGGAAACCTTTACCGGCCCGACATCGTCTACAAAACAACACGAAAGCGTATATGTTATGTATTCTGCCAAGTATTTGGCATCCGCAGTGTTTGTGTCAGGCAAGATTATCGCAATTTCATCCCCGCCGTATCGTCCTGCTTTATCGTTGCTTCTTATGTTTTGTTTAATTTTGTCCGCAAGAAGTCTTATAACTTCGTCGCCTTTAGCATGCCCGAGTTCTCGGTTAATTTTTGAAATGTTGTTCACATCCATCATTATTATGGAAAGATTGGTTTTGTTATCTTTTGCACGCTGAAGTTCTTTTGACAATACCTCCTGAAATCCTCTGTGATTATATAAAGAAGTCAGATTATCAGTATTGTCGTATTTGCTTGCTTTTTCTTTTAAATTTATATTATCAATGAACATCGCAGCGTAATTCGCTATAAATGAAAACATTGAAGATTCAGCTTCTGTTACTTCCATTCCCGCAATCAAAACGCCAATGCAATGATCAATTGAAATTAAAGGCACTATGTATGAAGGCGAATCCTGAAGATAAGGAATATTTAAAAATTTGTCATCTTCTCTTGTTATTACGGAAGCTTTTTTAAAACTTTCAACAACAGGATTGCTTTCGTCAGACATGAAAATCTTTGACGAATAAGTGCTTCCGAATTTATTTTGAAGTTTAAGATTAATACAGTTGGATTTTTCGTGGAAAAGCCCGTAAGCCGTAAAAAGACAGTTTAATTTGTCGGTAAACAAATCATGCAATACTGTAAATAAATCTGATGCGGTATGTTTATTTTTTAAAGCAGTATTAAGTTCGTTTATTATACCCGCAATATCAGAAGATTTTTTAGAAATTGTATTGCTTGCATAACCGCTGTAAAGCCTGTTATTTGTTTTTTGAGCGTTAATATTATTAATACGTGCAATAATTCCGCTGTCGGCAATAGGATTTGAAACCCTGCTTTTCAGAGGATTCGAAGCCGCTGATTTCACCGCTTCCGTATTATTTTTATTTGCTTGCTTACTTTTTTCCATGACCTTCTACAATTTGTTGTCTTTTTTAAAACCTGTGATTTTAAATTATTGCCTGATGTGGATATTAAATTAACATTCCTTAAAATTATTTTACTTTATATCTCTTCAAAAACAATACCCCATTCAGAGGGCAAAGCAAAACAATATATGTCGGATTAATTATAATTATCCAAATCTAAATGATAATGAAAATCCTTTCTTAACTACCAAAACCAAAATCACAAAATATCTTCTACTACATTAGTAGTATACATTAATTATTAAGCTTTGTCAACATGTTATAAAAATTAGTATTGTAATTTTTAAAGACTTATGATAGTATCAAAATACTTTCGCAGGAAATTTGTCCTTTTATAATGCAGAAAGTAATGGTTTCTTAATTCAATATTTAAAGGTGATACATCATTAATTTTTATTAAGAATGCAGGTTGAAAGACATTTTATTGCCTCTCGCCTAGGTTGTATCCCAAAAATCCGTAAATTTGAAATATTTTAACTTAATATCTTCATTAACAATATACATTTACTTGATGTTAATATATAACTATCAGCGGTTTCAACAACCGCTTTTTATTATGAAATTTGCGTTTTATGTCGGCATTGATTTATTTGGTTGATATTTTAAAATCTATATTGTAAACTAAGCTGACATAGGAGATGAAAATGGAAAACGATTGTATTTTTTGTAAAATTATCAAAGGCGATTTCAACACTGAATTTGTGTATGAAAATGAGCATGTGGTTGTATTTAAGGATATCAATCCGAAAGCTCCCGTTCATCTTCTTGTAGTGCCGAGGGTTCATGTGGAATCTTTGAACGAATTGGAAGACAAAAATTTAATGGCTGAACTTTTATCCGCTGTTAAAGAAACAACCAAAAAAATCGGGCTTAAATCCTACAAAACTCTTATTAATACGGGAAAAGAAGCCGGTCAAGAGGTATTTCATCTTCACTTGCACATTTTAGGCGGAATTAAATAGAATTAAGGAGAGCAAATATGAAAAACGGAATAGAAAACGGATATTATCATGAAATTACCCCTTCAGGGTTTGGGATTGCGATTAAGGCCGGCAAGGTTTTATTTTCAAAGCAATCGGATTTTCAAAAGGTTGAGGTATTTGAAACAGACTCAGCACTAGGTAGAGTTCTTACACTGGATGATTTAATGATGACAACTGAGGGTGATGAATATCATTACCACGAAATGATAGCGCATGTTCCGATGATGCACCACAAAAAACCGGAATCTGTCCTTGTAATTGGCGGCGGTGACGGCGGAACAGTCAGAGAAGTTTTAAAGCACAAAACCGTAAAAAAAGTTGTTCTTTGCGAGATTGACGGAATGGTAATTGATGCTTGCAAAGAATTTCTTCCGACAATTTCCTGCGGTTTAACAGACCCGAGAGTTGAGATAAAAGTTGAAGATGCAATCGAATTTATAAAAGATAAAAAGAACGAATACGACATAGTTTTAATAGATTCAACAGATCCGATGGGACCCGGAGAAGGCTTGTTTACGGAGGAATTCTATACAAATGTCAAAAATTCTCTTAAAGAAGGCGGAATTGTTGCAGCGCAATCGGAAAGCCCGTTTGTAAACAAGCAGGAAATCAAAAAGATGTACGATTTGCTTAAAAAAGTATTTCCGATATGCTCAACTTACACCTCAAACATTCCGACATACCCCGGCGGATACTGGGCATGGGCATTTTGTTCAGAAAGTGTAAAACCGCTTTCATATTTTGCAGAAGAAAGATGTGCAGAAATCACTAAGACTTGCAAAATTTATAATAAGGATTATCACATGGCAAGGTTTGCGCTTCCGAATTATTTGAAGGAGCTTTTGTAAATCATAAAAGCATAAAATAAAAATGTTTAAAGGATTTGTGTAATATAAGGTTTGATTTGGCTTTGTGTTGCACAAATTCTTTTTTTATTCTATAATTTAGACACTAAAAAAATTCCTTAATTTCAGGAAGTTTGAGAATAAAAAGGAGTAAAAATGGCTCAACAGTTTAATGCGCAAAATATTAAGAAAAGAACATCGCTTCTGGTATTTTTAAAAGGCTCAACAGCCCCGTTAGTTCTTTATGTGGACAGTCCGGAAGCATTGTATGAAGAATTAAAACAAGCAATGAAAAACCCGACACCGAGTTTTATAGAAAAAGAAACAAGCGGTCCGTTGAAAAAAGTTTGCTTTATCTCAAATCAGATAGCAGCTCTTGCCCTGCAAGAAGAACAGTATATGTAAATTTAAACAGGTTAAACAATGCATTTAACAGTTTCGATAGACGACATTGAAAATTCAAAAGACAAAACCCTGAATTGCAAATTTGAAAACGAAATAGAGGGAATAAATTCAAAAGGCCCGATTACTGCGGATTTAACTTTAAAATCTCTTGGCGATTTTATAGAAGTTGAAGGAAAAGTTAGCGGGACAGTAATTTTGGAATGTGATTTATGCCTGAAAGAATTTGAATACGATTTGGATTTTGACATAGAAGAAATGTTTGCGAAATATGCACTGATGGAAGATTACGGGCAGGAAACGGAGTTAAAAGAAGGTCAATTCATAACGGATTTAAACGGAGAAGATAAAATAGACATTTATGACTTATTGTATCAATCTGTAATATTAAATATACCAAATAAAAAAGTTTGTGGTATAAATTGTAATGGAGATAAGTTTTTAAAAGAAGAAAATTTATCTGATCCGAGGCTGGATGTATTCAAAACCATTCAGATTGACAAGGGCTGAGGCTCTTACCGGCTTAAACCGACAGAAGAATCGGTAAAAAGTAAAAGTCAAAGAAATATAAGTAGTAGTAAAAATAAAAAGGAAACAGAAAAATGGCAGTACCTAAGAAAAGAACAGGACATTCCGCACAAGGGAAAAGAAGAAGCAACTGGAAGGCAACAAGACCTGAAGTTACAACATGCCCTAACTGCGGTGCAACAGTATTAACACACACAGTATGCACAGCATGCGGGACTTACAAAGGCAAAGCAGTAAGATTGAAAGACAAGGCAGAAGAAGCAAAAGCTGCAGAAACAAAAGTAGCAGCTCCGAAAGCTTCAAAGAAAGCTAAAACAGAAAAAGCCGCAGTAGAAGAAAAGGCAGAAACTGTTGTAGTTGAAGAAGTAAAAGAAACTCCTGCCGAAGCAAAAGCAGAAGAAGCAAAAGAAGAAGCTTCAGAAACAGAAGAAAAGTAAAAAAGATTACGGATGGCTGGATGATTTCAGCCATCCGGTCATAAAACCGTTAAATTGATAAGACTTTGAGAGGGAAATATGACAAGAATAGCAATTGATGCAATGGGCGGAGATCACGCTCCTCATGAAATAGTAGCAGGTGCAGTATGGGCAGCTCAGGAGTATGGAGTAGCCTTAGAGCTTGTCGGCAAGCAAGACCGAATAGAGCAGGAATTGGATAAAATTTCGCATGAAGGTTTTTATTCGGATTGCGGAAAAGCCGGCAAACAGTATAGAATAAAGATAGATACCTCAAAGTTAGATATAAAAATAACTCATGCCTCCGAAGTCATAGAAATGGGTGAAGCTCCCGGACAAGCGATAAGAAAGAAGAAAAAATCTTCTATCGTTTTAGCGGTAGATGCAGTAGCTCAAGGAAGTTCAGCAGCATTGGTAGCAGCGGGTTCAACAGGGGCAGCAATGGCCTCAAGCTTGTTTGGATTAGGCAGAATTCCCGGGATTGACAGACCGGCTATTGCAGTAACATTGCCGACGGTTAAAAAACCTATAGTAATAATAGACGGTGGTGCAAACAGCAATTGTACACCTGAAATGTTGCATCAATTTGCAATTATGGGAGCGACATTCTCTAAGAATGTTCTAGGAATTGAACATCCCAGAATCGGAGTTTTAAATATCGGTGAAGAAGCCGGAAAAGGAAATGAGCTGGCTCAAGCAACTTACAAACTTTTAGAAGAACAGCATGGAAAATTGAATTTTGTCGGCAACATTGAAGGCAAAGAAATTTTCTTAAGCGTATGTGATGTAGTTGTATGTGACGGATTTGTAGGAAACGTAGCGTTAAAAGTTACCGAAGGCACCTCTCAAATGTTATTCAGAATGCTGAAACAAGAATTTAAGGCCGATTTGCTTGGTAAAATAATCGGACTTCTTGCAAAACCGTTTATGAAAAGAATATACAGAAAGATTAACTACGAAGAATTTGGCGGCGCACTTTTATTGGGTGTTAAAGGCATTACGGTAATTTCACACGGCAGAAGCAAGGCTTATGCAATCAAGAACGCCGTAAGAGTAGCAAAACACGCTGTAGAAACTGGCGTCAACGAAAAAATCGCAAAGTTTTATGAGGAATAGTTAATGACGGACAAATTGATACCGCTAAAAATTGCGGGTGTAGGATACAGTTTACCCGAAACAGTAATAACAAACGATGATTTGACAAAGTTATACGATACATCAGATGAGTGGATTTATACAAGAACAGGTATAAAGGAAAGACGAGTTGTATCGGGGGAAGAAAATGCAATAGATTTAGGCTTTGACGCTGCGAAGAAAGCGATAGAAAAGTCAGGAATTGCAGCTGATGAGATAGATTTAATATTAGCGGCATCATCAGCGCCTCCGGATTTGTATCCGGCAATAGCTTGTCATATACAGGCAAGATTGGGGATTTCAAAAGCTATCCCAGCATTTGATATAACAGCGGCATGTTCAGGTCTTATTTACGGTTTGAGTATCGCAAAAGCTTATATAGCATCAGGCATGTACAAAAATATATTAATAGTAGCAACTGATAACAACTCAAGACTTGTAGACTGGACAGACAGAGGAACTTCAATTTTATTTGGAGACGGCGCGGGAGCTGTTGTGGTAACTCAGGCTGAAGACGGAATTGATGATATTATAGCGATAGATATTAAAGCAGACGGAAATTACGGTCATTTAATTGAACTTGCATTTGACGGAAAGAATTGTCCACTTGTTGAACAATATCAGGAAAAGCCAAAAGGTATAAGAATGAATGGTCGCGGCGTTTATACGTTTGTAGCTAAAATTCTTCCTCATTACGTAGAAGAATTAATAACAAATGCCGGAATGAAAGCTGAAGATATAGATTATTTAATACCTCATCAGGCAAATATCAGAATTATACAAGCCGTTCAGGAAAGACTAGGTTATCCTGATGAAAAAGTTGTAACTAATATCAAATATTACGGCAACACATCAGCGGCATCGATTCCGATAGCGTTGGCGGAAAGTGTAGAAAAAGGTAAGATAAAACTTGGCACAACCGCTGTATTATGTGGATTTGGCGCCGGAATGACCTGGGGTGGAGCGATTGTCCGCTTGAGAGAAGGTATTTGCTAGAAAAATTAGTTATAAATTTAAATAAAAAAATATAAACAGGAGTGTAAAAGCTCCTGTTTATTTTATATTTACAATTACCTTTTTTATAGTATAATTTCCACAGATACATTATAGAGAGGGATATTATATGACAAAGAAAGTTGCGTTTCTATTTCCTGGTCAAGGCTCACAAGCAGTCGGTATGGGAAAAGACTTGTATGAAAATTTTGAGTCGGCAAAAAAAGTTTTTGATACTGCTGACAGAGTTTTAGGCAAAAGTGTTTCGGGTTTATGTTTTGAGGGGCCTGAAGAAAATTTGAAACAAACGGTAAATACCCAGCCTTGCATAGTTACAATGTCGATAGCAGCGCTTGAGGCATTAAAGTCAGAATGCGGGATAAATGCGAATTATACAGCGGGACATTCTTTAGGGGAATATTGTGCGATGTACGCATCAGGAGTAATGACACTTGAAACTGCACTGAAAGCAATTCAAAAAAGAGCAGACTTGATGAGCGAAGCAAAAGGCGGAGCGATGGCGGCTGTTTTGAATGCACCTGAGGGTTCTGTTGAAGAAGCATTAAAAGAAGCATCTTCAATTGGTTATGTAGATGTCGCAAATTACAATTCACCTGTTCAGGTTGTAATTACAGGAGATGAGAAGGCTGTTCAAAAAGCAGGCGAAATTTTACTGGAAAAAGGTGCAAGAAGAGTTGTGCCTTTGGCTGTTTCAGGTGCATTTCATTCAAAATTTATGGATAGCGCAAGTGCGGAATTCAAGAAATTTGTATCGGAATTGGAGTTGAATAATGCATCAATTCCTGTGATTACAAATGTTGACGCAAACCCGACAACTGGGGCAGAAGATTTTAGAAGCAAAATGCCTGAACAAATTCATTCATCAGTATATTGGACACAAACAATACAGAAAATGATATCAGAGGGTGTTGAAATTTTTATAGAAATCGGTCCGGGTAAAGTATTGGCAGGGTTAAATAAAAAGATAGCACCGGAATCAAAAGTTTATAATGTATACGACAAAACATCATTAGAAGCAACGGTTGCGGCATTAAAAGAAGATTTGAATGTTTGTGCCTGCTAATAATGATTAAAAAAATTAACAGTTAAAAATAAGGAGAAAATAGATGTCTGAAAAATTAGCATTAGTAACTGGAGCTTCACGAGGAATCGGAAAAGCTTGTGCAATAGAACTTGCAAAAGCTGGTTACGATATAGCCGTAAATTATGCAGGAAATGTGGAAGCTGCGACTAAAACAGTGGAAGAATTAAAGGCACTCGGCGTACAGGCCGAAGCATTTAAGTTTGACGTATCAAACCAAGAAGCAGCAGCAAAAGGTGTAGAAGAAGTTCTTGCAAAATTTGGCAGAATTGACGTATTGGTAAACAATGCAGGTATCACTCGTGACGGATTATTTATGCGAATGAGTGCTGAAAACTGGGATGCGGTAATTAATACAAACCTATCAAGCGCATTTTATGTATCACAGCCTGTTGTTAAGGTTATGATGAAGCAAAGAAGCGGTGCAATTGTAAATATGTCAAGTGTAGTCGGAGTTTCAGGGAACGCAGGGCAGGCAAACTATTCCGCAGCTAAGGCAGGTCTAATCGGCTTAACTAAAACACTTGCAAAAGAACTTGGCTCTCGCGGAATCAGAGTTAACGCAATAGCACCGGGGTTTATCAATACAGATATGACAAAAGACCTTGATACTTCAAAATTCACAGATTTTATTCCGCTGAAACGTCTTGGCGAACCTGAAGATATCGCAAAAGCGGTTAAGTTTTTGGCGGTAGATGCAGAATATGTAACAGGTCAGGTTTTGGAAGTAGACGGCGGATTGATTATATAAATTTAAAAATTCAAAGACGGCAAAATTGTAAAATTCCCTTATCCCAAGCGGATGAGGGAATTTTTCATATAAAGATTTTGTTTTCAAATATAAAAGTAAAGATTTTTAACAATCTGGGGCTTAGAATGTAAATTTCTTGCAAAAAAATTTTGTGCCGACTATAATATTATAGACGCGAGAGCGAATTTCAAAAAACATGTAGTTATACAATAATTTATGAGGAAAAAAAGATGAGTACATTTGAAAAAGTAAAAAAAGTTGTTGTAGATCAATTGAGCGTAGATGAAGCATTAGTTACTCCTGAAGCAAGCTTCACAGCAGATTTAGGTGCAGATTCATTAGATACAGTTGAATTGGTAATGGCTTTTGAAGAAGAATTCGGATGCGAAATTCCTGATGAAGAAGCTGAAAAAATTCAAACAGTTCAGGATGCTGTAACTTATATTGATTCTCACAAATAATTGTTGATTTACCGGAGAGCTAGAGCTTTTTGGTATAGAGAACAGTGTTTTAAAACAGCAGATACTGTTATCCTGTAAGAGTAGGATATTTGATAAGTTTACGGGGGCGAAAATTGAATAAAGATTTTCTCCCTCGTATATTTAAAAATTTGTTTAAAGACGTTTTCGTTTTTGCAGTTGAGGGCATTTGTTGATTAACCCCGTCTGCTGATTAGTTAGAAATAATAAAGGTAAAAAGATGTCTAAAAGAAGAGTAGTAATTACAGGGCTGGGAGCGGTAACACCGTTTGGTATCGGTGTAGATAAATTTTGGAATAGTCTTGTAGAAGGTAAAAGCGGAATTTCAACATCCGAATTAATTGATATTTCAAAGCATGTAGTAAAAATTTCGGGTGAAGTAAAGAATTTCAATGCTGAAGATTATATTGACCCTAAAGAATCCAAAAAGATGGACAGATTTATTCAATTTGCGCTTATTGCGGCTGACGAAGCGGTAAAAGATGCCAAATTGGAAGAAGTAAAAGATGTAGATCCTTACAAAATCGGTGTAATAGTAAGTTCAGCCGCAGGCGGTTTTAGAACTTTCGAAGATAACCACGTAAGAATTTTGGAAAAAGGACCTAACAAATGCTCTCCTTTTACAATTCCTATGATGATTGTAAATATGGCATCAGGCAGAATTTCCATGAAATATGGATTTAAAGGTTTAAACAAAGTAGTAGTATCAGCTTGTGCAACAGGCACACATTCAATAGGTGACGGTTTCAGATCAATTCAATACGGTGATGCTGATATAGTTTTAGCAGGCGGTTGCGAATCAACTATTTGTGATGTAGGCGTTGGCGCATTTTCATCTGCAAGAACTCTTTCAAGACGCAATGAAGAACCTCAAAAGGCTTCACGTCCTTGGGATGTTGACCGTGACGGTTTTGTAATGAGTGAAGGCGCAGGAATTCTTGTTTTAGAAGAATACGAACATGCTAAAAAGCGTGGAGCAAAAATTTATGCAGAAGTTGTCGGATACGGTCAGACTGCTGATGCTTATGATGTAGTTGCACCGGATCCGGAAGGCCAGGGTGCTACTCACTCAATGAAGTTTGCGCTTGAAGATGCAGGTTTGAAGCCTGAAGATATTCAATACATTAACGCACACGGAACAAGCACAGGCTTGGGCGATATTGCTGAAAGCAAGGCTATTGAAGGCTTGTTTGGCGATAAAGAAAAGAATCCGAACTTGCTTGTTTCTTCGACAAAATCAATGCACGGACACCTTCTTGGTGCAACAGGTGCGGTTGAATGTATCGCTTGTGTTAAGGCAATTAACGAGCATATCGTTCCGCCGACAATCAACCTTGATAATCAGGACGAAAAAGTCGGAAACCTTGATTATGTTCCGCACAAAGCAAGAAAAGCTGACATTCATGCAGCACTTTCAAACTCTTTCGGGTTTGGCGGACAAAACGCTTCTATCGTTATTAAAGAAGTTAAGTAAAAATCAATTGAAAATAAATTTAAAAAACCGCTTGAATAATTTCAGGTGGTTTTTTAGTGCAAAGTTGTACAAATTTCGTCAATATTATCTGTTAGAATTTCGCATCTTGTTTGAATAGTTTTGGCAAGAACAGAGGTCGTGTACATTTCGGGGATTTCGTCTGCGTAACCGGCAAGATAGCTGTTTAAAATCTTCATAAGTTCAATGATTTCGTTTGAGTCAAGGTAGCAGTCGTAAATTTTTTCGTTTAGCATAGTTAAGCCTTATGTGTAATAATTATCACATATACGTATCTAATAACACATATATGTGATAATATTATAATATATTTCTTATTTAGTCAATATTTAATATAATACTGAAATGGTAAATATTAAAAATTATATTAAATCATTGCTTCAGCTGAATGCCGTTACAATAACCAAAATGGCAGAGTTAATGAATGAAAAATCAGAAAAAACTTATACCCGCGGAAGCTTAGCAAACAAGATAAATCGGGAAAGTTTGACGTTAAAAGAGGCATATATAATGGCTGATATTCTGGGTTACGATATCAAGTTTGAAAAAAGATAACTTATCTTGGGCAGAACTTTCATCTCTAAAGCACTTGAATTTTATTAAAAATAAGTTATAATAATATCATAGGGAAGAGCGGTTAAGCTCTCGAACAACTTAACCACTCTGTCGCACATATAAGAACAAATAAACTAATTTAATTAAAATCTCTAGTACGGCTAGAGATTTTTTTATTAACTCTCTTTTGCTCATTTTACCTCCTCTCTCGCCCTATTGTCGCTGTATAGTTCGTATGCGGTTTGGAGGTTTGGGCGTGTCCCTATTAAATTATCAATTATTATTCCTGACTTAGATCTCTTAGGGCTCTGTCAAGGCAGGCGTTTGGTGAATATTGCCATTCTCGGTAGGTTATACGATTAACCTTAAATCCGCAGCGTTCAAGAATTGCTTGTTTTTTCATTGCGGGCATCGGGGTAGTAATTTTGTCTTCAAGCCCGTCGATTTCAATGATAATCTTGTCATCCACAAGCAAATCTGCACTTAATCCTGCAACATCGCTTCCTGCTGTAACTTTATGACCTCTTTCACGAATTTTAGAGGCTATTTCACTCTCAAGTGCGTTTTTGTAAATGTTTTCTTCAATGTCGCCTGAAAGCGTTGCTTGACGTACATTTTGGTAGTGTTTTAGGAAGTTAATGTAATTTCTGAAATGACCTTCTGGGAGTTCTGTCGGGTCTTTTGAGATGAAGTTTATAACTTTATTTCTTGCACGTGTAACTGCGACGTTAAATAGGTTCGGTTTTTGCAGGAATATCAAGCTTTGCGGGAAACTGTTGTTTGCAATCGCCCAGCTGATAAGCATAATATCTCTTTCATCACCTTGGAAGGTGTGTGCTGTACCGATTTCAATCTGATGTTTTTTAATCATGTGATCGGAAAGAACTTTTGATAAAGAAACTTTCAACTGTTCAACCTGCGCTCTAAACGGTGAAATTATACCGATAGAAACGGGATTTTCGGGATTTTTGCGCTCATCTTCTATTACAATTTCGTGAACTCGTTTTACGACAGCCTCGATTTCCGGTAAGTTTCTGGTCGCATCGGCGTCAACTTTTCCGTCTTTTACTTCTTCAAGTTCCAAGACCAAATCGTCTGATTTATCTTTTCTCATAACTCTTATTCTGTCGTTATAAAATTCGTGGTTTGAGAAATTGATTACAGGCGGAAGGCTTCTGAAATGTTCGTCGAGCATAACGGAATTAATCGAGTAGTAGTCTGCCAAGTCAAACATTGAATTTGTTCTGAAACGCCAGATAAGCTGGTATTTGTCAGGGATTCCGTATTGGCTTAAGAAAGATTGTTCTTTCGCTTTTTCTAAGAATGACAGGTGCGGCAGCTGTTTGTCGTCCCCGACGATTACGGCACGTTTGGCTCTAAATAATATCGGGAAACAGCTTGCGATATCACATTGTGAAGCTTCATCAATAATTGCAACGTCAAACATTCCGGGCTTTAAGGGAAGTGAATCCGATACGGCGTAAGTTGTGACGCACCAGCAGGGGAAGGCTTCTAATAGCGGCTTGAAGTCTTCTTCTTCCAAAATATTTGTTTGTTGGCGTTTGCGGTTTGAGATTAGTGATTTTGCATGGATTTTTAACCTTCTGCATTTGTTTTCATCCCGCAAAAGTGCTTTTAAGGCTTCACGGCGTTTGTTTTTCAGTATGTTTACCGCAAGTTTCGGTTGTTTTTTCTTCATTTGTCTTATTTGTTCCGACATTATATGAAGATTGCCAAGTGTTTGAATTTGTTCTTCAACATTGTTCATATCGGCGATTTTTGCCGCAAGCTGAAGTTCTTCTGCAAGTTTTGAAAGGTTTTGTGCGTTTGCGTCAAAATCTTTCATCTCAAGAATTTTCTTTAACTGTGAAAGGGTTGTAAAGTTGGTAAATTTGCTAAAAATTCCTGTTTTTTGAATGTTTTCACGAAGGGTTTTAATCGTATTTCTGATTGTTTCAACTTCGTTCTTTTTCAAATTCCGTCTGATAAACACAGGTGAGGGATGAATGGAGCGTTCTTCTTCAGTGTCAAGTGCTTTGTCGTGCCAGAGTTTTTCAAGTTTTATAATCTGTTCGCACTTGTTTTCGGTATCTCTGAGGATATTAAGGTGGGTTTTCATATCGTCAATATCTGCAAAAAGCGCGTCTTCAAAACCCTCATCAAGTGAAGAATGTTCTGCAATAAGGGCATTCAATTCGTTACTCAGTGATCTTTGGTAATTCAATCTGCCTGCTCGAAGTGCCATATGGCTTGCACCAAGTTGATTTAACCTTTCGGCGACAACATCAACGGCTTTATCCATTCTTGATGCGACAAGTACGGTTTTGCCGTTTGCAACAAGGTGGGCGACAAGGTTTACTATTGTCTGGGATTTTCCTGTTCCAGGAGGGCCTTGGACGGCGACAAACTTTGTATTATCAATATTTTTAATCACCTGCTGCTGAGTGTCTGAAAGCGATAGCGGGGTTATCGGGTAAAATTCCTTAATTGAATTGATATCTTTAATCGGAACTGATTTTTCCTTGCTTTGGGCAAATTCTTCGTTAATTATGCTTAGAGCTGTTTCTCTGTAAATTCCGCTCGGTTGTTCCGCTATTCTTGTTAATTCGTGCAATACGCCTGCGGTCATTGACGGACGTTTGGTTAAAATGATTGCGCTCTGGTATGTAACCGATATTTTTTCAAGTTTAACCCGAGCCTTCTGCTGCTGTTCTTCGTGTTCAATTACGTCTTCAATATTTTCGCCGTCGATTTTTTCTTTATAAAAATCCTGTTCTTCCGTTTTTGAAATATTATCTTCGGTTTCGTAATCCGATTTGTTATAAGAAATTTCAACTTCAGGCACAAGAGATTTTAAGGTTGTCAAAAATATGTTCAATTTTTCTTCTGTTATCGGAAGTTCCGGCACAACATCAAGAAGCCCTTCAAGCATAATATCTGTTTCATCTTCATCGTCGGATTTTTTCATTAACGCAGCTAGTGCGCCTGTGTTAAGCGATAAAACTTCATCAAGAGGCAGGCAATTGATATTTACGCCGTTCCTTTCAAGTTTGCAGGGCATATATAGAAGCGGAGTTAAAAATTCGTTCTGGCGTTTTGATTTGTTGCTTTTGCCAACCAAAAACAGATAGCCGTAAATCAGGTATTTATCTTTTGAACCTAATTCGCTTTGCAGCATTAATTCAGTCAGCTTGCTGTCTTTGCCGTCAAGCGAAATATAATCCCTGTTTTGAGTAAAAAGTTCTTCCTCGCCTTTCAGGAAAATCCATTTGTTATCTTTGTCGCCTTTAAGGTTTCTGAAAGTTGAGCTTTTTACCTCTTCTCTTACGCAATCGTGAAGATATTGGCTTAATTTCTTGATAAAACTGTTGTTAAACGCTGAATTTAATGCTTTTGTTGCTTCCTGTAACATGTCCTTATACCTCTTGTTTTAGTCTTTATTTTACGATAAAATCAGCGTTATGGACATCATTAATTTAAAGGATAATCCGAAATTGTACTATGTAGGAGGGGTTGTGCGAGATGAATTGCTCGGACGGGAATCTTTGGATGTCGATATTGTCTATGAAGGAAATGCGATTGAGGATTGTACTTCTCTCGGGGAAGTTGTTCGGATTAATCCGGATTTCGGGACAATTAGAGTCAAAATTCAAGGGCGGGAAGTCGATATTGCGTCAACCAGAACCGAACGGTATGACCATAAAGGTCATCTTCCGCAGGTCGAAAAAATCGGCTGTTCTTTAAAAGAAGATGTCTTAAGACGGGATTTTACCGTAAATTCGCTTTATAAATCGGTTGCAACGGGTGAAATTTTGGATTTTACAGGCGGGTTAGAAGATTTGAAAAATAAAAAACTTCGGGTTTTGCACGATAAAAGTTTTGTTGATGATCCGACAAGGATTATTCGTGCTTTAAAATTTTCTCATCGTTTCGGGTTTGCGTTGGAGGAAAATACTTTTAGACTTCAGCGTGAGTATTTGAAAAATATTAATTATGATATGTGCTATAAACGCATTAAAAAAGAGCTTATTGAAACGCTTGGATTGAATAGTGATGAGGTTTTTCAAAAGTTTATAAATGAAAAAATATACAAGCTCGTAACTCCAAAAGACGTTAAATTGCTGTCAGTTAAAATTGAGCCATTAGTGAATAAATACGCAAAAATCAGCGAAAATATTTGGCTTATTTATGTTGGTGTTTTGAGGGATTTGTCAAGGCTTGAATTAACTAGAAAAGAGCAGAAAATCCTTGATGATTTTTCAGAGCTTGAGGATTTTGAATTTAGAAATGATTTTGAAATTTACAGGGCTTTTGAAGATAAAGAAATTGAAAGCGTAATTTTGTATGCGGTTTTAAAGGAGGAGAAAATCGCAAGGCATTATCTAGAGAATTTACGGGAAATTAAAATTGAAATTACCGGCAAAGATTTAGAAAATATTGGATTTAAGCCTTCTCCAAAGTATAAAGAAATATTTGATTTTGTATTAGCAAAAAAACTTGAAAATCCTAAAATGACGCTTGCGGATGAAATAAGTTGTGTTAAGGAAAATTTTGGGGATTAACTTTATTTTGGAATTTGAATTTTACCAAAAATTTAAATATATAAAAACAATGCAATAAAAATAAAAGATCTAGACTAATCACTTGAAAAAAAGAAAAGTACGGTTATAATAAAAGAACAGGACATTAAAAATTGAATTTATGGGGACGTTTTGGATTTGACAGGATGTTTCGGTTGGAGCAGGCTGCGTGTCCGTGCGCTGTTCACGGTTATCAACGAGCAAACTAAATTAAATGCTAAAAATAATGTAATCGAAGCTAACTTCGCTCCTGCATATGCAGTAGCTGCTTAGTTTCTAACTAGCTACTCATAAGGCCCAGCTTGCCGGTTTTATGGGTCCATTATGCAAGCGCAGTGCATTGATGATGGTAGGTGCATCCAGTTAACCATCAAGGGTTTAGAGTTTCCCTATCAAAAACCTAGGATTAGTTTAAGGGTTTTGATGTTTTCCTGAACTGATCGAGAAAATAAATATCTACACACGTAGACGTCGGTTACAATCCATTTTGGACAGGGGTTCGACTCCCCTCGTCTCCAGATTAAAGAAGACTCCTAGTTTAAGGGGTCTTTTTTATTGCTAATAAGTTTCTGGGACTAATTAATAGGTTTCTGAGACATTGAGACGGGGAAATTTTAATAAAAAATCAAACAGACAGCACGATTGAGGCTGTTTTTTAGTATTGAGATGTACCAGTCTTTTCGTCTTGGATTATTCGGGGTGTCGGAAAGTTCTCAGCTTCCCGACACCTTACGGGCTTGCTAGTCAAGCCTCGCTTCGCCCTACCGAAAATCCGCTGCACTCAAGTACTCTTACTTGGTTGTCGGCGTTAAACGGGCACGCTTCGCTTCAGCTCTCTGCCGACAATCCGCTTTCTTGCACTCTTTTGCACTAATTTTCTGTCACCCTGAATTTATTTCAGGGTCTATCCTGCTCAGAAAGCCTATTTTAGCCCAGTGCAAAAAAGTGCAATTTTATTTTCGCTTGCAAATTGAGATGCATCAAATTATCAATGAGATTTTAATGTCATATTTCTTAAATTTAATATCGCAAAACCTTTAATTTTTTTCACAAATATTGTAAAATGTCGATATGGATAGACTAATCTATACAATTGGGTATTCTGCTTTCGCTAATATTGATGATTTTCTTAACCAATTAAAAGAATATCACATTAATGTTTTAATTGATGTTCGTTCAGTTCCTGTAGCCTCTGAATTTTATCAAATGTATTCAAATTCTTATTTAAATCCATATTTAAAACAAAATAATATAATATATCGTAATTATGCAAAGGAATTTGGTGCAAGACAAGAAAATATTGAATATTACGAAAATGGTTATTTAAATTTTAATAAATTTATAAAAAGTAATATCTTTTATTCAGGAATTGATAAAATTGACCAAGGTATCAATCTTGGATATAAATTTGTACTAATGTGTGCTGAAAAAGATCCTATAATGTGTCATCGTACAATAATGGTAGCAAGAGGTTTTAAAAATCATGGTTATAAAATAAAACACATACTGGCTGATGGTAGTACAAAAACCCAAGAAGATATTGAAAAACAACTAGTTGATTTATATTTCCCTAATAGACAGCAACTGAGTTTGTTTGAACATAAAACTTTTAATGAATATGTAGAAGAAGCTTATCAAAAACAAAATGAAAAAATTGGATTCAAGAAGGAATTAGTTGCATAGATGATAATATTTACTATTGGGTTTGCACAAAAAAGTGCTGAAAAATTTTTTCAAATATTAAAAGAAAACAATGTTGAGTGTCTTATTGATGTAAGACTAAATAATGTATCACAGTTAGCAGGTTTTACTAAATCTAAAGATTTACAGTATTTTTTGAAGACTATTGTTGATGCTGATTATATTCATAATATAAAATATGCACCAACTAAAGATATTTTAGATGATTATAAAAAAAATAAAATATCTTGGCTAGAATACGAAATAAAATATCGTAAATTAATTGAATCAAGAAAAATTGAACAGATTTTTAAAAATGATATTAAAAATTATAATAATGTTTGTTTACTATGTTCTGAACCATTACCCCAAAATTGTCATAGACGATTATTAGCTGAATATTTAAAAAAGCAATTTAATAAAGTTGAGGTTAAACATTTATAAATTATGAAAAAAAGGATATTAATATTAACTAAATCTTTTAAACATAATGCAAGATGTGTAGTGGGATTTGATATTGATAATTTTGAACTTATACGCTTAGTAACGTCTGATAAAAGCATACATTTTTCTTTGACTACAAACCATCTAAAATATAACAATAATAAAACAGTTAATTTACTTGATATAGCAGAAATAAATTTTATAGGGAAACAATATAATATAAATCAACCTGAAAATTGGATAATTGATGAAACTAAAAAATTTGTAAAACTTGATATTGAACAAAATGAGCGAATAAATATTTTCAGACAACTTAAGGAATTTATTTCTAATGAAGATTATATTTATTTAAATACAAATGAATATTTAACAAAAGAATTGTATAATAAAATAAATAAATCAATTTCCTTGCATATAATAGAAAATATCAAATTTCATATCTATCAATCTGCTTTTTCTCCAAATCTAAGAGTGAAAATATCTTTTGAATATAATGGACAACAATACGACAATTTTTCATTTACATCAGATGACTCTGATTTTAAGGATTGTAAAAAAGCTATAGCGATAATAACTCTTCCAGATGGGAACGATGAATTTTGTATAAAAAAAGAGCAATATTATAAATTTGTTGCTCAAATATACAAATTAAAGAGTTAACACTTGACTTCTGTCTCAAAACGAGTGATGAAGGTGTTGCACAAAGCATTACAAGGATTTTGAGACAATGGAAAACATGTTGAGACAGTCAAATGCAACAAAAAATTTTAGTGTTTAATTTGTTAAATAGAACTTAAATTTTAGATATATAATAAATTCCAAAAATTTTGCATTCATATTGTAGAAATAAATAAAAAATAGATTTAAAAGTTGTGTATATAATATTAAGGAATATTGCACCGAATTAAAAAAACATTTTACAAACTTATTTTACTATTTAGAATTAGAATGGTGATTTTTATATGAATACCCCTTTTCAAAAAAAGTTCAAAGATTTATGCATGTCGCTTGGGAAAAATAACAAAGCTTTATACGGAGCTTTAACTATTGCGGTGTCTAAAGGGATTTTACGCCCGACATTTACTATGATGGACAAAAAGCAGGAGAGGGATTCAAGAGTTTACACTGCATTTAGAGAAGGCTTAACCGGTGCTGTTGCATTCGTTTCTTATCTTGCAACAGATGCCGTTGTCGAAAAACTTGCCTATCATCTGGCAAAAAAAACTAACCATTTAAAAAAATTACCCAAAATGAAATCCACATTATCCTTGATTACGGTAAGTATAACGGCATTATTTATTATCCCCGGGATTTGCAATATGACAACAAAACCTTTATTGAACTTTTTTACGGGCAAAAAAAATAATCCATCCCAAAAACCGGCTTCGGCTGTAATTAAACCCTCTCAACCCGTCAAATCCGTAAATTTCGGAAATTATAAAACAATAAACCCTTACAATTTCAATAGTTTTTATAATTCCGGAATGAAAATAGGAGGTGTGTAATGCTTGATAAAATAGCTAACGTCCTTCTAAATCCGCAGTTTGTAAACTTTGCAAACAACACAAAATACACCGTCACAACAGAATCCTTCTTCAAAGCAACCGGAAGACCCGCTGCGATTATGATGGATAAAAAGGTTGATATAAATACTCGAAAATATGCCGCAACTAAAGAAGGTTTGTACCAAACTTTATGCGTAGCAATTTATCTTACAATGATTCCGTTTATTTTCCAAAAATACGGATTTAAATTAGCTCAAAAAATTCTGAAAGGTGATAAGGATTTTCCTAAATTTAAAGATGCAAATGAGTTTTTGAATTACGCAAAACTTTCCAAAATGGACATCAAGGAACGTAAAAATCATAAGCTTTTACCGAAAATTTCCGACACATTAAAAGCAAATGAAAATGACAAATTAACCTTAAAAGAACATCTCTTAAATGATGAAAAACCGCCCCAGTTTCCGCTTCCGAAGGGTGTTATTGAATTAAGCAATCTGACAGGAACAGTAATAAGCCTAGCCTGGATTGCATCGGAACTCAGCAATCATATTTTACATCCGATAATGAGAAGCCTCGGTTTTGAACAAAATTCAAAGGTTGATTTAAAAAAGAAAAACAATTCCGACAAATTGGAAGTTAAGAATAATAAATTGGAAAAAATAGCATAAACATATTTAAAATAAAGTAATTTTCTTATTTTTACGATTAAAATCTTTGTAACTTTTACATTAAAACATTAATTTTTATTAAAAATACTAATAATTAATGTAAAAAAATTTTTTTACGATTTTTCAAAATAAACATAAAACAAACACAAGGGATTTTTAAACAAATGATTATAAATAATACACAAACTAAAACACATAACTATCAAAGTTTCAACGGCAAAATTATAGACTCACACACTCATTGCGGGAAATGGATTAACGACAAATTTTTGACAAATGATGTTTTAGAAATTTTCCATAAAAGATACAACAACGGAAAAGATAAGCTCGAAAAAGTTATAATATCGAATTTGGACTGCATTATAAATAACCATAAAGCACAACCTTATAAAAATGAAATTCAAGGGAATCTTATTTTACTCAAAGAATGTTTAAAAAATGATAAACTTATTCCGCTGGTTGTATGCCAGCCTGGGTTTGGGTGTGTTGAGAATATAGAATTGTTATTAAAGACATATCCTGATTTAATAAAAGGCTTAAAATTTCATCCTGCCTGCTTAAACATACCGGCAGACGATATTCGTTATATTCCGTATATGAAGCTTGCAGAACAATATAATAAACCCTGCTTGTTTCACTGTGAAGTTGTAAGCAAAGATAACGGAAGTATTGTAAGAGGCGGGGTTTCTGATCCAAAACGGATTTACGCAACTGCAAGACAGTTTCCGAAAGTTCCTGTAATATTAGGTCACATGGGCTTAGGCGGAGAAAAATCTCATAAAGCGGGAATTAACACTCTTATCAATTCTATTGAAAACGGAGATGCAAAACTTTATGCCGATTTAGCCTGGGTAGACTGGGCAAATCCTGAAAAACCGCATGTTATAGAAGCAATCCGCAGACTTTTAAACACTTCAAAAGGCGATAAAACAGAACGCTTGTTATTTGGAACAGACGCACCTTTGGGAGTTTTCGGAGAAAAAGCTCTTAAACAGCCGAATGCTTATAATGAGAATATTCAAAACATAAAACAAGCTATCAAAAACAATTTCGGAAGCGATGCCGACAAATTGATAAGCAGAATTTTTTACAGAAACAGCAAAAATTTGTTCAAAATTCAATTAGATAAAAAAGTTTAGCGAAAAATTTTAGTATCTCAAAGGAATTTTAGACCGATTAATTGTTTTCTTGTCATATCCGAAATTCGACAACATACGGCAAGTGCTTGTGTAGAAAATATTTTCATCCAGAGTCGGCCCGATATTTATTGAATTTACTGTTTTTTTCAAGAATTTATATTCAATATAAGGAATAAAAAGCCCGTTTTTCTCAAAGATTTTCGTCTGTCTGTAAGAATTTGAACTGTAATTACTTATAAAAATAATACGATATTCTTTTTCATCTTTAAAATACGGATTTTTAAAGAACAAACTGACTATACTCAAAATATCTGCAAGTTCAAAAAGAATATCCTGTTGTTTTTCGAGGATTTTCGGCGTAATTTTAGCGCAAGCTATTTTTTCAAATTCCTTATTCCATTTTTCAAAAATAAGCTTCAAAATAGTCATCTGGGTTTCTTTAGAATAGATTACGTTGCCGTAGACAGAATGAAATCCTTGTTTTTCCATATCGGCAATAAGATCTTTTTTGCAAAATCCGATATTGTAGCCTGTGTAAGTCTGTCCTTTAGAATAATTGTTCCAAAGCGTCAGGTTATCACTTTCTGTCGAAAATGAAATTGTATAATATTCGGATTTGTTATTAAAATTGTCCTGACCGTCAATAATATTTTTGTATTTTTTATAAAAATGCTCTTTAATTTTTGAAAACAATTCTTTGTTAAGCTCAGGCATTTCGTCAATAAGATTTCCGATAAGCTTATACGAATACGTAACTTCCTCTTTGTCATTAAGATAAAGCGCATTAGAAAACCTAATTGTGCCTGATTCAAGAATACTCAAAAGCTTTTCGGGCTTTGTATAATGGTAAAGAATATGATTTGAACCATCGTCAAGCAGTTTTTTGACTTTCGGAATTTTTTTAAGCAAACCGTCATAATCAAGCATTTTTCATAACTCCCAATAAATCTATGCCTATATTATAACATATTTTGAGCAAAAAAATAACTTCTAAAATAAAAACACCATTTTGCTATTTATTCACAAAACGGTGTTTTTTACATATTTCAAGCTATCAAATCTTGCTGTTAAAAAATTTTCAATCCGGCAAAATCGAAAAAGCTTATACTATTTTGAAACTCTGCCAGGAACAACAACTCCGCCTTTCAAATTCTTTTTGTAGAATTCAACGTGCGGCTGAAGAACGCTGTCAAGAACTTCAGGAAAAGCGATTCCTTTGGTAATTTTTTCAACGATTTCCTGATAAACGGTCGCATAAGCTCTTAGTTGAGTCATAGCGCCCGCAGCTTCAGGAGTTAAGCCCATTTTAAGAGTGTCGATATGTTCACAGAAAAATGCGCCTGATACTTCATAAGATTTGCAAAGTGCGCCGATGTAACTTTCAGCATTTTCTTTGCATTCGCCGTTATCATTCGGAACAGTAAGCGCAAAAACAAGCTTGTTTGCAGGATTAAAATGAGCTTCCGCACTGTGGTGCATTGCATCAGGAACTTTTGCAACTTGTTTTAAAGTATCTTTTACGGATTCATTCTGCATTTGAGCGTGCCAGTAAACTGTGTTTTCAAAAATTGAACCCATATATTGATGAACTGAAGCTTCAATTCCGCTCAATTTTGCATCTGCCCAGAAAATACCTTCTTTTAATGCGATATTGTTTTCAAAATCACTTGAAAGTGAAATTTTAGAAACTTCTTGCGCAGCAGAAAGCATTTTAACCATATCTTCTTTTTTCATGCCTGCATAAGCCAAAGTAAACAAAGCGTGATCGTCAAAAGCAGAAAATCTTCCGCCGACATCATCGTGGATGTACAAATCACCAAGCCAGCCGTTTTCGTTAGAAGTTCTTCTCAATTCGCTTTTTTCTTTATTAGCATCGGTAACTGCGATAAAATGTTTAGCTGCCAATTTTTCAGCTTCTTCTTGTGATTGGCCTTGAGCTTTGTATTCATCAATCAACATTTGCTGTATTCTCAAAAATCCGTCTTTTGTTTCAAAAGTTGAACCTGATTTTGAAGCAATCATATAGTTTGATGAAGTAACCTTGTTGCCCATTCTGTATAAAAATCTTTCAAAACTTGCAGAATCAACGTCTGAATAAAAAGCAATTTTATCCTGGCAAATATTCAAGCCGTTAATGCTTAACATATGTTCAACAGTATGCTTTGAACCGCCGATACCCATAACGCTGAGTCTTTCGCAGCCTGTTTGTGCTTTTAATTTTTCTGCAAGTGTATAAATTTCATCAACTCTTTTAATCTGTTCTTGCGGAAGATTTACCCAATTAAGAAACTGACCTTTTTGGTTTGCTCTTTTTGAAAATTCTCCAACAAATTTTGATACATTACCTTCGTATTTTGAAAAATCAAAACCGAAGAAATCACAGGTTAAACCTGATTTACAAATACATGCCTGAGTCATTTTGTACTCTCCTTTTAATTTTTATTTAGCCAATAATATATTAACATAAAAAGATTTTACACTAAGTGTCTTATATATCTTTTAATTTTTGATTTTAAAGTCGAATTTTTTATTCCTTTTTTAACAGAAACCATCTGACAGTTTTCGGGCTGTGTTGCACGAGGATAATTCACATCCTTCGGCCCAAAAAGCATCACATATCCGACTTTGTAATTTTCAGGAATTTCAAGATGATCACAAAGTTCAGGAAAAATTCTTAAAACAGCATAAGCTAATCCGCACCAGCAAGTTCCGATCCCCATACTCTGTGCATAAAGTTCAAAATAAGATAATGCAATAATCGGATCTATTGCAGCACAAGGCGCATCGGCAGGAGTTGACACCACAACCATGTGAGGTGCGCCTCTAAAGATTATATCTTCTCCTTTCAAAAAAGCATCTTTATATCGCTCAAATTTTTTAGTCGCAAAATTGATTACAGGAGATGTAATTCCGTTTAAAATAATATTTCTTTTGTCGCAGCAAGAAAGAATTCTTAAGAGCTTTCCGTTTGCGTAATCCCTAAATTCATCCATAACATCGACATCATCAATAAATGAAAAATGAAGTCTGTGATCGTTTACGCCCGTCGGAACCCAATTAAGCATATTTTTTAATTTTTCTATTGTTTCCTTATCAAGATTTTCACGCTTGTAGTGCCTGTCACTTCTTCTGTTTTTAATCAAATTTAAAACCTGTTCACCGTCCGGCAAATTATTCGGCAAATCGGAATCTTCAGGGTTTTTGCCCATAATTGATAATGCCCCGACCGGACAAACCGCCATACAATGCTGACATTTTTTGCATTTGCTTTCATCCAAAACCGGAATTTTATTTTCATCAAATTTTAAAGCTTTACTAAGACAATCCTTCACACATTTTCCGCAGTGAATACATTTTTCATTTACACTAAATTCCATATTTACCACCTTAAAATTACATTGCTACACAACCATTTTGACCGTAAAAACAAAATAAAATCAATACTTGCCGCAAAAATATTTTTACGTGATAATAATTTTCGGAGATTGAGGATGGCAACAAATTTTGATTTTCTAAAAAGTACCGATAAAAACCTTTTTGATATAATCACGGAAGCCGAAAAGCTTTATCGTGACGAATATTTTGAACAGTGTATGACACAGACAAGAAGGTTTGCCGAAAATGTCTGCAAAGATGTTCTCGGAAACAGAAGAACTTCTGAAGAAACTTTCGACGATATGCTTGCCACACTCAAAGACAAAGCCGAAGGGAATCCGCAAGAAAAAGAATTTCTGGATGATTTGTATTTTTTAAAAAGAAAAGGCAACAAATCTACCCATTCCTCAACAGTTAAAAAAGACGGTATCACAGCCTTAGAATGTCTTCAAAGAGCTTTTGAAGTTGCAATCAGTTATTCTGTCTACAAAAACGGCCCGAGCGACAAATTATTAAGAATGCAATACGATACAGAGCTTCTTGTCACAGGCAAAAAAAATAAATCGCTTGCCGAAAGATACAACGAGAAAAAAATTCAATATAAAAAAACAAAACCCAAAGAACTTCCTCAAAAAAAAGTTCAAACAACTAAAAAAAATCAAAAACAAAAATCAAAACCCGCAAAATCCAAAACCAAATCAAAAATTCCCGTATTCGGTATTGTAATGCTAATAACATTTACGATATCTTTAACAATTATCGGATTTTTATTTTTAACTTCACTAAGACCATACTAAAACAAAGAGGAAAACATGGACGATTACAAAACTTATCTTGATGAAGGAATTTCAGATATAAATAATAACAAATTTTCAGATGCAATAAAAAAAATTAACAAATCAATAGAACTTAAAAACGATTGGGATATTTCATATTTTTACAGAGCAGTTGCAAATCAGGCTTTAGAAAAATATAACGACGCAATGCTTGATTACACAAAAACAATTCAACTTAATGACAAGATGACAGATGCTTATTACAACCGCGCAAATATAATCCTCAGCCGTAAAGATATCGAAAATCCAAACATCAAAAATGCCGTCAAAGATTTGGAAAAAGCACTTGAACTTGATCCGAAATTCGTTGATGCCCTATTTGCCATGGCCGCCGCTCAAAAAAAACTCGGTGAATATCACAAAGCTCTTGAATATCTTGAAAAATTACTCGAAATCGAACCGAATGCAATTTACGCAAAAGCATTAAAAAAACTTCTCCTTCAAAAATATATTGTAAAAAATTAAGATAATCTTTATATTAAAGACTTGAAATTTTTTTTTGTTTTTTAAAGAATATATCTGGAAAAAACCATAAGGATTTATAGAATATGCATTTAACCCGAATTGAAGCGTGCGTGCGCTATAGTCGTATGAATTTGAAAAAATTCACCCCGCAAAAAATAATTAAAGAAAAAGTAAATAAGACGACAATTAAAAAAGTTGTTCCTGTAACAATGGTAGTAGCAGAATCTATTGCCCCAATTTCAGGACGTGCTCAAAGTCTTTTAAAAGCAGAACCGGAAATATTTAGTTTATCCCGTTTTGAACTTCCGAAATTCGCAGGAGTTCCTATTAAAATTGAAGAAAATACTTATCCCTATCCTTTAAGCAAATTATCTCTGGATCCGAAAAATAAATTTAACAAAAATTCCGAATTTTTACGCTCAGAATACCCCGGCACAGCAGAAGAACTTGATTATTTTATCGAAAAACTTATTCCTAAAAAAAACGGAACTAAAAAAAATAATCCCTTCTATGGAAAAGGACAAGCTTTCATTGATGCCGGCAAAAAATATAACGTTAACCCAACATTTCTTGTCGCTATCGCTATGCAGGAATCAGGCAGAGGAACTTCTAAAGCCGCCGTTAAGAAAAACAATATCGGCGGAATTATGCTAAGCAGCGGACTTAAAGATTTTGACAGCGTCGAAAAATGTATTGATGATATGGCTAGAATAATTAACAGAAGAATTAATGAACATCTGACAACAGTTGATGCCATTGCTCAATCAGGCAAGTATTGCGCTAAATCTGCAAGTAGTCAATGGGCTAAAAATGTTATGTTCTATGTGAATCAAATGTAATTTTATTATTCAACCAAAACTCTGTTCAATTTTGCATACTGCTCATTTTCAGCCGGATCATTTTCAAAATATTTTGTGAATTTCGGATTGTCGTTGTCTTTCGAAACAGCTTTGATTATGTCTTTGACAAGCTCAAATTTTTCGTCCGGATTCATCTGTGAATATTCCCCTGCCAAAGCTTCTCTTAATTGTAACTTTGCTTTAATAGGTTCTTGTCCCGTAGATATAAGTCTGTTATGAGCACTTATTCTTGAAACATTCGTGTATTGACCAAATTCCGACAACCTGATTGCATAATATAACGTATTATAATAACTTTTGTTATTTATCAGATTTTTACCGTCACGAACTGATTCTATAAAATATGCAAAATTCTTTGCAAATTCTTTTGTAACACCGTTTCCGGGCAAAACTCTGGTTAAATTTATGTTGAAATAACCGCCTCTTAATGGATCAGTTTCATATTCAAGCATGTCCTTCATGTAAGTTTTAACCCCATCTGCAAACCACAACTCTTTTGCTCTTTCATCCATTTTATCAAGACAATGATGAACCTGCTCCATTGTGTATACTTCTGGGAAATTATCCGCCTTATTTAAACTCAAAATCCTCTGATCTGTATTGAACCAAAGATTTCCTTTAAAATGATTTACAACTTCCGTATCGGAAAGAGAAGATGCATTACGCAAAACTACAAAGGATTTATTCAAACCGCTTCCGGGAAAAGCCCTTCTTAAAGCAACAGAACAAGTCGGATCATATCCTGCAGCTATTATCTTTACGCCACCCGCAACTCTTTCCGCCGCTTCGTAAACTCGATTAACAAACTCATTTTCAATTCTTTCCGATACCGTAACAAGATTCGGAAATCCCGTTACCTGTTCAAAATGATTTACAAAACCTTTTTTCATCTCAGGCGTTAATTTATCTAAAAACTCAAAGTTCTGCGCACGTATTATCTTGTTTTCAGGATACTTAAAATCATCCAATGCTTCATAATATGGTGCATATCTCAATTTTTCCCATTGTTTTATCGCATCATCCAATGATCTTATCTTAACTTGACTAAGCGCACGAGTTACACCGGTAAATGATATATTTTGTTTATTTTCAATATTTGCTTGTTTTTCAAATGTGTCTTTTTTTATTAAATTTTTATTGTTAATATATAAATTTGAATTTGGTTTTGTTGTATTATTTATATTTCCGTATTTGTTAAAGTAAATGTTATTAGTTAATGTAATATTCATTCTTCCACCTTATATTGTAATTTCAAATAATTTTCCTTTGTGATTGTCCTGCCCGCCAAGGTTCAAAAGTCCAAGCTTTTCGGTCTGTTTTTGGAGTGATTCCGCAACATCGGGTTTAATTCGTGTATCATAAGCCTGATGGAAAGATTCACTTGCTTTTATTAATCCTTTTGAATTTTCTATAAAATATTTCAAAGTTTCTTTAGGATTTTCAACCCTTTCTGCAAAATAAGCCGGATGGGCAAATGCCATAAATATCCCTTTTTCATCTTTAAATGCTTCTATTACTTCTTCAAAAGTATTTTCACTTGGAGCTATAAGTTTACCGTTTTCAAAGTGCGGAGCATATTTTTTGAATATGGCCTGAAAATCCTCTGATTCTCCTATATCCATCGGCAATTTACCCTTGTCATGCAACATTCCGACCGATGCCCCTTTGGAGTCTTCCATTATTTGTCTGTACAAAGCTTCCGGATCCTGATGAGTATTATGTGCATATTTTGTTACGGCATGCTTCGTTTGGACATAATGATAAGCCCTCCAGTGAAGATTCATCATATTTCCGTATTTTTCATATTCATAGTATTTAGAAAACTCCTCAACGGAAAATTTTGCTAGTGAATTTATATTTTTTGCTTCATTTATAAAATTATTTAACATATTTGATCTTTTTTGATGAATTTTACCTAAAAATTCATTTATTTTAGGAGAATACGGATTAATACCGTAAACCAAAAGTTCGGATACTTCGCATTCATTACCTGATTTCGGGGCGCTATGGGCAAAACTTACCTCTATTGCCGGTACAAAATCAAGATTTTTATATCTTACAGGATTACCGGATATTATCGTCATTGCTTCTTGTAAGCCATTTACGGTATCATGGTCTGTTAGGGCATATATAAATTTGTTTTTTGTTTTTGAATAAAGAAAATCCGCATAATCTGTTGCATCATCAAGAAGATTTTTTACTAATCCGACACCGTCAGAATAGTTTGAATGGCTGTGCAAGTCAGCTCTATACACACCTTTTTTCATATTATCCGCCGTCGCTTCATAACTTGCCTTTTTTAATCTCGGCAGCATTTTTAACAGTTCTTCCCCGCTCATAATACAGGATAAACGATTGGGATTAACCTGAGTGTCAGAAAGTTTGCCCATTGATGACGCTATGGACTTTGCAAGTTTTGAAACCGGACGACCTTTAGATGCATAAATTACTCCTAATCCTGCCGCTAGTACTGCCGAAGAATAAGTTATTGCTTTGTGTTCACTATAAAAAATTTCTGCTTTGCTCGGCGGTGCTATTACCATGTGTTGCTTCATTGAAATGTTACTTTTACTGTTGTTGTTTAAATTAACTCCTAAGACCTTCATTTTTTTACCCTAATGCTTATTTCCACACTCTATTTTATTTAAAACAAATATTTTGTTTTTAGCTATTCTACAACAAGACCTGTTTTGATTATATTTTTTTTCCAACAAAAAAACGCTTAAAATTTTAATTAATTTTAATATAAAAAAAATAAAAAATAAAGTTATTTACATAAATTTATATTTAATTTTTTATCCTTTTTAAATTATTTTTTCTTTTTTATTTTTTTTACTTAAATTCAAATTTAAAAATTTAAAATAATTTTATAAAAAAATTGCAAAAAAAAATTAAAAAATTTTCATTTTTTTAATTTAATAAAATTCAAGTAAATCAAGAATTAACACCAATATTATATTTAAAATTTTTATTAACTTTTTTTAAAAAATTTTCTTTTTAAAAACTTGATGTTAAATTATCAATATAAAATTCAAAAAAGATAAAAAATTTTAATGAAAATAAAAAAACATTTATATAGAGGATGTCATTAAAAAAAAACTAAACTATATTTAAATCACTTACTTAACAAGGAGGTTAATTATGAAAAAAGACTACGAACAAATTCTCAGCAACTATAACGGCGGTGATTTAGACTTGTCAGGTTGCACAATCAAACATTTGGAACTTGGAAACATTGAAGGTAACTTAAACCTTTCAAAATGCGTTATTGACAAATTGACTATCGGCTGGGTTAGCCAAGAAATCAATATGACAGGCGCTGAAATCAAAAATTTTGCAACTCCTATTGATGCAGACCGCGTTAATATGGCTGGTGCAAAAGTTAAAAAATTGCCTGAACACATTTACACAGGCTGGTTAAACATGGAAAAATCAACTGTTGAAAAATTAAACACTGAAATCAGAACTAACGTATTCAACATTTCAGGAACTAAAATTGAACAGTTGCCGAAAAACTTCCACGTAAATACGCTTATTGTAGACTCTAAAGTTGCTAAAAACCTTTCATTAACAACTTTAAATCAGTGCAACGAACTTGTTATTGACGGTCGCAGATATTATGAACAAAATGGTTCTGATTACAATTTCTGCAGCGTAAATTCTGAAAACAAAGAATTTGCTTGCGTATAGTTAATAACTTACATTGATATTTATAAAATTAAAGACTTTGCATATTTTTGCAAGGTCTTTTTTTTAAGTTATTTTCTTTTTTTAATATGTTTTTCATACAAATGATACGCCAAAAGATATAAAAACATTGGAATACTTGTTACGCAGACAACACCCGCCGCTTCAAAAAAATCTTTTGTGTTAGATTGAAGTTTTTTTGTCGTAAAATTTTTACCTTTAAATGTGTTTTTGTGTACTTGATTTACGGGATAAATTTTCATTTTTTTCTCTCTCTTAAATTACTTATAATATTTATCTGTAAAAAAAACATTACACACACAGGTTATTAAAAGATTATTTTTTGAAATTTGACAAAATCTGTTTTGATTATTAAAATTAATTGTAATGAAAAGATTTTTGGTTATTTTATTTTTAACTTTATTAACAGTACTTCCTGCAAATGCTGAAAAAGTTTTGACAGGCGGAGTTCAATATACAACGGAGGAAGCAAGAGGAGCTCTTTTAAAAGAAGAACTTCCTGAGCCTGACGGGTTAACAATTCTGACACACATTGCCGATGAAAATTACAAAGAAAATCGGACAGCACTTTTAAAAGCAAACATAACTTTAACGGATAGAGTTTTAGCGTTATTTTCAGACAATTCCTATGCGGTTATGTATAAAGACAACCCTTTAAACGTCTGGTATTATTCAGAAGAAGGAATTCTAACTCATATTGAGGTTAAAGATCGGGCAGAATATCCGTTTAAGGCTTACAAATACGACACTGAAGGAAAGCTTGTTAATATGAGTCTTAGAGTTTCGAAAGCAGAAACTTTTATATTTAATCCGGCAGGAAAACTTATTGCACACTGGGTTAGAGAAAACGGCTATGACGAAAACGGCAAAGTTATTATGAAAAGAAAATACAAAGAATAAATTTTTTATTCACTTATTGAGTTTTATATTTTATAATAATTTTGTTATGGAAAAGGGTGCAATTTTTGATTTAGACGGAACACTTTTATACACGCTTGAAGATTTGAAAGACAGTGTAAATTTTGCACTTGAAAAATTCGGATACCCCAAAAGAACTTTAGAAGAAATTCGGGTTTTTGTTGGTAACGGCGTTCGGCTTTTGATGGAACGCGCCTTGCCCGATGGTGATAAAAACAAGGATTTTGACAGTTGTTTAAATTGTTTTAAAGAGCATTATGCATTAAACATGTACAATAAAACAAAACCTTTTGACGGGATTTTAGAAATGCTTGAAGATTTGAAACTTCGGGGATATAAAATCGGAGTTGTTTCAAACAAATTTGATTTGGCAGTAAAAGAATTGTGCAAAAATTATTTTAACGATAAAGTTGAACTTGCGATTGGAGAATCGGAAGCTGAAGGGATTAGAAAAAAACCTTACCCTGACAGTGTTTTAAAGGCTATGAAAGTTTTAGATTGTGACAAAAATAAAACTTTTTACATAGGAGATTCCGAAGTTGATATCGAAACCGCAAAAAACAGCGGTTTAGATTGTATAAGCGTTGTCTGGGGATATAAAGACGAAAAATTCCTCAAAGCCAACGGTGCAAAATTAATAGCTCACAAACCTTCTGATATCCTTGAATTTTTGAAATAACAAAATCCGACAAGGGCTAAGGATTTAAGCATTCAATTTTTGAATAAGCATAAGGATATTTTCACCAAGATTTTTCATATTAGCCATAGCCTCGGCATCTTCGCTGACTTCACCTTTATTGCGCCCAAAACCGAAGTTCCAATAGGTAGAACCCGGGATTATCATTTCATTCATAAGCATCATTTCGTGAATGCTTGCCTGAATAAAACTTCCGCCCCCTCTTCTTTCGGCAATAACGGCAGCCCCGACTTTATGTCTGAATAATTTGCCGTTTGCAGAAGCTACAATTCCCGCTCTGTCAATCAGGGCTTTTAATTCGGGAGTCATATTGCCGTAATATGAAGGGGTTCCGAAAATTATTGCGTCTGCACTGAACAAGTCCTCTAAAATATCATTCACTATATCATCATTAAAAACACATTTTCTGTTTGCAGTTTTACCGCAAGCCCAGCAGCCGCGGCAGCCATGAATGTTTTTCCCGCCTACCTGTATAATTTTTGTTTCAACTCCAGCTTCTTTTAAAGGTTCTAATGCCGCATTTAGCATTATTTCCGTATTCCCGCCCTCTCTGGGACTTCCGTTTATTGCAACTACTTTAAACATTAATCTTCTTCCTCTTTTATTTCATATTCCATCAAATAATCATCCATTTGATAACCGTTTCCGATATTTGTAACTAAAGGATGTAATATTTTAAATCCCCATTTTTCATATATTTGAATTGTCTTTATGTTTTGCTTGTTAACGGTAAGATGAATTTTATTTAAATCGTTATTTAGAGCAATTTTTTTAATTATTTCAAAAGCTATATGCCCAAAACCTTTATAACGAGAGTTTTTCGATATATAAATTTTTGATAAAAACAAATAATCTTCCTGCGGCGCTACTCCAAAATATCCTATTTTAACACCGTTTTCCAATATAAAATAATATGAATAATTTTCGTGTTCAATTTGTTCATTAATCGCAATTTCAGATTGAAATTTATTAACCATATAATATATCTGACCAAGCGTCAGAAGAGAATCCCAATACTCAAACCATATTTCTTTTGCAAGTGCTGCAAGCTCTTTTATATCTTTTTTTTCAACTTTTACTATCGTTATCATTTATTTTTAACTCCAAATTATATTAATTAAGCACAATTCTTCACCTGTATCGGCATTTTTCAATATATGCAAAGTATTGGTTTCATTAATTATTTCTACTTGTGACAGAACTTTACTGCCATATTTAATCTCTTTTTTAAATATTATATCCATTGTCTTTATACAATGCGAGCTTCTGAAATCAAACCCCAAAGGCTCTAATGCCCAAATTATATAATTGCAGTTATTTGCATGACAATTAACATCTATATCGTCGTATCTAATCTCAAAAACCGATTCAACATCAATTTTCTGTGGTATTGAAATTTTTTCAAAATCCAAATCTTCATTTTGTTTTTGATATGGCGGCATACCGGGGTTAAATTCAAGCGCTTCACCGATATTTGCCATTTTGCCGGTTGCGGTATTCACTAAAGCCCAGCAGCTGGAAGCTCTTGCAAGTAATTCCTGCCCGTTGCATATTTCAAAATTACGAAATGCAAAAATCTTATTATATCCTCTCGGTTGTGTTTTTAAAGTCAGATTACAAACCTCTGCGGGATATTTCACAAATTCTATTCTGTATTTAAGTAAAAACCAGGCAAGATTTTTCTTTGTAATAAAAGAATATCCAAACCCTAAATTTTCAGCGTTTTTGCTTGCCATATCCTGAAAAAAGTTTAATATTGCCGAAGGCTTTACAGCCTGTTTATAATCCATTTCAGAATATTTAACTTGAATTCTCTCTTCAAACATGTACTTATTTTATCATAAACCAAAGTTTACAGCTTTTGTTTACAAAAAATTAAAACTTTAAATAAAACTAAATTTTCTCAAAAAACTCTTTACCTTTTTTGCAAATCGGACAAACATAAGTATCAGGTTCTTTTGTAATATCGCCTTCATAAATATATCCGCAGATTTTACAGCGGTAAGCAAGTTTATTTTGAGGTTTTTCTTCCCTGTAAGTCGGGGCATTTTTAGGGCTTAAACCTTTTTTGACGGCATGATAGTATGCATAAGTCATCGGAATATCCTCTTTAAGCATTTTAGTATCAATTATTTTACCTAAAAATATCGTATGGGTATCGGTTTCCAATTTTCCGATTACCTGACAAACGATGTATCCGATTGTATCTTCAAGAATCGGAAGCCCGTTAACTATTTTATACTTAAAATTTTGAAATTTATCGACATTTTTTCCGGACTGAAACCCGAAAACAGGAATAACATTTTCATCCGTATCAACTCCGAGAATTGATAAAGCAAATTTTCCGGACTCATCTATACATTTGTGGGTAAAATTTGAATGATGAACACTTACGGCAATCGTATCATAAGTAACCTGAATTGCACTATTTACGATACATCCTTCAGGTTTATCCCCGCACACGGACGAAACTACATAAACCCCGTATGACATTTTGCTTAAAATTTGCGTATCCATGTAAAATCTCCCTAAAATATTTTCTGTCTGATTAAATAATACTTTTCTTTTTACAAACTTTCAAATATGTAAATTGCCCGCCAAACCAAATCTTGACTGAGAGCTGCTATCAGATGTTAAAATTTTAATAAATTAAAGGAGAAACTTATGAATTTAAGAAGAATTTTAAGCGTAACATTATTATTACTGGCAATAAATTTATGTACAGGAGGATTTTGTATGTCGAAAGAAGCATTAAATAAAAAAGAAGCAAGCATTGCAAAAATTTCATCTTACACGGCAGCCGGAGATATTAAAAGCCTTGAAAGAGAGTTAAATACAGGCTTAGACAACGGTTTAACGGTAAATGAAATAAAAGAAATTCTGGTTCAACTTTATGCATACTGCGGCTTTCCAAGAAGCTTGAACGGGCTTTCAGCCTTTATGAAGGTTACGGAAGAACGCAAAGACAAAAACGACAAAACAGGAGAAGAAGGAAAAGTTTTGCCTTCCGGCACAGACAAATTTGCATACGGTGACAAAATTCAAGTTGAATTAACAGGAGATCACGTGACAGGCAAGTTATTTGAATTTGCGCCTGCAATTGATCAGTATTTAAAGGAACATCTTTTTGCAGACATATTTGCAAGGGGAGTTCTAACCCATAAGGAGAGAGAAATTGCGACTATTTCAGCTCTTGCCTCAATGAAAGGTACGGAATCTCAGCTTAATTCTCATATACAAATGGGCAAAAACACAGGGCTTAAAGACGACCAAATCGCTGAAATTCTTGAAATAGCAAGCGCACCGAAAAATGAAATGTTTGCAACAGGAGAAGCGAATACGGCTTACGCAAAATATTTTGTCGGGCAAAGCTATCTAAATCCGCTGACAACAGAAGGTGTAAAAATTGCAAACGTAACCTTTGAACCCGGATGCCGCAACGACTGGCATATACATCATAAAGGCGGTCAAATTTTAATTGTAGTACAAGGAAGAGGCTACTATCAGGAATGGGGAAAACCTGCACAAGAACTTAAAGCAGGAGATGTTGTAAACATTAGCCCTGAAGTTAAACACTGGCATGGTGCCGCACCAAATAGCTGGTTTAGTCATCTTGCAGTGGAAGTTCCTTCGGAAGGCGGCACGACAGAATGGCTTGAAAAGGTTTCCGATAAAGAATACAATCAGTTAAAATAATAGTAAAATCATTTTTTTATCAAAGAGCTGCGCGGATTTGTAAACAAATCCGCGCCTTTATTGTTATTTCTTCACTATTTCATTAACAATCTCTTGTTTTTCAGACAAAATCTTAAAAATTTCCTCAGGTTTTTTACTCAAAAGTCCCATATTTGCCATATTTTCGTATTGCTGTTTTAATCCTGCGAAAAACTCCTTTCCGACAAGCACAATCTTTTTAACCCCGCTTTCTAATGAGTGAACATTAAGCCGAATCAAAGTTGCAGCCTCCTGAAAAGTAGTTGTCCCGCCCGGAAAAATAACAAAATTATCCGCAACTTTTGTAAATTTAACTATCCTTTCGGATTCCGAACCCGCTTTTCCGATAAGCAGACAATCCTCAAGGTTTTCATCACCCCAAAGCGGGTTTACAACTATACTAAGGTTTTGAACAGGTTTTCCTTTTAAATTCAAAGCCGAACTTTCCCTTGCCGCATTATATGCAGCCCCCATAATTCCTCTTGTGCCGCAGCCTGTTACAATATTATAACCCTGATTCACCAAATCTTTTGTGGTTTTAGAGCATAAATCCATATATTTCATCAACGGTTCGGTTGTTTTTGAACTCCCAAGCACTACTACTGCTTTTGCTCTCATTTCGGGATGTGTATAATATTTGTTTAATAAAGGTACATTCCTCAATGCATCAACTGCCAAATTCTTCATAATCTTATTAAATCACTCAAACTGTCTGTCTTACAATACAATTTTATTCTAATAAACCTTAAATGTAAACAAATATTAAATTCAATCAAAAAAAATATCAATCTTTATTAAATTAAATACTTTATATATACACAGGGGATATTAAATATTTGGGAGTTAAATATGTTAACCATAACCATATCAAATAATACATTATTGGGATTAGAAGAAACAGATAAAGATAAAAAAGTTACATCGACAAAAACGAAAAAAACAAAACCCGTCGTTTTTGCAACAACTCCCAAAGCCCAGAAAACACAATCAACCCCGACATTTTGGGATGAAAACACGAGAGCAATTTTATATAATATAACCCAAAACACAGGGATTGCGCCGTATAAACCGACAGTATTAAAAGATGATAATACTGCCATTCAGCACGCACAAACCCATCTTATAGACCTTTTGAAATACTATGAAGGTGACAACTACTATTATTATGAAGCAGTAACAACACCTTATAAAGATACTTATAACAATTATACCTGCGGATTTGGCGAGCTGACAAACAAACCCCGCACACAAGAAACAGCATACAAACATCTTGGTGAAACCATTGAACAATACGCAGGAGAAGTAAAAAGACTTCTTAACGCAAGAATTGGCAAAAAAACTTACGAAAATCTTCCTAATTCAATCAAAGAAGGTTTAATTGACCTTTGCTACAACAAAGGACTTTCAAAAATCAGCCAAAACAAAACTCTTATGAATGCCTTAAAAAACAAGGATTATTCAACCGTAATCGACAACCTTGATTATGTATACTCAGGAAAAACAAACGCTAAAAAAGAAGAAAATGCGGGTTTATACAGACGCAGCTTCAACAGAATGATTCTTGCAACAAGAGATTTGAAAGGCAAAGAACTTGAAGAAGCCAAAAAAGTTATAGATAAATTTTACATAAAAGCATTAAACTGTCATAAAAACAACCATATTCCGACAGTTGAACTTGACAAAATCTATGAAAACTATAAAACAGGTAAAATTTCAATAAAACCCAGAAGTGCGGAATCCACAAAAATAAAAGTAACGGATAAATACAAAGGAAAAGGCTTATATGCAGTTGCACAGGATGCTTATAACAGTATAGAAGACAAAGGAAACATTACCTTCAAAGAATTTTACGAAGAATTCAAAAAAGCAAACCGCAACCCTGACAGCATAATTCTCGGAACAGAATTAAACGTTCCGCCGCTCAGCAATTTAAAAGCACAAAAAGAAATTACGGAAAAAATAGGAAAAGGAGAAGATATTATACCGTTAATATTGACGGATACTGCTTTGGCAAATGGAGCAAAAACACAATCTTCAGCAGCAGTTGATACACAAACAAACACAACAGCTAAAACTAATGAAACAAAAATGATAACAGTCGGAACAAAATTGAAAAGCTCTGAAGAAGCTTCTGTTGAAACAAAAGAAACAAAAGAAAAAACAGAAACCACAAAAGAGGGATTTTGGCAAAAATTAGGTAAAGCTTTCCCCGGACTTTTATTATCATTCGGAGCCTTCATCTTAGGCTTCTTAAACTTATTTTCAGGATGCAGCAGAACTGAAAATAAAGACTTGTTATCTAATATGAGTGATGAAGATCAATCAAAATTACAGAAAATGCTGGACAGTAAAAATGTTAAGATTACCCAAGACGGAGATCTTTATACGATAACCGGAGAACACACCGTACAAAAAGGTGAAACCATTTGGAAAATATCAAGACAATACGACATTGACGATAATATTTTATGCGCAAACAACAATATCAAAGACAAAAATCAAATTTCCGAAGGACAGGTTCTTAACATCCAGAAACTTGGTTATAAAGTTAAAAAAGGTGAAAATTTATTCAGAATAGCTAAAAAATTCGGTTTGACAGTTGAAATTTTAAAAGACGTCAACAACATTGTAGACGCAGACAAAATCAATGAAGGTCAAATGCTTGAAATTCCGGGTTTTATATACACAGTAAAACCGAAAGACACCTTATATGCAATCTCAAAACGTGTCGGAGTAAAGCTTGAAGACTTAATCAAGCTCAACAATCTTGATAAAAACGGTGTAATTTCGCCCGGACAAAAGATAAAAGTCATCTACAACGACAGTGACTTTGCGATTTCACCTGACAAAAAGAAGATTACCGTAGATAAAACAACCAACACAACCACTGAAATTGTTAATATGAGCGGAGTAGTAAAACTTGATAACAGAAATCTTTTAAAACAAAAACGCAAAATAAACGGCAAAGTGGTCGCAACAAGAGCCGAATTTAACCCGACAAAATCAGGCCCTCTCAGCGGAAAAACGATTATCATCAACGCAGGCCACGGGTACTCTCAAGGCGGCATTGATGTAGGAACTATCGGTTTAAAAGGACTTGAAGATGAATGGTTAATAAACTATGACAATGGAATGAGATTAAAAGATGAATTATGCGCAAAAGGTGCAAAAGTTATATTTTTACAAGGTCACAGACGTTTGATTATGTCAGAACTTAAAAAATCAAGCAATAAAGCAGACATGTTCATCTCCGTACACGTAAATTCACACGACAAAGCAACACAAGACAGAACTCAAATATACTATGCAAAACAAACTCAAAGTAAAAAATTAGCTCAAATTATGGAGAATAAATTTGACAAATGGATTCCTCAAAATGAAACAATAGCTGAGAAAGACAACTTCATCTTTGAGGGAAAACCCGATTACGCACAATCTAAACAAGCGAATTATGATGTTTTAAGAACAATGGAAAAAATACAAAACAAACCGAGCATTTTATGGGAAGTTGCCTTTATGGTATCCCCCAAAGGAAGAGAAAGAATGAAAAATCCAGAATTAATGGAAGATTATGCAGAATGTATGACCGATGCGGTTGTAGAATACTTTAAAAACAATAAAGCATAAATATTTGGATTTACAAATTAAAATAAAAAAGAGTTTCATTAACCTGAAACTCTTTTTTATAATAGCTGGGGAGAGATTCGAACTCTCGACCTCACGGGTATGAGCCGTGCGCTCTCACCAACTGAGCTACCCAGCCTTATTAAATTTTTACCTGTCAGTACTAATAAATTTTAACTGACAGGTTTCATTTTTGCATAAAGAATTTTTATTTTCAAGTGTTTTTATTTATTACTTTTTACTTACACTTTTTCTTTCCGCTCCATGACAAATCAGTACAATGCAAATAATCCATATTTTCATTAAATATAACCCAAGCAGTACAAGCATATCCATTTAATTTATCCGATACAGATTTATTGCACATTGACTCAAATGTAAGGTATGACTTTGTTATTTCAGACATACCACAAGGTATAACACCATATTTAGTATAATAAAAAAGAAATACATCTTCACCGGTTTTGTTTGGCGGTTTAGAACCGTTTAAATCAATCAAAAATTCTCCGCAAACATTTTTCAAAGCTTTAGATGTTCCATATTCTAATTCACAAGTCGGAGATAAAATCGTTACTCCAACAATCGTTGTTCCATCTGCTAAAACTAATCTTTCTGTAAATTTACCAAATTCAGTTCCATCAAGAGATTTACGAGCATAAGTAGGGCATTCTTTTTCTCTGTCATTACATCTGTATAATACTTTTAAATATGGCGTTATTATATCAAAAAATCTTTCTCTTGTTATTTTATTTTTTTCAATTTGTTCTTCAGAAGGGTCTGCCGAATTACCTGCTTGTTCTAATCCCCAATTCTCTATTTCTCCATTATCTTCTACTGCCATCATCATTGTTTGATTAATTATTGTATAAAATTTTTTTAATTTTGCTATGTACTCTCTTTCTTTATAACCATTTATTACTTGAGGTATTGTCATTGCTGCAACAATACCGATTATTCCCAAAGTTATCAAAACTTCGGCCATAGTAAAACCTAATTTTTTAATATCACTATCTACCATCTCTTATATCCTTTAAATTTATTAAAAACAATTTATTACATCATATAATACAATTTTTTATATACTTTGTCAATTGACAAAGTATGTTTTATATCGTTAATTAAAAAATCAATTTTTACTATATTTTGTTTTGAGTGATATTATGGATGATATAAAAACTTTATTTGGTAAAAAAATAAAAGAATTACGAATAAAAAAAAGACTTTCACAAGAAGAACTTGCTGAAAAAATTGATATTGCAGAAAGAAATTTAAGTAAAATCGAGTGTGGAAAAAGTTTTATAAGAGCTGAAAAAATCGGTCGGCTTGCAGAGGTATTAGGTGTTTCACCAAAGGATTTATTTGATTTTGAACATCAAAAAAATATTTCTGCTATCCGAGAAGAATTAATTGATGAAATAAAATCCAATGACAAAAATTTAAGATTGTTATATCAACTTTATAAAATAATCAAATAAAAATTTTTGATTTATAATATTAGAAAATATCCGTGTAAATATTATGATTAAAGATTTAACAAAAGGACCTGCAATTAAACTTATACTGTTGTTTTCAATTCCGCTATTAATTGGCAACGTTTTTCAACAGTTGTATAATCTGGCAGATATTGTAATTGTCGGAAGACTTTTGGGAGTTAAGGCTTTAGCTTCTGTCGGGGCTGTTGCGCCTTTATTTTTCCTGATTATGTTTGCTATTGCAGGCATGACAAACGGTTTTGCAGTGATTACGGGGCAAAAATTCGGAGCCGGTGACGTTTGCGGCGTCAGAAGATCCGTTGCGGTTTCTACGATCTTAAGCACGGTATTTACGGTGTTTTTCTCTATTTTGTTTATTGTGCTTATGAAGCCGATACTTTTTATGATGAATGTACCTGAGGAAATTTTTACTGATGCTTACTGGTACATTCAAATTTGTGTCGGCGGGCTTTTGACTGCAAACTATTATAACCTTTTGGCAAGTATTTTAAGAGCGCTGGGTGACAGCAAAACTCCTTTGTATTTTCTGATTGTTGCATCGGTTTTAAATGTTTTATTGGCACTTTTATTTATTATGAAATTTAAGATGGGAGTTCCGGGATCTGCAATTGCCGTAGTCATATCACAAGCTTTTTCCGTTATTTTATGCTTGTTATATATTAAAAAACGTTTTCCTATATTGCATTTAGCGAAAAATGACTGGCTGTTTAAAAAAGAAAACAGAAAAGAAGATATGGATTTTATTTTGGAACATTTAAATGTCGGACTTCCGATGGCATTACAGTTTTCTGTACTCGGGATAAGTATTTTGATAATCCAAAGTGTCTGCAATACTTTCGGAGCTGATGTAATAGCGGCATTTACGGCAGCTTTAAGAATTGAACAGATTGCAACTCTTCCGATGATATCATTTGGAGTAGCTGTTTCTGCTTTTGTTGCGCAGAATTTCGGTGCCGGAAATATTAACCGTATCAGATACGGGGTTTTAAAAACTTCTATGATTAATCTTATCTTAAGTCTTTTAATGGCAGTTGTTATGAGATATTGGGGTACAGATATCGTCGGAATATTTATCGGAAGCGACAAAACCTCCGTAATCAAAATTGCACACGATTATCTTTTAATAAGTACTATATTTTATTTCTTCTTGGCGCAAATTTTCGTATTCAGAAATGCACTTCAGGGAATGGGAAGACCTTTAATCCCTTTAATTTCGTCATTTACGGAATTAATGATAAGAGCTTTTGCAGCGGTTTATCTGGCGGTTAAGTTCAATTATTTCGGAATTTTCTATGCCGGACCTATCGCTTGGGTTACGGCATCCGTTGTGGTATTTATCGGATACTTAATCAATATAAAAAAACTTATTTTTGCAGAAAAATTCAAATTAACGGAAAAGTCACTTGAAGAATAACGGATTTTATGTCAAAATACAAGCAGGTCAAAAGTGTAAAAGGAGAGAAATATGTCAACATTTATTGAAGATATTGTAGCACGTCAGATTTTGGATTCACGCGGAAACCCGACGGTAGAAGTCGATGTTAAATTATCAGGAGGAGTTATAGGACGAGCAGCTGTTCCGTCAGGAGCTTCAACCGGAATTTTTGAGGCATTGGAACTTCGTGACGGAGACAAGCACATTTACGGCGGAAAGAGCGTAATGAAGGCCGTAAACAATATCAACAACATAATCGCTCCTGAGTTAATCGGTGAAAAAGCCACTCATCAAAAGGAAATTGACACCTTTATGATTGACATGGACGGAACGGAAAACAAATCAAAACTTGGTGCTAATGCTATTTTAGGAGTATCTCTTGCCTGTGCGAAAGCGGCATCAATGGCTTATGAAATGTCATTATACAGATACTTGGGCGGAATTAATGCTTTGACTTTGCCAGTTCCTATGATGAACATAATTAACGGCGGGGCGCATGCCGATAACAATATAGATTTTCAGGAATTTATGATAGCACCTGTCGGCGCTGAAAGCTTTAAACATGCCGTTCAGATGGGTGCGGAAGTTTTCCATACTTTAAAATCTATTCTCAAATCAAAAGGGCTTGCGACATCTGTCGGAGATGAGGGCGGATTTGCACCTAACTTGAATTCAAACGCAGAAGGTGTTGAAGTTATTATCGAAGCTATTCAAAAAGCAGGCTACACAACCGATCAGGTTAAAATTTGTCTTGACGTTGCTTCAAGCGAATTTTACGAAAACGGAATTTACAAACTGAAAGGCGAGAATAAAGAATTAAACAACTCTGAAATGGCGGGATTTTTGAAAGAATGGGTTGACAAATATCCGATTATATCAATAGAAGACGGCATGGCAGAGCAGGACTGGGACGGTTGGGAAATGCTTACAAGAGAACTCGGAAGCAGATGCCAGCTTGTGGGTGACGACCTATTTGTCACAAACACCCGCCGCCTTGCAGAAGGTATCAGAAGACATGTTGCAAACTCAATTTTGATAAAAGTTAACCAAATCGGAACTTTATCAGAAACCTTAGATGCAATTTCAATGGCGCATGCTGCCGGCTACACGTCAATCATTTCGCACAGATCAGGTGAAACAGAAGATTCATTTATCGCAGATCTTTCTGTTGCCGTAAACAGCGGACAGATTAAAACAGGCTCAATGTCACGTTCTGACAGAATTGCAAAATACAACCAGTTATTAAGAATTGAAGAAAAACTCGGTTCTGCCGCAAAATTCCTCGGCTTAAAAGCCTTTAACGGTCAGAAAAAATAGTTGAAAAGCACAATTCAGTACAAACTTAAAAATACAACTTCCGACATTTTTGCAGAAGTTGTATTTTTTTAATTAAACAAGTATAAACCTGACTTTGAAGAAATTAAAGCGCACGAATAATAGATTTAATATTTTCGTCGGTAATCTTCAACAACGCAACCTGACGGGAAGTATCATCCAATTCGTTATTAGCTTTAAGAATTTCAGCGGTTTTTACGATAATCGTTTGGTTGTTGCATTTTAAAAGTTGTCTGACCGCATACATATCCTGCGCAAAATCAAGTGCCGTATAAACAAACGGACTATTTTCGTTAAGCTCTTGATTTACAAAACATAAAAGCTCTTTTTTATTTATATGACTCAAAAGCTTGTTAATATCAAGAATTTCTTTTTTGGTATCTTTATCTTCATCGTAAAGATATTCATCATTTTCAGTCAGAGTATCGAATTTTTCATTTGCATTCAAAAGCACAACAGCGGTTTTGCTGTCGTCTGCATGCACCATTAATCGTTCAAAAATCTCGTACATCTCATAATCAAATACGGAAGAAAGCGGAATAATTTCGCCAAAACCGTTAATAATATTGTTTAAAATTAAAAGCCCGTTTTCAAGATCATTTTCAATTATTGCGAAAATATCTGTCAAATAAGGAATTTCAGCGGCAATATTTTCAGACATTGTAGAATTTTTCATCGCCTCAATAATCGGATAAAGCGCATCTTGGTTTCCGTAAGCCGTCAAAAACTTAACTGCTTTAAGCTGTTCAAACTCATCCTCAGATTTTAAATTTGAAATAGCATTGTTATAAGAAGTTTCCTCCTTCATTGCCCCAAGAGCTGCTGCACAGTTGGCATTCAAAAATTCATCATCTGTTTTGGCATTTTCTCTTAAAAGATCTATCGACAAAGGATCTTGAATATAAGTAAAAAACTTGGCGCAATAAGTTTTTTCGGAATTTGTACCGTTTTCAAAAATCTCAAGCATTCTGTCCGTCAAATCTTCATCAGCAAATTTGACAAGGGTTGAGATAATAACATCCTCATAAGACGGCGAATAATACTTTAAAAACGACAAAAGATTCTTGTAATTATTTTCATTTAAAACATTTGCAATTCTTTCAGCGACATTTTGCTTAACAAAATCGAACAAAAAATCGTCTTTTTCAACAAGAGCCTTAAACATTTCCTCATCGGCTTCGTTAACCAAATGAGCTGCAGCGGCTTCATATTCCTGTTTATTTTTGCCCGTAAGTTGTTTGATTAAGTCATCGACCATAAAATAAATTATACCACAGAAAAAAAATTTGTCATTCCCGAATATTGGTGTAATATATAAATACAGGTATTAAATTAATGAATATTACGTTTAAACAGTTTCCAGCCTTCGGCGGTCAGATTCTTAACAACGACAACACAAAATATGTCCTGAATATCAGAGAAAAACTTTCCGGTATCCAACGAAACGGGATTGCATTAAATGAGGATTGTATCTGCAAATTTCCGCCGGATACCACTCCTGTTTTGCAGACTAAAGATAAAAGATATAAAATCAGCATAAGCAGTGAAGGCAACAATTTGCTTATTTCAGAAGAGGCAAACCGAGAAATTATAAAAAAAATTATTATCACTCCTGAAAATGACGTATTAGAATACAACAATACAATAGACGATATTATCGACATAAAACAGAATTCTGCTGAAGCTGACATGATAAATCAATTTACAACCAGAGTTTTGAGAGTATTTTTAAAATAATTTCTATTGACTAAACCCGCCCGTGAAATTTAATAATATTTCCGAAATATTTGACCTTGAGATTAAATTTCTGTATAATAACACCGTAGGGCAAGCCCTGATTCACATTAACTTTTCCGGAAAGCGCAAACTATAAATTTGTCAAACTTTTCAGGAAAGGAGGTGATAAGAGTGACTTTCGCGATAAGCGAAAAAGCGCTAATAATAATATTACTTATTATATTAGCGCTTAAACTACTCTGACAGGGCTTTAAAAGGGGCAAGGTGGAACTTGCTCCGCCCTTATTTTTTATTATAACTTATTTTTCTTAAATTTCAACCCCGCCGGAGATGCGCAGAAACGTCATATATTTCTATTATCAACGCAGCCTTATACCGACAAACTACATACCTTTTTCAATTAATCCGCTTATGTTGTCAAGAGCAATGTTTATTTTGTTTATGTGCGAAGTTACCTGCCGCATGTTTTTGAGGAAATTTTTCAGGTCATTTCTATCCTGACGTGAGTATTTATCGAAAATTTCAGGAGAATATTTGATAAACAGCGCGACTTCAGCCGCAAGCTGAAACATAAGAACAGACACAACATACTGCGGACCGAAATCTGTAAAAATCCTCTTCTGAACATAACTGAAAGATCTTAATTTAAGATAATTTACGTCAAAAAACCGTTTGTATCTTTTTTTAATTTCTTCGTAGGCGGTTCCTGTAATACTTTCTGTCATAAATTTCTCCAAAATAATTTATTTAATTTTCATTGAGAAATCTCAATGATTTTATATTTATTGTATTGCATAATAACAATAATGCAATATGATAACCTTGGAAAATTTATAAAACTTAAAAGAGAAAAAGCAGGTTTATCTTTAAATAAACTTGCAAATACTGCAGGGATTGATCCTGCAATTCTTTCAAGAATTGAAAACCAGAAACAGGGGATTAAAATTAACATTATTAAAGATATTGCATCTGTCTTTGAGCAGACACCGGCTGAGTTTTTACTTGAATTTGAAAAGATATAAAACTGATTAAAAGCAAGGTTCCAATTTAACATTCAACGAAATACAACAGCTGGCAGGCCGGATTTACCAATCCGCCAATAAACAGACAAGCCTGGTTGAACTTTAACCCTGCTGAAAACTTGTCCTTATATACAAACAGAACCGTAAAACTCTGTCTAGTCTAAATAGAAAACCGTAATAACTTTATGACCTTCTTCAGCGTACTGAACTGCATTATGAAGGGTTTTACTTGTATGAGAGAGGAAGCATATCAACTGGTTGCAATCGTCGATAATTTCTCTGTTGCATACTCTTGAAGCATCAGCCAAAGTCATCATAGCTCGATCAGCGTGTTCAATGATATTCGGAACCCCGATAAGCTGATCTTGCACGTCGCTGGGCTGTTGTCCGATAGTTTGGGGAAGAATAACCTTTAATTTATCGGGGTTAGCCTTCATAGCGCCTCTAATAGCAGCGGCGTTAGTACCTGAGGAACCTCCGGAAGTAATAATTGTATTACCCTGACGAACAAGAGCGGTTGCAAGGGTTTCAATCATTTGCTGATGTGTAATCGGAAGGTTACGGCTGCCGATAATAGCAATTTTTTTAGCAGACTGTCTTATTGTCGCAAGTTCTTGAGCTAATTCATCAACTGTATTAGGAGAATCAACTTTCACGGTATCCATATCATCAATCGGCACCATAATCGAGGGTTGTTCATCATTGCTTTTTTCGCCTGCGTCCAATAAAATTTCTTCTACATCTGCCATTTTTCCTACCTTCTGTATAAAATCACAATTGCAATAAATATTTTTTTCAAGTATGCTGATTATAACACAAAAATTTAATTTTGGGAATAGGGGAGTATGGAAAATCTACTTGAGAATCTTAACAAGGAGCAGAAAGAGGCTGTTCAAACGGTCAAAGGTCCGCTATTGATACTGGCAGGAGCCGGCAGCGGCAAGACAAAAGTTCTGACTACAAGGATTGCGTATCTTGTGCGTCAGGGAGTGCGTCCTAAGGACATTTTAGCCGTAACATTTACCAACAAAGCCGCAAAAGAAATGAAAGAACGACTCGGAAATATTTTAGGTGAAAACACCGTTAAATATATGTGGGTTGGGACATTTCACGGGATTTGCGGAAGAATTTTGAGAGAAAACATAGATAATTACAACTTCCAATCCGGCAAAAGATTAGACAAAAACTTCTCTATTTACGACGAAACCGACAGCACTGCGGTAATTAAGCAGGCAATAAAAAAGCTTAACCTTGACGATAAAGTTTATGCGCCAAAGCTTGTAAAAACAATTATTTCAAACGCAAAGAACAAAATGCAGGATGCTTATACTTATGCAACCTTTGCAAGAGATTTCAAATCCCAAAAAATCGCATCAATTTACGAAGAATATGAAAATACCCTAAACAACAATAATGCAATAGATTTTGACGATATGCTAATGCTTACGGTAAAACTTCTTGAGCAAAACGCACAGGTAAGGGAATATTACTTCAACAGATTTAAGCATATTCTTGTAGACGAGTATCAGGACACCAACCTTGCGCAGTACAGATTAGTCAAAATGCTTTACACAAACAATCAAACAGAAGTTCCTGAAGAACGTTCATTATGTGTTGTAGGCGATGTTGACCAGTCAATTTACAGCTGGCGAGGAGCGGATTACACTATTATTTTGAATTTCCAGAAGGACTTCAAAAACACAAAAGTAATCAAGCTTGAACAAAACTACCGCTCAACCGCAAATATTCTGAATGTTGCAAACGCAATAATCGAAAATAATACGGAACGTGTAGATAAAGTTCTGTATTCAAACAAAGGTGAAGGCGAAAAAATAGACTATTACGAAGCGCAAGACGAAGCAGACGAGGCAAACTTTATTGTAAGCAGGATTAAACAAGATGCAGGCGGGGATTACAACCGATTTGCGATTTTATATAGGACAAACTCCCAATCTCGTGCCTTAGAAGAAGCCTGCATGGCAGCAGCCGTTCCTTACAGAATCTATGGCGGTTTAAAATTCTACGACAGAAAAGAAATCAAAGATATTATAGCTTACTTAAAACTTATCTATAACACAGACGACAGCCAAAGTTTCAGAAGAATCGTAAACGTTCCGAAACGTGCAATCGGCGAAACGACAGTAAAAAATCTTCAAGATTATGCCGACAAATTTGACATTTCTTTGTTTGAAGCAGGCGAAAGAATTGACGAAAACGAAGAAATTCCAACCCGAACCCGCACAAAAATAAAAGAATTTGCGGAATTGATTAAAAAATTCAAAGAAGTTCAAAAAGATTACACATTGCAGGAATTTGTAACTCTTGTAATAGAAAAAACAGGATATTTGGCAGAGCTTCAATCGCAAAACACTCCTGAGAGCGAAGCAGACATTGAGAACTTGCAGGAATTGGTAAACGTTGCCGGAGAATTTGTTCCCGAAGACAGCGAAAATATTTTAGGAGAATTTTTGCAACAGGTAGCCCTTGTTTCGGATACAGATAACCTTGATAACATTTCAAATAATGTAACCTTGATGACATTACACTCCGCAAAAGGCTTGGAATTTCCGATAGTATTTCTTGCAGGGTGTGACGAAGGTGTATTTCCTCATCAAAGAACCTTTAATATTCCGTCCGAAATGGAAGAAGAAAGACGGCTTATGTATGTAGGTGTCACCAGAGCGGAAGAAAAACTTTACCTGACATCCGCCAAACGCCGTCAAATGTGGGGAGAATATAAATACTACAATCCCTCAAGATTTATCGAAGAAATTCCGCGTCAACTGCTTGAAACAACCTCTTTTGAAGGATCTTCAAGCGGCTCATCAACTTTCCAAAATGCTGTTTCAAAAGCAAAAACCGGAAAATCAGATTTCAATTATTCAGCCGCCCAATCTGACAGCTACGGTTACGTAAAACCCTCAAGCGGATTTGGCAAAGGCTTTGTAGCACCGACAAAAGGGCTTGCCTCTGGCGGCAAAAATCATAACAATCAAAATTCCGAATCTCAGCAAAAATATTCATACGGCGGATATAACAAGCCTCAAAGAACTCCTTCACGCACAATTCTTGTAAAAAATAAAGTTAACAAAGAGCGTGACGAAGAAAAAGTAAAAGAGTTTTTCAAAGACAATGCTATAAAAAGAATGCTTGAAGAACGAAACAAACAGCTTGCCGAGCAGCAGCAAAAAGAGCAGGAAAAAATAGAAAAAGAACAAAATACCCCTGTTGTAGAATATGTATTCAGCGAAGGAGAGAGAGTATTCCACGACAAACTCGGAATCGGACATATAAAGGAAGTTATACAAGTCGGAGATAGCATGATGTATACGATAGACTTTGGCAAACAAGGCGTCAAAGCAATGGATGCGGCTTACGCCAAGTTAAAGAAATTTTAAAAATAAAAACAATTTATTTTAGATAAAAACAGTCTTAAAAAAAGGCTGTTTTTTTGTGTTTAATCTCACATCTTTTTTTAAGCAAAAAGAAATTACCTTCCCGAATCACCGCAAACGGTAATGTTAGTTATAGAAAGTAAAGTACATAATCAGGTATAAGTTTGTTTTTTAAAGAAACTTTTCGAGGTTTTTCAAAGAAAAACCTCATAAACACAAGGAGGTAAAAATGACTATTAAAAAACTTACTGTGGCAGCTGCAATTGCCGTTGGAATAGCAACGTGTTCCTTGAATCAAGCAATGGCGGCCTGCCCATGCGAACAGCCGATGCCAACAGTAACAGGTCCGGCTTGTCCGTGTGAAGAAGCTTTACCTGTCGTAACAGGTCCAGCTTGCCCATGCGAAGCACCAAAAACTTGCCCGAAGTGTAAAAAAGCGCTTCCTGACTGTGAATGCCAGAAACAAGATCCGTGTGTCGATCCGTGTGATCCTTGCGAAAAGAAAAAATCAGACTGCGACTGTCCTGACGAAATCAGCTGTGATGATCCGCCGGAACCGGCTTGCGCAGTTTGCCCCGGAACAGGCAAACCCGACAGAAAAGATATGAAACAGGTTTACGGTTACCCGAACGCAATTTACGGTACTAACAACTACGTAGGTCAACCTGCCAATTCAATCTTCTCAACAGACACTCCGCTTGCCGGAACCCCAAGAACACTTTCATCAAATGTTAGCGGTGTAACAGTTGCAACAGACGGACAAATTACAGGTGCAGCATCTCAGCTTCCGTGCCTGAACGAAGATCCGACAAGACACAACGGAATCCCGATTGACAGAAATGAACAACTTATGGACGGAAACAATTGCCCGATTGATATTCAAACAGAAAACTCAATTGATGCAATAAGAAAAAGTTTTGTTCCTTACGAAATTAAAAGTGAAGGAATAACAGGTGCTGCAGCTCCATCTTCAAGCACTTGTATGTTTCCGGATGTTCCAAACAATTACTGGGCATCATGCGATATCGACAAATTAGCTATTAACGATGTCGTTGTCGGTTATCCTGACGGTTTATTCAAACCTAACAGAAATATTTCACGTGCAGAATTTGCAACAATGCTTGTTAAAGGCTTCAATCTTGACAGCTGCGGATTATCTCACGAAAAATTATTTACGGATGTTCCGACAAACAACTGGGCAAATGCTGCCATAGCTAAAGCCGTTAACGAAGATTTGCTCGCCGGCTACCCGAACGGAAAATTTGAACCTAACCACCCCGTCACAAGAGCTGAAGCTTTAACTTCAATTTCAAAAGGTATGACTTGCGATATAGATCAGTGCAAGGCTGATGAAATCTTAAGCCAATACGCAGACGGTGCAAGCGTTCCGAATTGGGCAAGAATTCCTATCGCTAAATCACTTCAAAACGGCGCTTTAAAAGATATGCCTAATCCGAATATGATTATGCCGAACAAAGACGCAACCCGTGCCGAAATCGCTTCTATGATGCAAACTGTTCGTGTTGCATTAGGCTACGACACAAACCCGAAAACCGCAAACAACGTTTGTCCTGCTTGCCCTGTAAACAAAAACGCTTTTGTTGAACAGGAAGAAATCGTTAAAATCCCGACTTTGAAAATCAAAATGAGAGATCAATTAACCGCAAAATCCTCACATGTCGGTCAGTACTTCAGAGCTAACACCCTTGAAGATATTACAATCAACGGTGTAACCTATCCTTGCGGCTCAACAGTAACCGGTCAGGTTGTAGAAGTTATAAGACCATCAGGATGCGATAAAGGTGCTCTTAAACTTGCCTTCACATCAATTAAAAACGGCGATTGCAAAACAAACTTGCCAAAACAAATCCTGAAAGCTCAAGTCAACAAATCTAAACAGGTTAACCCTGTCGCAAGATTGGTTGAAATGCCGTTCACTCTTGCAGGTTCACTTGTCGGTATAACAGGCCGTACAGTCGGCGGTGTTGTGACAAACCTCGGTAACGCTGTTGAAAACGTTTCTAATGACGCAGGTTACATGTTAGGACACGCATTCCAAGGTCAATTCGGTGCAGCTGCACGTAACTTGGGTGATGGTCTTTGGGAAACTGTTAAAGCTCCTATTGATATCACAAGAACTGCTTTATCAGGAACTATGGGCTTGTTCCAAACTACAGGCGACGAATTTGCTTACCTTGTTGACCCCCGCGGATATAAAATATCTGCCGTTAACCCGAGAGAACACGTTACTATCGCTTTTGGTTGCAGTGAATAAGCAGGTTTAACCGTTTTATAAGCTGCAATACAAATTATAGCCAAACAGTAATTTTATTCGTTTGCCTTTGGAAAGCAGGTGGTTTTTAATCATCTGCTTTCTTTTTGTAGTTTTTTTATTGTTTTTACTAAATACGTAATATTTTTTATAACTTTAATTTTTTTATGATAATATTAACTTATGGAAAGAAAACCAACAGTTGCAATAGTCGGAAGACCTAACGTCGGCAAATCCACCTTTGTTAATCGTCTTTTGGGTTCAAGAAACTCTATCGTTGACGATCAACCGGGGGTTACTCGTGACAGAATTTACTTCGATGTCGAATGGCAAAATAAACCCTTTACTGTTATCGACACCGGCGGTATCGTTCCGGGGGATGAAGATGAAATTATGATTTCTATTTTTGATCAGGCTAGAATCGCTTGTGATGAAGCCGACAAAATAGTTTTTCTTGTCGACGGCAAAGATGGCGTTAATCCTGTTGATTACGACATTGCAAATATCTTAAGACAATCCGGAAAACCTGTTATTCTTGCCGTTAACAAGCTTGATAACCCTGAATCTCTTTATATGATTAATGATTTTTACTCTCTTGCTCTCGGTGATCCTGTCGGAATTTCGGCTCTCCACGGAAGCGGAGGTGTCGGTGATCTTCTTGATTTAATTACGGAAGATTTTTCTGATGATATTATTGAGCAAGAAGACGATACTATTAGAATTGCAATTGTCGGAAGACCGAATGCAGGCAAATCTTCTATCGTAAACAGTTTATTAAACGAAAACAGAGTAATCGTTTCGGATGTTTCAGGCACAACCCGTGACAGCATTGACAGCCGTATTACATACAAAGACAACGACTTTATTATTGTTGACACTGCAGGTATCAGAAAAAAAGCTAAAGTTGAATACGGAGTTGAAAAATTCGCCGTTGACCGCGCAATCCGCTCTATAAAAGATTGCAATGTAGCACTTCTTGTAATTGATGCTAAAGAAGGGATTTCCGATCAGGATAAAAAAATTGCCTCTATTATACTTGAAGCAGGAAAAGGTATTATTATCGCCGTTAACAAATGGGACTTAATCGAGGACAAAAAATCAAATACTATGAATCAGTTCGATAAAAAATTGTCCGCTGAAATTCCCTTCCTTGAATTTGCACCTAAAATTTATATCTCGGCTCTTACACGCCAAAGATTACCGCAAATTTTTGAAAAAGCTCAAGAGGTTTATTCTCAATGTACAAAACGTGTTTCAACAGGGCTTTTAAATAAAGTTATGAAGGAGCTTTATGCTCTTAATCCGCCGGCGACAGTTAAAGGCAAACGTTTGAAAATCTTATACACTACTCAATCCGGTGTTTGCCCGCCGACTTTTGTAATTTTTGCTAACAATGCCGATTTACTGAAAGATCATTACAAAAGATATATTGAAAACAAACTTAGAGAAGCTTTCGGCTTTTTCGGCTCTCCTATCAGGCTTGCGGTAAGAGAAAGAAGCGAAAAATAACCGATTTATTAAAAAAGCCCCGAATGTCGGGGCCTTTAACTATTTGAAGTGTGAAAATTGTTCTATTTATCTTCCTGACGCTTAATCAATCCTGCTGTTACAGCATACATTGCGGCTGAAATTTCTGCTGTTGAATTAAACGGGCCGTATGATTTAATAAACTTTGCTACATCAAAGGTATTCAAATATTGCTGTAATTGTGCTTTTGATGCTTCTGTTAAATTTGACGTATACAAAATGTTTTGAATATAATTCTGAACCTTTTCTTCTACTTCAGATTCTGAATATTCATCATCTTTTGAAGACAATTCGACTTTATCGCCTTCTTGCTTTTCTGTCTTTTTAGATTCTTCGGAAGCTTGTTCTTCTTTTGTTTTTTGCAATTTTTCTTCATCTTCGACTGAGGCTGCGGCTGATGTGTAGGCGCTGCCTGATACTCCTGAAATTTCCATATCTTACCATCCTTTCTAAAATATAGTACATGTCGTTTGACGGATTTTCAGGCTAAAACTTTAGAATTTATTAAAATTTGTAAACTTTATTTTATTATTCCTTCGGTTTCGTTGTACATTACCATATAAAAATCTGGACTTGTCAGATTTGGATTTCTTTTCATAAATTTCTCCAAATCAAACTTTTCCAAATATTTGTCCAATTTTTCGACAACTTTCGGTCTGTCTTCATTCTCTGATTTTAATTTTGAAATGTAAGAGTTTACCATCGATTTTATTTCATCTTCCGTCAAAATCGGCATGCCGCCTAATCTTACTTCATCCGGTTCATCTTCTTCAAGATATTTCTTTAACTCCTTTTTCGGATCTTCTTTTTGACGCTTTCCACCGCTGTCTGAGGATGTAGACGAAGATATAGCCCTGTTAAACGGGTTATTCACTGAGTTAAACATATATTTTCTCCTGTTTTTTGCTATTTTACGGCATTTTTTAAGAAAAACTTTAATTTTCTCATTCTTTTACAGGATGTTTATTTGTTATTTTTTAGTAAACCCCGTATATTATGCGGTCTATTCCGGCAAGGTCTTTTTGTATCTCTATTTTTGTAAATCCCGCTTCTTGCATTATTCTTTTTACGTCTTCCGCCTGACCTATTCCCAGCTCATACATTAAGTATCCGCCTTTATTTAAAACCTTTGGTGCTTCTTTTGTTATCTTTTCGTAAAACTCCAAACCCTTTTCATCTTTTGTAAAAAGTGCTGTTTCCGGATCAAATTTTACTTCTTCCTGTATTTTTTCTTTTTCCGACGGAGGAATATAAGGCGGATTAGAAACTATCATATCAAAGGTTTCACCCTCTTTTACGTTTGAAAATATATCTGATTTTCTAAATATCGCACGGTTATTCAAATTTAGCTTTGATGCGTTGTCCAGTGCTGTTCTTAGAGCATCGGATGATATATCAAGCCCGATTACCTGAGAAGATGTGTATTTCGCTATCATGCAGGCTATGCACCCTGAGCCTGTTCCTACATCTAAAACTAACTTTAAATCGTTTTTATTTATTATCTCTATTGCTTGTTTTACAAGAATTTCTGTTTCATCTCTCGGTATCAGCACTGACGGGTTTACGATGAATTTTTCTCCCATAAAATCCGCTAATCCTATTATTTGCTGAATCGGTTGATGTGTTCTTGCTCTTAATTCGGCCTTTTCTTTGACTATTTCTAGCTTTTCGGCTGTTAGTTTTTTTCCCATTATTATATCTTTGTAACCGTAATTTGCAAAATGTTCTATCAATAATTTAACTTCAACATTTGCCTCGTTCGGTTCTATTCCGCTGTCTGTGAGAATTTTAACTATTTCATTTATTGTTGTCATTTTACAACCCTATATTTTGGTTTAATTTCAATTCATCTACTATTTCAAGTATTGATACAAATTCGTCCAGCATTTTCGTAAATTGTTTTGTATCATTTACCGGTTTAGATATATTCCCTAACTTAAATAAATCCTTGGTTGTCGATATGGCTATTAATATTTTGTTATCTTTTATTGAGGCCTCCATTTGAGATGCATTAAATGCATTTTTTATATTCTTAAATCTTTCCATAAATGATGTTGTCAATATAAATCTTGATTCTATCTGGTCGCTTCCGTCTACAAAATACATTTTACTGAATTCCGGATCTTCCAGTTTCACTTCTTCGTAAACTTTACTGTTTAACAATCCGCGTCTTCTGATTATGGTATGACCTTTAAAATTCTTACTAAAATCAATTTGAGCTATTACACCTTTAAATTCAGTATGTTTATGACTATGACCGTCTGAATCTCTTGTTATATAATACAGCTCGGTTTCATCTATGTTAATCGCTAATCCCTTATATGTTCCGTAAAAACAATCATCATCCTTTTTATGATCAAAACGGCCGAAAAGTCTGGTTGCTTGAAGAGTGTAACTATCTATTACACTTGCATTTACCCATACAAAGTTACCGAAGGCTTTCATGATTATCGGCATTACGGTTTGTTTCAATGTTTTTTCAAAATTTTTGCTTAACCACCCTTTCAATGAAATACAAGCCATTATTGTTAATACTATTAACGTCGTACATTCCTGCGTAAAATTAAAGTTAAATATAAACAAAATTATTGCTACTACTATTATTCCTACAATATAAATTATACTTATTTTCCTTCTAAGCTGATTTTTTGTTTGCTCAAATGCATCCAACTGAGGAACAACTGATGAATGATAAACTTGAGTAAAATTTCTCCTAAAATCTTGTATACTGTTAAATTCCATATAAATTCTCCTTTTCGTGTTCATTTATTATTTTATCTATTTCATCTCTTGCTTCAAGTTTTGATGATAATTCTTTTTTTTCAATATTATACTTCTTGCAAAGCCTCTCATAATAATACAATTGCTTTTTTGTCGGCAGCTCATGGCTCATTTTAACCTCTTTTAAAAACTCCCGTTTTCTCTTCTCATAAGCTTTTTGTGCCTGAATTAAGGGTTCTTGAGCCTTTTTATAGTCATAATATTTGCGACATTCCCTCATAAAACTCAATGCTTCGTGCCTAAAATCTTCAACCTCTAAAAACTCCTCCATAAACTCAAAATGCGGATTGTTTATTTCTAAATAATATCTTTCATCCTCTAAAAAACTGTCCAAAAGTTTCTCTATATCTACATTTGGCGACTTTTTTACATAAGCACGCAAAAACCCACATAATGCAGATTTCTGAGTTTTTGTCATTTTTAAAAATATCTGATTTTTAATGTTATACATTACCTACTTTTTAAATAAGTCTTTCACTGAGAAAGTTTCGGGCTTTTCTAAATGAAATCTCGCTAACTTTTTTACTATAGGATTTGTTTGAAGTTTTACCTTCTTCTCCTCTTTTTCAGGCTTAACTTCTGTTTTTTGAGTATTTTCAATAACCGTCAACTCTCTTTTATCCATAAATATATTATACCTCTTTATACTTATATAAAAAAGTTTGTAACAAAATAATTGACAAAAAATTATATAAAGATTATATAATTTTACAAAACTTAATATCTTTGTGTTTTAAAAAGCATGCTTTATAATTAATATCCCAAAACAAAATAAAAGAATTAAAAAACAGTCGAAATGCAGACTATATAGCGAAAAAGAAAGTCTCGTCGTATGACAAGACTTATAAATATACATTTACCCCACACTTTTTATAACATAAAATATTACAATTGTCAAGCAGATTAATATATACTAATCACAAGAATAACAAGTTCAAATTCTTGTAGAAAACTTTCATGTTTTTTGTAGAAAACTCATGAGTTTTCTACATTGTATCCTCCAAATGGAGGATTGCGGATTTTATTGACATTTTATTGTTTTGTTTTCTACAAAATTTTATACACACCAAAAGCATTGTAAACAGATAGTTTCCGTTAGTTTTCTACAAATATTTACTGCTTACTACTACAATTATTTATGTTTATTATTATTTATATAATTAATTATATATAATTTCTTTTGTATAAAACTTTGAAACGTGAATTTTTGTTTTATTTTTCTTTCCCCTTTTATTCTTTAAGTTCTGTTTATTATATAATTTTATCAAGGGAGTAAAGATAAGGAGTAAGGTATGAAATTCTATGTAAATAAAGAAGATTTATATAACGGGATTAAAATAGTTGAAAGAGCCACAAGCACAAAAGCTTTGCAGCCTGTGTTAATGAATATTTTAATCGAAACCATTGACAAAGGTACAATAAAACTTGTTGCAACTGATCTTGATTTAACGGTTGTTGCTTTGGTTGATGCTCAGGTGGAGGAAGAAGGAAAAATTACATTGCCTTCAAGAACGCTCAACGAGATAGTTTCCAAGCTTGGTGATAAGCTTATTACTTTTGAAATGATAGAGGGCGAAAGTTCAGTTACAATAACCTGTCAGAACTCAAAGTTTGAAATAATCGGAATTTCAGCGAACGAATTTCCACCGGAAGTTTATAATGTTGATCTGAATGAAGAAAATAGTTTTGAAATTGCAGTAAAACCTTTGGCAAAAGCTGTTGGACAAGCAGGTTTTGCAGCTGCCGGGTATGAAACTTCAAACCTTCTTTCCGGTATTGTTTGCGATATTTCAGGTGAAGTTCTTGAAATCGCTTCTACTGATGGAAACAGACTTGCCAGAGTTCGTGAAAAGATTGAAAATAAAGATGGAAGAACTTCTCAGCTTATTATTCCGTCAAAAACTCTTAACGAATTTATTAAGATGAGCTCTTACATTGAAGAAGATAATGTAAAACTTTATACAGAAAGAACAAAGTTGATAATAAAAAGCGACAGAACAATGACGGTTTCAAGACTTTTGGAGGGTCAGTTCCCGAAATACAATCAGCTTATTCCGGATGAAAGCCCGAAAGAAGCTCTTGTTTCTGTTAATGATTTGAAATCAGCACTTGATAGGGTTTCTATTATGGTAAACGACAAAACAAGCATTGTTAAAATGTCGTTTACTCAAGGTAAACTCAAGCTTTCAGCTGACACTCCCGATAGCGGTAAATCTGAAGAAGAACTTGATATTGTCTACAACAGTGAAGATTTGGATATTGCTTTCAATTATAAATTCGTACTGGAAGCTTTGAAGAATATGGAATGCGACAATGTTAAGATAGGTTTAAATACAAGCCTTTCAGCGACTGTTTTAAGACCGGACAGCGAAGATGATTTTGTCTGCTTGATTATGCCTGTTCAGATAAGATAAAATATTAGTCGTGTGGTTTAAAACAAAGACCAAATTATACAGGGAGAAAACATGAAAGAAAAAGCATTAGATTATTATATGAATGGCGGGTATTCTTGCAGTGAAAGCGTTATAAAAGCGGCGATTGATGAAGGTTTGTGCGATGAATCTTTGTTAGCAGTTGCAACATCATTTTCTGGCGGAATGTCATCGGGTTGTGTATGTGGAGCGGTTGCAGCGGCTCAAATTTTGTCAGGAACATATTTTGGACGCGGTAATAAGCTTGGAAATGATAATACAGCAAGAGAAAAGGCTGCGTTTATTGTTGAAGAATTTAAAAAGAAACATAAAGTTACCTGCTGTCGTGTTCTTTCAAAAAATTTGCAGGGTATGGAAAGAAAACAAAATTGTTCAAATTATGTGGCGGATGCGTGTGACATTGTTGAACGGTTGCTAAAGGTTAAGGTGTAATGCATAACGTAATTGCAGTGTTTTTAGGCGGCGGAATTGGTGCTGTTTTAAGGTATTTGACCGGAGTTTTTGCTGTCAGATATTTAAGTGTTAATCTTCCTGTTGCAACTTTTGCGGTAAATATTATAGGGTGTTTTATTTTAGGTTTGTTGTTTGCATTTTTTATTGACAAGCCTGAGATTAATACACCCTTGAAACTTGCTCTAACTGCGGGTTTTTGCGGGGGGCTTACGACATTCAGCACTTTTTCGCTTGAGTTGTTTGAAATGCTTAAAAATGCTCAGTATATGCAGGTTTTCGTCTATTTAATTTTGAGTTTAATAATCGGACTTTTGGCGGTCTGGGTGGGAGTTTGTTGTGCAAAACTTATTTAAATTTGAAAAGTTGAATTTTTTAACGGCTGGAATGCCTTTAATTACAGGAAAAGGCGGATATGGTAAGGCTTTTGACATTTTGGAAGAAATGAATCTTGACGGAATGGAGCTTGAATTTGTACATGGTGTTAGAATGAGTGATGATACAAGAGTGCTTGTTAACAAAATGAGAGAGGATAAAAAGCTTATTTTGACAGCACATGCGCCGTTTTATGTAAATTTAAATGCAAGAGAGGCTGAAAAAGTTGATGCAAGTGTTGCAAGAATTTTTGAAACTGCCGTTGCGGGACGAGATACGGGGGCTTTTAGTATAACTTTTCATGCCGCTTTTTATTTGGGGCAGGAAAAAGATGTTGTTTTTAATCAGGTTAAAACACAGATTAAGCGAATTATTGACTTGATGGAACAAGAGAGTTTTAAAATTTGGATAAGACCTGAAACTACCGGAAAAGCTACCCAGTGGGGTGATTTAGAAGAAATTGTGAATTTGTCAAAAGAGTTTGAAGGGTTTGTATTGCCTTGTGTTGATTTTTCTCACCTTCATGCTAGAACAGGCGGGGAATACAATACTTACGATGAATTTTCTTCAATTCTTGACACAATCGGAAATAAAATCGGAAAATATGCACTGGAAAACTTTCACGGGCATCTTGCGGGGATTGAATACACTGCAAAAGGCGAAAGACAGCATCTTAATCTGAAAGAATCCGATATGAATTATGTGGATTTGCTAAAGGCATTGAAAGCGTTTGAAGTTAAAGGTGCTCTGGTTTGCGAAAGCCCGAATATCGAAGGGGATGCAAAGTTATTAAAAGAAACTTATCTTTCTTTGTAAAGATAAAGGATTTATGATAGAATTAACTTATGATTGACAGATATTCACGCGAAGAAATGAAAAAGATTTGGGATTTGAACACCAAATTCGACTATTATTTGAAGGTTGAATTGGCGGTTTGCGAGGCTTATACAAAGACAGGCAAAATTCCCAAAAAAGATTTTGAAGAAATTAAAAAGCGCGCAAAGTTTAATATAGAGCGGATTGACGAGATAGAAAGAGAAGTCAGACATGATGTGATTGCGTTTTTAACCTGTGTTAATGAAAGTTTAGGAGAAGATCTTTCACGTCACATGCATATCGGAATGACAAGTTCTGATGTAATAGATACGGCTTTTGCGCTTCAAATTCAAGACAGCGGAAAAATTATCAAAAAAGATCTTGATGAAACGATTAAATCATTAAAAGAGCTTGCCAAAAAGCATAAGAAGACAATTTGTATAGGCCGCTCTCACGGAATAATCGCTGAAGTTATGACTTTCGGCGTAAAGCTTTGCAATTGGATAGATATTTTAGAGCGCCAGAGAGATAATTTTGAACATGCTCTGGAAGAAATTCGAGTTGGGCAGATTTCAGGGCCTGTCGGAACTTACAGTAATATTTCTCCTGAAATTGAAAAAATAACCTGTAAATCTTTAGGGTTAAAGCCTGCAAAAATTTCTACTCAAATTATTGCAAGGGATTATCACGCATATTTTATGCAGTCATTGGCATTGATAGCAAGTGTTTTGGAGCAGTTTGCAACGGAAATCAGGCACTTACAAAGAACAGAAGTTTTAGAGGCGGAAGAAGGGTTTGCAAAGGGGCAAAAGGGGTCATCAGCTATGCCTCATAAGAAAAATCCCGTTTTATCCGAAAATCTTTGCGGGCTGGCTCGAGTTGTCAGATGTAATTCGCTTGCTGCAATGGAAAATATTACACTGTGGCATGAAAGAGATATTTCTCACAGTTCTGCGGAAAGAATTATTTTCCCTGACAGCTTAATTCTTGTTGATTTTATGCTTAACCGCTTTAACGGAATTGTTCAAAATCTTGTTGTCCACGAAAAGAATATGCTCAAAAACGCCAATCGCTTCGGAGGAATTGTTTTTTCTCAAAAAGTTTTGCTTGAATTAACCGAAAAAGGCTTAACCAGAGAAGAAGCATACAAGATTGTTCAAAGAAATGCGCTTGATGCTTTTGAAAATGACGGCGATTTCAAGGCTAATCTTTTGAAGGATGAAGAAGTCTTAAAGCTTCTCTCAGTTGAAGAAATCGACCAAATTTTTGACAAAGAAGCTTATTTAAAAAACATAGAAGAAATTTACAAAAGAGTGTTATAATCATCAAAAAAGCCGACATTCAAGCCGGCTTTTTTTAGTTAAAATTTAAGATTTTTACCAAACAACTTTTTCAATAAGTTCAATTTCATAACCGTCAGGATCCTTGATAAAGGCAATTTTTGTACCTTTTCCGTTTAGGTCAAACGGTTCGTAAAGGTATTCGTAACCGAGGTTATGAAGTTTTTCTGTAAACTTGTCAAGAGAATCAACCGAAAAAGCAAAATGTCCGAATCCTGTTCCAATCTGGTAACCATCTGAGGGTTTTTCGTCATTGTAAGTAAGTTCAATCTGGCAAACTCCGTCTTCGTCATTTAAAAAGATAAGTTCACAATCATCTAATCTTTTCTTTTTGTCTATTTTCATATTTAAAAGTTCTGTGTAGAATTTGATTGATTTTTCGGCATCTTTTACTCTTATCATTGTGTGTAAAAATTTCATAGTACTCTCCTTTATTTTTTTATTTTTGCACACTTATTTTAGCATAAAATTTACTTCATATCTTTTGCAATAACGTCAGTTATATCTTCTCCGCCGTAAAATACCATGCTTTTAGGCAGAACAAGGTTGTAATTGAGGCTTTTGGCTTTTTCAATTACAGCGGCACGAATTTCAGTGTCAATTTGGGTTAGTTTGTCATTGTAGTCCTTATCCAGTGCAAGTTTTTGTTCATTTATTTGATTGCGGTATTTTTCTTCAAGAGCTGTTATTTTTGCAGGATCTTTTTCTTTGGAAATTTCATTTTGTGCCTGCTGAATAGTTTTTTGCATTTCTGCAAGCTTCTTTTCCTGATCGGCTTTAAGCTGTTTTACTTGAGAAGAGTTTGCAACAATTTGTTGAACATCTACAACCGCAATTTTTGGAGCAGTGTCTGAAATTGCAATGTTGTTTATTGAATAACCAAGTGCAAATGCCGTTAAACAAATAAATAAAAACCCGAATTTTTTTGTCATAATATAAATCCTTTCTTTTTTCTACAAAAAAATAGTATTTTAAAAAAGATTAGGATAAATTAGCAAAGCGGGTAATTTTAGTAAAAAACTATTTTTTTAAAGCGGTTGTAGAATCAGCATCAATCATTTGCTGAAGAATAGTTTTGGCTGTATCAAGCTGTTTATCTTTTTTATTGTTAATATCGTCGAGGGTTAATTTTACTTCTATATCCGGAGAAATTCCGATTTTATTAATATCAGAGCCGCTGGGTGTTAAGTATTTGGCAATTGTAAGGTTTAATCCTGTTTCGTTTGGAAGCGGCATAATCCTTTGCACCATGCCTTTGCCGAAGGTTGTAGTTCCTAAAAGTTTGGCTTTTTTGTAGTCTTTAAGCGCGCCTGATAGAATTTCGCTTGCGCTAGCACTTGCCCCGTCAATAAGTACAATTAGGGGTTTATCAATTAAAAATTCGGTGTTTTGTGCAAAAATATCGTATCTGTAATTGTTTCTGCCGACAATACTCACAATGTTTCCGTCAGAAATAAACAGGTTTGCTATAAATACGGCATTTGGCAGTAATCCGCCAGTGTTTCCTCTTAAGTCCAGAATAAGCCCGTCTGCATCTTTTGTTTTTTCAACTGCCTCCATAAATTCATTAGGAGTTGATGTTCCAAGAAAGCTTGAAATCTGGATGTAACCGATGTTTTTGTCCATTGAGCTTTTGACGGTTTTGATTTTAATTTCTTTTCGTGCAATTTTTTTCAAGAATTTATCTTTATTACGTAAAATAGTCATTTGTACAAACGTATTTTCAGGGCCTTTCACAAGAGAAGCAACATCAGACAAAGGAAGTCCGTTTACGGTTTTTCCGTCAATGTCAAGTATAATGTCGCCCGCTTGAAGATTTGCGGCTTGTGCAGGTGTACCTTCCATAACGTTTATGATGACAATTTTGCCTGAATTTGAAGCAATATTAACTCCGATACCTGTAATTTTTGAATCAATAGAAGAATTTTGGTCATTATATTCTCTCTTATCCATATATTTGGAATACGGATCATCAAGGCTTGCAAGCATTGTGTCTATTGCAACCTTAGCATCTTCATCGGTTTTTATTTTTCCGTGATAATGCTCTTTCCACCTTGACCAGGATTGATGATTCATTGAAGGATCATAATAATTATTTTTAACCGTCTGCCAAACATTATCAAAAAGCTTTTGGCTTGAAACTTGTTCATGGTTTACAAGTTCACTCGTATCCATTGAATAAAGCATATTTTGGTTTACATTCATCACGAATTTGTTGAGTGCAAACAAAAAAGCAACGGTTATTAAAAATAAAATTATCTGCGATTTCTTCATACGATTATTTAACAACAACGCCTTTTTTTAATCAATATACTTTGTGATTAGTTAAAGAATACAAAAGAAGAATTAAAAACTATAAAAAAAACTTGAAAATGTTTAACAAATATCCGATGATAAGAGTTGCAGAATAAAAAGAAACAAAAATGGCAAAAGAAATCGGCGGATATTTTGAATTAGAATTAATCGAGCGGTATGACAATACCAGAGATGCAATTGCTCTAAATAGTGCAAGGAATTGTCTGCGATATATAATAAAAGCTTATGAAATAAAAGAAATATTTCTACCGTATTATACTTGTCCTGTTGTCTGGCAGGCTGTGAGAAAAGAAAATTGCAGGATTAATTTTTATCATATAGATGAACATTTTATGCCGGAAAAAGAGTTTGAAAAAGAGGATTATATTCTTTATACAAACTATTTTGGCGTATGCGGAAAAAATGTTAAAAAATTATCAGCAAAATACAAAAACATAATTATAGATAATTCTCAAGCCTTTTATATGCCCAAATACGGTATAGCTTCGTTTAATTCAATACGAAAATTTTTCGGAGTTCCTGACGGTGCGCTTTTATATTGTGACAGAATTTTGGAAGAAGAATTTGAAAAAAGTACATCTTACCAAAAATGTGCTCATCTGCTGAAAAGGCTTGATGTATCAATGAATTTCGGTTATCAGGATTTTTGTTTTAATGAGGAAATCTTGCTTGATGAAGATATTAAAACAATTTCAAATCTAACAAAATCAATATTTAATACAATAGATATTCAAAAAGCAAAGGAAAAAAGATTGGAAAATTACCGAATTTTATCCTCTGAATTAGCAAAATCAAATAAATTGCAAATTAAACTCGATGAAGATGATGTTCCGATGTATTATCCTTATATGGTTGATAATTATGTTTTTTACAGAAACCTTTTTGCGAAAAATAATATAGAAATTCCGCTATATTGGAATAATTTGCCTAAAGATTTTCCGGAAAGTAATTTGAGAAATAAAATATTGTTTTTTCCTATTGATCAAAGGTATGCCAAAGAGGATATGAAAAGAATTTTAGAGATAATGAAAAAGGAGCAATAATAAATTATATTCAAAATAAAAAGAGTATTTTTTCTAACACCACGCAAAATAAAAACGGGTCTAACAAAAGTTAGCCCGTTTTTTAATAATAAGAAGGCGGGATTTGTTCTTACTCGCTCGCGTGTAACGGCAATTCCGCGTTTTGCTAATGAGATCAAACGCAAAAGCGCTTTAGCTGTAAAGAACCACATAGTTTGATTTTTTGGGCAACTTATACCTGTAAATTAAAATAAATCAGAAATAATTAATCTATATTCCCTTTATATAAACACGGAATATTTTCTTCTTTCAGATAATTCAGGCCCCATTTATTTAATTCAATAATTGCAGGGATAAGACTTTCCCCTCTTTTTGTCAGAGAATATTCCGTTTTTGGCGGAACAACAGGGTAGAGTTTTCTTTTAATAATGCCATCAGTCTCAAGCTCTTTAAGTTGTTGAATTAGCATTTTTGGAGTTGCATGGGATATTAATTTTTGCAATTCATTATATCTTAAGGTTTTATTAATCAAATGACCGATAATAATTCCTTTATATTTGCCGCCTATAATTTCCATCGTAACTTCGAGAGGACATTTATATTCACTTTGTTTTCTTTTTGCCATAACATTCCTTATTTACTTTTTAGTAAGTATTATACTAAATAGTATGTACTTGTCAAAAAGAAAATAAATAATAAAATGTATATTAAAGGAGATATAATTATGAAAATTACTCAAGTAAGAAACGCAACAATTATAGTGGAATACAATAATACAAAGTTTTTAATTGACCCTTGGCTTATGCCTAAAGATTATATGCCGGGATTTGATACAGCGATAAATTCCGAAATTCGCCAGCCAAGAGTGGAGTTGCCTTTTGAAATTGAAAAAATTGTCGATGTTGATGCTGTTATCATTACTCATATTCACCCTGACCACTGGGATGAATTCGCTGAAAATGCATTAGATAAAAATATAAAAGTATTTGTACAGTCAATTATTGACAAAGATTACATCATTTCAAAAGGGTTTACAAATGTTGAAATTATACAGGAATCCGGAACAGAATATAATGGGATAACTCTATACAAGACAGGCACCCAACATGGTAAAAGAGAAATCATAAAGCCTTTATGCGAGTCAATTGGCATGCCTTATGATGCTATGGGGGTTGTTTTTAAATCAAATAATGAAAAAACCTTATACATAGCAGGTGATACCATTTGGTGTAGTGAAGTGAGTGAAGCTGTTAAGAAATTCAATCCTGAAATAATAGTTATAAATGCTTGTGCTGCAACAGTTTTAAATGGAGAACGATTAATTATGAATATTGATGATGTAAAAGAAATTTTGCAAAATGCTCCAAACGCAACAGTAATTGCAAGCCATATGGATACAGTCAGCCATCTTTCGGTTACAAGAAATGATTTAAAAGAATTTAGCAATAAAAACAATATTGATAATTTGTTAATTCCAGAGGATGGAGAGGTAATTGATTTTACAAGAAATAATTAAATTTTTATATTGATAAAGCTATTCTGAAAAATTACAAAAATTTTGATTTTTTGAATATTTGCACAATTGGACTATACCAAAATAATCAAACTATCCGTACAAATCATTTTGGTCGTTAAATTACATCAGTCTCAGCTCGTGTAAAAAGACAAATGGTTTGATTTCAATTTACAGATGCTTTGATTATTTTGGTAAGGTTTATTGTAAAAAAATATTGTTTGTGAATAAAAATCTTGTTGAAAAATATAAAAATTTTAACTAAAATATATTTATCATTGTTCATATAAAGAGGTAATATATGAAGATAAATTCTTGCAATAACACATCATTTTCCGGAATAAGAGTAGTTATGAATAATCGAGAACAAAAAAATTTCGCCAGAGCAATGGGAACAATTCGAGGTATAAATGCAATATTTAAACCACAGATTCTAGTTATCAACGATATGTATTATGGGATATTTTGTATGAAGCATATTGGTGACGAGTTT